>JAFVWO010000015.1 GCA_017501625.1 Alistipes sp.
CGCTCACATGCGAGCGCGGCAAGGCTATTGTTCCTGCCACGGCAGCACTCCTTGATGCTGCACGCAAGAAGGGCGTGCCTGTAATCTTCTCGAACGATGCCCACCTCAAGGGTATTGACCGCGAGTTGACAATCTGGGGTGACCACGCCATAGCAGGCACACCGGGTGCCGCAGTCATCCCCGAGCTTAAGCAGTCGGAGGGCGACTATGTTGTGCCCAAGCGCCGCTATAGTGGCTTCTTCCAGACCGACCTCGACATCCTCCTCAAGGAGCTCGGCGTGCAGACCGTAGTGATGACGGGCTTGCACACACACATGTGCGTGCGCCACACCTCGGCCGATGCCTTCTCGTTGGGCTACGATGTCGTTGTAGCGAAGGAGGCCACCGACTCGTTCACCGAGGAGGACTACCTCAGCGGCTTGGCCTACCTCAAGACATGCTACGGCGCCGATGCCTACACCAACGAGGAGCTTATCGAGATGCTGTAAAGGAGAGAGGACGGCCCATAAGAGTCGCGATTGAGTAGTGTCATCATGCATCTCGCATAGATTTATTGTAAATAAGCAATGGTGGCGTATGAGAGAACAACAAAGTTCACTACATACGCCACCATTGTCGTCTGTTAGTTGCGGTTCAGTCGGGTAAATATCTTGCTAAATTCGCTTAACCCGAGTACGCCAATTGAAAGTCCTACAACTATCCACCACTGAGTAGCAGTAAGGGCCGTGAGTTTGAAGAGCGACTGCATCGCAGGCACAAGCATGACAAGTAATGTTAGACCCGTAACAAGCACTATTGTAGCCCACAGCCAGCGGTTAGAGAATAATCTCTCGGTAAACCAACCGTTGCCACTGCGAATACTGAATATCATTGTAAACTGCGAGAATATCATCACAGCAAAGGTCATCGTGCGGGCAGTTTCAATCGAGTGCTGCAAGCCAATCATGTAGGCTGCAATAGTCACACCTCCGATAATGAGTGCCTGAATGGTAATCTTCGTCGTAAAGGCTCGTGTGAAGATGCCCTGATTTGGGTCTATAGGCTTGCGGCTCATAATATTCTTCGCTGCGTGGTCTACGCTGAGTGCCAATGACGGCAGACTATCGCCTACGAGGTTGATAAAGAGCAATTGGATAGGCAGTAGCGGCATATCGAAGTTACATAGTACAGCAACAAGAAGCAGTACAATCTCGCCAAGGTTGGTCGAAATCATAAACTGGATAGACTTGATAAGGTTGTCATATATACGGCGACCCTCACGCACCGACTGTACAATGGTGGCAAAGTTATCGTCTGCCAAGACCACATCGGCGGCCTCCTTCGATACATCCGTTCCCGTGATGCCCATAGCGACACCTATGTTCGCAAGTTTCAGAGCCGGTGCATCATTCACGCCATCACCCGTCATCGCGACCACATTGCCGAGCTTCTGATACGCCTCCACAATGCGCACCTTATGCTCGGGTGCTACACGCGCAAAGACCGATACGCTACCGGCAATGTTGCGTAGCTCCTCATCGCTCATACTCTCAACGTCGCTACCCGTAAGCACCTTGTCTGTAGCCGTCATAATGCCCAGACTTTGGGCAATAGCCGAGGCGGTGATTTTATGGTCGCCTGTAATCATCACGGGCTTGATACCTGCCCTCTTGCACTGCTCAACAGCAACCCTTGCCTCCTCGCGTGGCGGGTCAATCATGCCGACCATGCCGACAAAGATGAGAGAACTCTCGGCATCTGCGGTAAGCGTTGCTAACTGCTCGGCATCGGGCTCCTCTGTGATAGTAATCTCCTTGTATGCCATACAGAGTACACGCAGAGCCTTGCCCGCCATTGTGATATTGGCATCAGCAAGTGATTTTTTGTCGCTATCTGTAATGGTTCTAACATTACCATTATCCTCTATACGGTTACACCTTGCCAAGAGTTCGTCGAAGCCACCCTTTGTAGCAACCAAGATGGTTTTATTCTCTTTGCGGTGGAGTGTCGTCATCAACTTACGCTCCGAGTCAAAAGGTATCTCCGCGAGTCGCGGATAACTACCATTTAGTTCCAACTGCATAAGTTTATTCTGCTCGGCAAAGGCTACCAAAGCTGTTTCGGTTGGGTCGCCAAACAACTCCCCATCATTGCCTTGTGTAGTATCGTTGCACAATGAGCCAATGGTCATCATCGTATTGGATTTATCGGGATAACACTCCACAATGGCCATCTTATTCTGTGTGAGCGTTCCCGTCTTGTCGGAGCAGATTACCGTGGTGCTGCCGAGTGTCTCGACAGATGGCAGATTGCGCACAATAGCGTTCTGCTTGGCAAGTCGTTGCACTCCCAACGCCAATACAACGGTAGAGACAGCGGGCAAGCCCTCAGGAATAGCAGCCACAGCAAGGCTCACGGCGGTCATAAACATATCCATCACTCCGCGTCCATAGCACAAGCCGATTATAAAGATTACGGCACAGACCACAAGACTGATAATTGCCAACACCTTACCAAGCTTATCGAGGCGCACCTGCATGGGTGTACGCATATCGGGCACCGACTTAATCATTGCGGCAATCTTTCCAACTTCGGTACTCTCGCCCGTAGCTACCACTACACCCACGCCACGACCGTAGGTTACGCTACACGAACTGAACGCCATATTTGTACGGTCGCCAATGGGCACATCGTCTGCAATAGTGGCGGTGGTCTTATCCACAGGTAGCGACTCGCCTGTAAGTGCCGCCTCCTGAATTTTGAGATTTACACTCTCCACAAGGCGCAAGTCGGCAGGTACGCTATCACCCGTCTCAATCTCTACAATATCGCCCACGACCAACTCGCGCGACTCTATAACCTGATGCTCGCCATTACGGATAACTTTACAATGGGGAGCAGATAGCTTTTCGAGAGCATCGAGTGCATTCTCTGCCTTAGCCTCCTGAAATACACCTATTATAGCATTGACAATAAGTATCGAAAGGATAATAATCGCATCGGTTATACCCTCGCCATTCATATATCCCGTAACGCCCGAGATTACAGCCGCCACAAGCAGCACGATAATCATAAAACTCTTGAACTGCGCAATGAACTTCTGCCACAGCGAGGTGTGTTGCTTCTTGGCAAACTCATTCAGACCATCTCGTTCCTGAAGTGCTGCAACATCTGTGCTACTTAAACCTTGTGTAAGGTCCGTCCTCAGCTGCCGAATAACCTCTTCGACACTCTGCTGATAATACTTCGTTGTCATCATCCATTTTCTATTTTTATGATTTTGTTGCAAAGGTACAGCCAATTTAGAGGAAATTTATTATATTTGTTGGCAAATATATTTATTAAAATTCGCTTATGGGTATAGATTTTGGAGCAGTGCAAGAGATTGATATCGGGCAGATGGTAAAACACAATGGAAATGGCGAGTTTCTCATCAGCCTTGATATTCCTCGTTCAAATCAAGGCTCTTCGGAGTGTCTGCTGATTCGCAATGGCATAGTATTTATAATATGCAAGAGCGATGAGGGTAGCGTTGTGATTGACAGCAAGGAGTACATACTCTCTAACAATAGCCTTATCGTACTGCCTGAAAACCATATTGTAACTATCCACACGGGGCTACTTAGCAATAGTAATATTATTGCCGTGTCGTTAGACTATATCCTCAATATGCCTTCGCCGATAGATACGGCGATATTCAGCTACTCCAGATATAGGTCTGTTATTAGAGTTTCGGATGATAAGTTTAATGACCTTCAGAGTTACTACCGATTTATATATAAGGAGTCGAAAGAGCAGAGCAAGTATCAGGCTGAGATTATACAATCCATATTTTATGCCCTCGTTTTAGAGATTGTTGGCGAGTTTGAGCGAGTGTTTGAAGGTGCAGGGCCAGCACATATAAAGTCAGATAGCCTGTCGGATAGATTCTTTCAGCTGTTAGCCACGAACTACAAAAAGAGTCGTAGCGTAAAATTCTATGCCGAGAAACTAAATCTTACACCCAAGTATCTGTCAACAGCTATAAAGCGTGCAACGGGCAGACCAATACTCGACTGGATACACGAGGCGATACTTATTGATGCGAAGATGCTGCTTCGCACGACCGATATGACGGTACAAGAGATTGCCGACCAACTAAACTTTTCGAGTCCTTCGGCATTTGTGCAGTTCTTCAAAAAGCATACGGGTAAAACACCTCGTAGCTTATAACGTGAAGAGTTAATTAGTGGGAGAACCGTAGATACAACGCTCGGCAAAAATGCCGTTGATGGATAGTACTCGACGTACATTCCATTGACGGCACTTTTTGTTAGCGGCAGTAGATGCTGCTTTATAGTCTAAAATTTTTGATTAGAAGGTTGTAGATGTGGCTCATCACAAAAGAGGAGTCCTCGGGATAGTACTAAAACGTACAGCCCGAGGGCTCCGGCTTTTAGGGATGTGCCGCAGATGCTGCCTTATAATCGAAAATTATCGGCGGGGCTTAATATCAAGCTTCACCGGCTTAATCATATTCTCGGGGAGAAGGATGGTGTCAAGCTCCTCCTTGGTGAGAATACCATGCTCGAGGACGATGTCGTATACGCGACCACCGGTAGCCATAGCCTCCTTGGCAATCTTGGTAGAGTTTTTATAGCCGATGATGGGGTTAAGGGCTGTGACGATGCCGAAGCTATCCTCGACATACTTGCGGCACTGTGCCTCATTAGCCTTGATGCCATCGACGCAGTTTACGCGGAGGGTATCGAAGCCGTTCATCATAATCTCGGCAGACTCGAAGCAGCACTGTGCCATAGTAGGCTCCATGGCGTTGAGCTCCATCTGAGCCTCCTGAGCACACATGGCAACACATGCATCGTTACCGATAACCTTGTAGCATATCTGGTTCATAACCTCGGGGATAACGGGGTTAACCTTACCGGGCATGATAGATGAGCCGGGCTGACGTGCGGGAAGGTCGAACTCGTGGAGACCGCAACGAGGGCCTGAGCCGAGGAGGCGAAGGTCATTACAAATCTTGTTGAGCTTAACAGCCACGCGACGGAGTGCCGATGAGTAGCCCACCATGCATGTAGTGTCAGAAGTGGCAGCAACGAGATCCTCGGCGAGCTTTATATCCCAGCCTGTGATGTTACGAAGAGCAGCGATGCACTTCTCCGAGTACTCGGGCTCAGAACATATACCCGTACCGATAGCCGTAGCACCCATGTTTACCGTGAGGAACTCCTCAGCTGCAAACTCAAGGTTCTTCTTCTCCTCGCGGAGAATCTGCGCAAAGGCACCAAAGGTCTGACCCAGAGTCATGGGCACAGCATCCTCAAGCTGTGTACGGCCCATCTTAAGGATGTGGGCAAACTCCTTAGCCTTCTTGTCGAATGACTCGATAAGAGCCTCGTAGTGCTGCATGAAGACCTTGTGTGTAGCGTAGAGGCCGAGGTGTATACCACAGGGGTAGGCATCGTTAGTCGACTGTGAGCAGTTTACGTGGTCGTTGGGCGAGCAATACTGATACTCACCAGCCTCGTGACCCATAATCTGAAGAGCACGGTTGGCGATAACCTCGTTGGCATTCATGTTGGTAGTAGTACCTGCACCACCCTGAATCATATCGCAGGGGAACTGGTCGTGGTGCTTGCCCTCCATAATCTCAAGACACGCCTTAGAGATGCCGTCAAACTGAGCATCGGTAAGAAGTCCGAGCTGGTGGTTAGCCTCAGCAGCGCCGAGCTTTGTCATAGCCAAGCCGTTGATGAACAACGGATAGTCCGAAAGGTGGAAGCGGCTGATGGGGAAGTTAATGATACCGCGCAATGTCTGCACGCCGTAGAGAGCCTCAACGGGCACCTCCATCTCACCGAGAAGGTCGCTCTCAACACGAGTCTTACCTGAATACTTAGTAGTCATAGTTTGTTTGTTTATGTTTATTTGGTTTTAAGATTCTGTCGTTGTACTCCAAACAATAGTGCTAAGGTACGGATTTTTTCCGAAATCACAAATTATTATGCAACATTTTCAATTTTACACAACAGACCACACTCCATCAATCATAGTTAAAAGCAATGCCCATAAAAACTGATGGTAGCAAATGTAGTCCTCTGTTTCGTCACGTTAATACTGAATATATAATTATTAATACGCTGTCAATCATAGCTATTTTTAGGCACATTACATACATTTATACATATTCATGTTATCATAATTTCGGTTTTCATTATTTTTTTGTACCTTTGTGGAATTATGTGTGAGTAATATGGAGCGCATAGCTATATTTCCGGGGTCGTTTGACCCCTTCACTCGTGGTCATAAGGCCATCGTCGACGAGGCTCTCAACCTCTTCGACAAGGTTGTCGTAGCCATAGGGCACAATACCGAGAAGCGCGGAATGTTATCGACCGAGGCTCGCAAGAGGCTCATCGAGGATGTATATCGCGGCAACGAGCGTGTCGAGGTCACGGTATACTCTTCGCTCACGGGCGACGAGGCTCGACGTTGCGGGGCACGGAGCATAATACGCAGTGTACGCAACAGCACAGACTTCGAGTATGAGCGCACCATGGAACGCGCCAACCGCCACATATACCCCGATCTCAGCACCGTGATACTCATGGCTCCGGTCGAGGTGGAGCATATATCGTCGTCGTTAGTGCGAGAGCTACGCGCCTTCAATCACGATGTCGCAGCGCTGATGCCCGGGGGTATAGAGCTCGACAACTACACCAAAAACGAATAACTAAAAAAGTAATACAACCCAACTATGCAGTTTACAGCAGAGATGATTGCCGGTTTACTCGGCGGAACAATTGTCGGAGACAAGAACGCCACCGTATCTACGGTGTCATCTATCGACGGCGGCAAGGCCGGCTCATTAGCCTACCTTACAAATCAGAAATACGAGCAGTATGTTTATACCACCGAGGCAAGTATCGTGCTGGTTGACACCACCTTCGAGCCCAAAGCTGAGGTGAAGGCAACACTCATAAAGGTGGAGAACGTCGGAGCGTGTGTGCTCAACCTCCTTGAGATGTACAACGCCACGCGCCCCCGCAAGACAGGCATATCGCAGCTCGCATCGATACACGAGGGTGCAACCTTAGGCGAGAATTGTTACGTTGGCGACTTCACAGTCATCGAGGCGACAGCAAAGATTGGCGACAACGTACAGTTATACCCACAGTGCTACGTGGGCGACAACGTAACCATAGGCGAGGGCACGAAGATATACCCGGGAGTGAAGATTTACGAGGGAACGACAGTAGGCAAGAACTGCATCATACACGCCGGCGTAGTACTTGGCGCTGATGGCTTTGGCTTCGCACCCAAGGAGGATGGCACCTTTGCCAAGATTCCACAGCTCGGCAACGTAATCATCGAGGACAACGTGGAGATTGGTGCCAACAGCTGCATCGACAGAGCAAAGACCGACTCTACAATCATACGCTCAGGAGTGAAGTTAGACAACCTCATACAGATAGGCCACAACGTAGAGGTAGGTGCAAACACGGTGATGTCGGCACAGGTGGGCATCGCCGGCACATCAAAGGTGGGTGCCAACTGCTTCGTGGCAGGTCAGGTGGGTGTCGCTGACCATGTAACCATTGGCAACCGCGCGAAATTAGGCTCGAAGTCGGGCATAGACAAGAATGTGGGCGACGACGAGATACGCTTTGGCTACCCCGCACTCCCCGGCATGCAGTACCACCGCTCGTTTGCCATCTTCCGCCAACTGCCCGATATGGCACAGATGGTGCGCGAGATGGAGAAGCGCCTAACAAAACTCGAGGAGCAGGGTGAGTAACACCGTGCGCATAATGGGCATAGACCCCGGAACCAACTACATGGGTTATGGTGTCATCGAGATTCGCGATGGCAAGCCCGAGGCGTTGGTCATGGGCGAGGTCGACCTGCACAAGATTAAGGATGCGCACCAAAAATTGCGCTACATCTTCGAGCGTGTGCAGAGCCTCACGACAGAGTATCGTCCCACGGAGGTGGCCTTCGAGTCACCCTTCTTTGGTGAGAATGTTCAGTCTATGTTGAAGCTCGGCAGAGCACAGGGTGTGGCCATAGCTGCGGTGCTAAGCGCCTCGGAGAGCGCCACGATTGCCGAGTATGCCCCATCACGCATAAAGCAGGCAATAACAGGGCGTGGATTAGCCTCGAAGGAGCAGGTGGCAGTGATGATAAACTCAATCCTCGGCACCGACTACAAGCCGCGCAAGCTCGATGCTACGGATGGCATGGCTGTGGCACTATGCCATTGGTTCACCACCTCCAACGTACTCACACGCGCCACTGCGGGTGAGCACCGCAAGGGCTTAGGTGGCGATAGCAAGTCGCGACGTGGCAGCTCATCGTGGGAGACGTTTGCTAAGTCCAACCCTGAACGCATAAAATTTAAATAGATTAACATAAAACCTTGAAACTATGAACAGAATAATGACATTGATAGGCGCTGTAGCGCTTATGGTTGGCTGCGCTAATGGCAATGCCACGAAGAAGATAACAATCACGGGCGACCTTAACGGCACACCCTTCGCGGAGGGTAACACCGTGGCGCTAAGCATCTATGGCGAGGGTGAGGATACCATTGCCACGACAACACTCGACAAGGATATGTGCTTCAGCACCGAGGTGGAGCTTGCGGGCGACAACTTCGTACTGCTCAACGTCGATGGCAACAACGTGGTACTCTTCGTTGTCGAGGATAACGACATAACCATAGACTTCAACGAGGAGGCCTACGACTTCGACATTGAGGGCTCTAAGACACAGGAGAGCATCGAGGCTGCCGAGGAGCGCCTCAGCGAGATATTCATGCGCGAGGATGCCACCGAGCAGGACATCATCGCCCTCGTTGACGAGGTCGTAGCCGCCAATCGCGACAACCTCTGCGGCCTACACTTCCTGCGCTACTACACCATGGTAGGCTCTCTCGACGAGCACTTTGTCGAGCTCTTCAACTCTCTCGATAAGAGCCTCGCCAATCAGCCCATATATGAGAGCTATGCCGAGCAGATTACCAACATCAAGAATACAACTATCGGCGCCGACCTTCAGGACATCGTTCTTCCCAACACCGAGGGCGAGATGGTCAGCGTTGCCGAGTTGTGCAAGAGTGGCAAGTGGGTGCTCGTAGACTTCTGGGCTACATGGTGCGGTCCCTGCCGCGGCGAGATACCCTACCTTGTTGCAGCATACGAGAAGTTCGCACCTAAGGGCTTTGAGATTTATGGCGTATCTTTCGACCGCAATGGCACGGAGGATAAGTGGAAGCAGTTCCTCGCGGACAACAACATGACATGGGTAAATGTGTGGGGTACGGATGCCGAGGGTGCGTGGAGCGTTGCCGAGCACCTCAACGTGAATGCCATCCCCGCCAACTTCCTCTACTCTCCCGATGGCAAGCTCGTAGCTAAGAATCTTCGCGGTGAGGATATAGAAAAGATTCTTGCGGAGCATATCAAGTAATGCACTGATTAGCAACACAAAGCGACAGCGACGACTTCGGTCGTCGCTTTTTTTTGTAATTTTTTCGCAAAATTATTTGCACATGAAAAATATTTGTCGTACATTTGCACTCGCAAAAGCAAAGGAATGGCTCCGTAGCTCAACTGAATAGAGTACTTGACTACGGATCAAGCGGTTACAGGTTTGAATCCTGTCGGAGTCACAAGGCGGCAATCGAAAGGTTGCCGCTTTTTGTTTTTTTTGGCTGCCACACACCGCGGGCTGCGTGACAAAAAAAAGAGGATTGGGAAAACCAATCCTCTCAACTTGGGGAGTAACAAGCATATTACTTGTTCTTCTTATCGTAGCGCTTTGCGTAACGGCTCATAAACTTATCCA
>JAFVWO010000016.1 GCA_017501625.1 Alistipes sp.
AAATGGCAAGGATGGTACAAACGGTCAGGATGGCAAGGATGGTATCACTCCTCAGCTCAAGATTGAGGGCGACTACTGGTATGTATCTTACGACGAGGGTAAGACATGGACACAGCTTGGCCGTGCTACAAGCGGTAATGGCGGCACAGGCGCCGACTCTATCTTCTCTAAGGTGGATGTTGGCACCGACAGCGTGACATTCACAATGCTCGATGGCACTTCGTTTACTATTAAGTTCTACGCTAAGCCCGAGATTACGTTTGAGGGCGTAGATGAAGATATGGTATACTACGAGGAACAGGAGTTTGAGATTAGCTACACTGTTATGGGTGGCGACGACGAGACTTTGGTTGAGAGCTTCGCCAGTGGCTCATATTGGTCGGCTATGGCCGTTGCGGAGAGCGCTACGACAGGTAAGATTAATATTACTGCGGGCGAAGGTGACGGCAAGGTTGTCGTTATCGTAACAACAGGTATGGGTAGCGTGACGATGAAGTCGATTAAGTTTGAGGCAGGCAAGGTGGTTGGCATCGACAACCTCTATACTGTAGGTGGCGAGGCAGGCACGCTGACGGTAGAGTTTAAGACCAATATCGACCTTAATGGTTGCAGGGTGGTAATCGAAGAAGATTGGCTCACTATGGCCGATACACGTGCCGAGATGCGCGACGAGACTCTTGTGTTTAACTACACCGCAAACCCCTACGAATCTGCGCGTTGGACATGGGTAGATATATATAGCAAGGATGGTCACTATATCGAGGGCTTCGAGGTTATGCAGGAGGCTGCAGCATATGAAGGCCCCGAACTTCCCGAGGATATCTATCCAGATAGCACATCGTTCACCCACAGCCTTCTCCTTGTAAAGCAGACAGGCGTATACTGCGGCTACTGCCCTATTATGAGAAGCAACCTTATCTCTTTCGAGAAGAATTATCCCGAGTATAACGACAACTACGTTCTTGTTGAGTGCCACGGTGGAAGTTTTGCTGTCAACGGCGACCCTGCATACTCAGATGCCGCAAAGGTTGTTGATAATTTCTATAATGTAACTGCCTTCCCTACCCTTGATGTTAACTTCTACGCTACTACGGAGATTGTTGGTGGTATTCCTGAAAGTCAGTTCTCTACGGAGATGATAGATGTATTTAACAACTACCTTAATGAGGATGGAGCTGAGGCCGGTATTTCGATTGCAACAGAGGCAGATACGGATGTTATATATGTATCAGCAGGTATTAAGGCTGCCGTAGAGCAGGAGTATAAGGTGACAGCATGGTTGCTCGAAAACGACATCTACAGCCCCAATCAGGCAGGTGCAACGAAGCCCGAGCAGTGCATCTACAACCACGCATTGCGTAATATCGCCGGCTCGTATGACAAATACAACATTCAGGGTGAGTCTGTAGGTGTTGTCAAGGCAGGTGCTACGGCAACAAAAGGCTTTGAGTTGGAGGTGACTGACAGCAGTTGGAATATTGACAACATGGAGGTCCTTGTTATCGTGAGCGCATTGAACGACGACAACAAGTGGGAGGTTGTTAACACCTCGGTATGTCCCGTAGGCGGCTATGTAGACTTCTACGGCAATGGTACTGCAAGTGGCGGCGACAACGATGATGAAGAAGAGTGGAACGTCTTAGGCGAGGGCGAATTCTACGAGGACTTCATATCTTGGGCATATGGTGTTCCTGCCGGCAACTGTGCCAATGTTACCATCGAGGAGAGCACAACACGCCCGGGCTACTATCGTATGCTTAACCCCTTCAGCAAGGAGAATGTTGCGATTTTCTTAGGCGGCATACCAAGCGATATGACCTTCGCAGCGGAGGATGTATACATCGAGATTGATGCAACAAACCCCGATGCCGTATTTATCCCGTACCAGTACGCAGGCTTCGCAATAGAAAATTTTGGAGATATATACGGAGATATGTATATTGCCTCTACTCAGGATAGTTATGGCACACTAAATAATGGTGTTATCTCATTCCCCATGAACGGATTAGGTATTTTTGATTCAGAGGGTAGTGGCTACTATGCCAACACAAGCGGCCTCTTCAAGGTTGTGTTGCCGGGAAGCTCTTTGCCTTCATACGACTTTATCAACGTCTTTGTAGATGTTACAGCTGCAGGCTGGGCTAATTGCAATGCTTGGGCGTGGGACTTGACAGATACCGCCATCAACTACACAGGCGGTACATGGCCCGGTGTTGCTCTTGAAGCAACAGAGGTTAATGGCATGCCATACTACATGTGGAGAGCGCCCATGGAGCTTTTGGGCTCAACCATAGGCTTTATCGTAAACGATGGCGTGGGACAGACGGTAGACCTTAGCATTACGTTTGATTCGACAGATGCTGTATTTGTCGTACTCACCACGCAGGATGAAAACGGCAGGTGGTTGGCAACGGTGAATGGCTATGAGGTTGAGCCTCCCGTTTATGAGCCTACAGAGGAGCCCGTTGTTGTTCTCGAGGAGCACACATGGGGCGTTATTGGCGGCTTTAACAATTGGTCTGAGGATATACCCATGACGATTACCGACGGTGTTGCAATGGCTACATTCGTAGTAGACTCTCTTGATAATTTTGGCAACGAGTTCAAGATTCGCGCTGATGGCGCTTGGGATATAAACTATGGTTACACCCCCGCTGATGGCGACTCGATATATGCTCCCGTTGATGTTGTGCTTCCTGCTAAATACAACGGTGGTAATATCATCGTTGACCAGATTGGTACTTATACCATCCAATTTGCTATAAATGGCGAGGAGGAGATTTTCCACCTCTCATACGAGGCTCCTGTACTCTCTACGATTGTGGGCACCTTTGTGTTCGATGTACCTAATGCCGAATATGTGCTTGATTACTATGGAGACTTTTACGGAAATGGAACAGACAACTACGTATTAACCATTTGCGAGGATTTGGATACTTATACAGGTACATATTTTACGTTTGACCTTGTGGCGGCGGCTGGCTCGGCATTTGCTTCAAGCTATGTTGTCGATAGTTCGTTGGAGGAGTATACGATTTATCCCGGAACCCTTTCGAATGGAAACTTAGTAGGCTCATGGTACGTTGATGCATCAAATGGTGATATTGTAGATATGGCTCCTCTTGTAGAGGGTAATGTCACGATAGAGGTCTATAACGAAGGCTATAAGGTAACTATCGACTGCTACGACGATGCCGGTAACAATATCATAGGTACAATTACCGGTAAACAATACGAGGCTCCTGCAACATCACAGGCTTCAATGGCTATGTCTAAGAAAAAGAGCATCTTGTTGAAGAGATAGTCTTTGCAGCAAATAGTTTGCTCATGATAAATGGGGTTGACCGATGGTCGGCCCCATTTATATATTGGTGGGGTACGAAACTTATGATAAATAAATTAGGTCGAAATATAGTATCCCTAAAAGAGTACGTGTTGCAGTCTCACAACTTTTTTAGTATCTTTGCAATCGTAACGATGGTCCTACTGCTATTACGCGGCACACCCATGGAGCTCGTAAAAAGTGGGCTGTCATTACCTCTTATTGATGTAAACATATTAAAAATTTAGAAATATGAACTTCTGGAAATCTTTTAGCGCATCGCTCTTGGCAACGGCCTTGGGGGTTGTCGTATTTATCCTATTCGTCATAAGCTCGATAGGTGGCATAGCCTCGTTGTTCGAGACGGAGCAACCAACAATACCCTCACAATCGGTGTTATACATAGACCTCGCTGAGGATATTGTCGATGCGCCACTACTATCGCCATTAGGCACCTTCGACCCCTCAAGCATGGAGTTCTATGCGCCAATAACTATGATAGAGGCTCTCGCAGCGATAGAGAAGGCTGCCATAGACGACAACATCAAGGGTATATGTATAAAGATTGACGGTGCGGGAATCCTCGAGGCCGCAAATGTAGAGGAGCTACGCGCAGCATTAGAGCGCTTCAAGCTATCGGGTAAGTTTGTCGTGGCATATGACGACAGCTACACACAGGGCGAATATTACCTCGCCAGCGTTGCCAACGAGGTGATGCTCAACCCCGAGGGCTCGTTGGAGTGGAGTGGCTTGGGGCTATCGTCGATGTTCTACAAGGGGCTGCTCAACAAGCTCGACGTAGAGGTTGAGGTATTCCGTCCGACAGATTGTAAGTACAAGAGCGGCGTGGAGCCATTTATACTCACCAAGATGTCGGAGGCTAACCGCATGCAGATGCAGAGCCTCGTAGATGCGATGTGGAACACCATCTGCGAGGATGTGGCAGCATCGCGTGGCATAGAGGTAGAAAATCTTAAGCGTTATGCCGCAGAGCTCGCCATAACACTCCCCGAAGATGCTCTCAATGCCCATCTTATAGATGCCATAGCCTACGAAGATGAGCTCTTCGCACTCTACGACAGCTATGGCGTAAAGCGCAACGACATGGGACTACACTCGACGATAACACTCGGTGAGTATGTGGCAATGGTGAATGTCGCACCGCTACGCGCCACGGTAGGTGATGATACGATGGTAAAGGCTTCGGGAAAGTCTCTTGTAGCTATAATTTATGCCGATGGCGAGATTGTCGATGGCAACATGTACATGGATGGCAGCGTCTTCGGCACACGTCTTGCCGAGGAGCTACGCCAAGCACGCCTAAGCAAGGAGACAAAGGCTGTGGTAGTGCGCGTAAACTCGCCCGGAGGCTCTGCCTTAGCCTCGGAGGTAGCATGGCGCGAAATGGAGCTCCTCCAAGAGGTGAAACCCGTAGTGGTATCTATGGGCTCGATGGCGGCAAGTGGCGGTTACTACATTTCAGCACCCGCCGACTACATCATAGCCGACAGACTCACGCTCACAGGCTCGATAGGTGTCTTCGGTGTCCTCTTCAACCTCGAAAATACATTCAAGAATAAGCTCGGCATAACCTTCGATACGGCAGCGACATCGCCCGCAGCAGGAGGCATGAATATGATGCGCGAACTTACGCCCAAGGAGCGTAAATCGTTGGAGCGAAGCATAGACCGCGTATATGCCACATTCACAAGCCATGTTGCCGAGGGGCGCAACCTTCCGCTTAAGGATGTGTTGAACATCGCTGAGGGCAGAGTGTGGAGCGGAACAGAGGCATTGGAGCACGGCCTTGTAGATGCCCTTGGTGGCTTCAATGAGGCTATAGGCAAGGCTGTAGAGCTCGCCGACCTTAAGGGTGACTACGCTCTCTACGAGTTTACAGCGCCACTAACGCCCTTCGAGGAGTGGTTGGACAGCATGGGTATGCTCTACGCCAAGTCGTGGGGCATGGACTACACCATCCATGGCGACATCATACGTGAGGTGCTCAGAGAGAGCCCCGTAATCATGAAGAATAGCGGTATTCAGGCCCTTGTGCCCGGAGATATAAAGATAAATCTATAACAAAGCATACGATGAACGAAGAATTAGAGGTACTACTACGTGAAATTATGCACCCCGAGACGGGTAGCAATATCGTAGATAGCGGTTTTGTTGATCGTGCCGACAGAGGCGAGGATGGCTCTATAGCCATAACCTTGCGTTTTCAGAAGGCACGCGACCCCTTTGCACAGAAGATTAAACATCAGGTGGAGGCTCTCATGGCGGAGCGCTATCCCGAGAACCAGACGATGGTAATAATCCGCGAGGCTGCTCCCAAACCTCGACGTAAGGAGAACATAACCACAACAACGGATATATGTCATGTTGTGGCTATAGCCTCGGGTAAGGGTGGCGTTGGAAAATCTACAGTCACTGCCAACCTCGCCGTGGCACTACGCCAGAGGGGATATAATGTGGGTATACTCGATGCCGATATATATGGTCCGTCGCAAACAAAGATGTTTGGCGTTGAGGGATATATACCCGAGGCCGAGCGCGATGAGGATGGTAACGACTTTATCATTCCGGCACAGGCTCTCGGTATCAAGATTATGTCTATAGGCTTCTTTATACGCCCTACGGATGCTCTTATGTGGCGCGGAGGTATGGCTGTAAATGCCCTACACCAGCTCACACACCAGACACGCTGGGGTAAGCTCGACTACCTGCTGGTGGACCTTCCCCCGGGCACGGGCGACATACACCTATCAATCATCAACGAACTCAAGATTTCGGGTGCTGTCATCGTCTCTACACCTCAGCAGGTGGCTGTTGCCGATGTTGTGCGCGGCGTGGAGATGTTCCGCCACGAGGCGGTAAATATCCCTGTGTTGGGCGTTGTCGAGAATATGGCATGGTTTACTCCCGAGGAGTTGCCCAACAATCGCTACTACCTCTTTGGTAAGGGAGGTGCTAAGCAGTATGCCGAGGAAGCGGGCATCGAACTTCTCGGACAAGTACCTATCATTCAATCTATTATGGAGGGTAGTGATACGGGGCGGCCTGCCGGAGGCTTCGACCCGAGGGTTGAGGAGTATTATGCCGATATTGCCGAAAAGATTGTTGACAAACTCCCTGTAGAGTGTTAATAATGGAGTTGAAAAGTAGTAGAAAAACTTTTTATAAAATAATTTGCATTGTAGTTACGGCCGTTGTATATACGGCCGTTTCTCTTTTCCAAATAAAAAGGATATATTTTATTCAATATCTTTTCAACCTCTTTTTACATCGTTACAAACCGTGTATGTTGATAATTATATAGAGTTAATATGTTAACATCATATTGTTTATAATGTTTATTATTTCTATATAATACTAATTTATAAATATTTATATCATTTTTTAATTATAAATTATATCAGATTATTGTTAATAAAAATTGGGAAAAACAATTGTTAACACTTTCGACAGGGTTTATTATTATTATGATTTTATTAATTATTAATATAAGTATAAAAAAATAAAAAACAATTGTTGACAAGTTGAGTTCGGAGGGAGGCAACCGTAACGAAGGGTGAGATATATTTTATCATGCAAAATGGATAAATGGGCTATGTGTTTGGTTTATTGGTTAAAATTTACATAATATTAGCATGTTACACCTATTTTTTGTATATTTGCGATGTTTTAGCATAACACCGGTAATTATGCAGATAGCAAGAAATAGGCTCGAAGAGCTCGAAAGATATCTATCAACGCCGCAGCGTATAGTGATTTTGTCACACACAAATCCCGATGGCGACGCCTTGGGTTCGTCGTTGGCATGGGCTGAGATTTTGGAGAAGAGAGGTCATAAGGTTACATGTATACTCCCTAACAAGTACCCCTACTACTTGGATTTTATGCCCGGATGTGAGAGTGTGGTAATATATAAGAGTGATAATAAGGGGCGTGCCTCAGAGGCTGTGAAGAGTGCCTCGCTTATCTTCTGCCTCGACTTCCATACGATGTCGCGTTTGGATGGCCTTAGCGACCTTATAGATGAAAATCAACAGACTAAGCGCATACTTATAGACCACCATCTCGATCCTTCGGAGGATTTCGACCTGATGTTGTCATATCCTCAGGCATCGAGTACATGTTATCTCGTGGCCCTCATCATAGAGCAGCTTTACGGTGTGGAGAATATTTCGAGCAGTATGGCTGAAAATATCTTCGTAGGTATGATGACCGACACGGGCAATTTTGCCTTTTCGAGCGTCACACCCGATGTGTTCCGTATGGTATCTATCCTTGCTGCGACAGGAATATCTATTCCCGATATACATAACAACGTCTATAACTCGTTTACCGAGGGTCGTGCCCGTCTGTTCGGATATGTCATAAACCGTAAGATGAAGATATTTCATAACGGCTCTGTTGCTCACATGTCGCTCACGGCGGATGAGTTGCGGCGCTTCTGGTTCCAACAGGGCGACTCCGAGGGTTTTGTGAACTATCCGCTGACGATAAAGAAGATGAAGCTCTCGGCGATGTTTACCGAGCATACCGACTTTATAAGAGTGTCGCTGCGCTCGCGTGCCGACATCGATGTCAACATCTTTGCTCAGCGCTACTTTAATGGCGGTGGACATAAGAATGCTGCCGGAGGTAAGTCGTTCATGACGATGGAGGAGACACTTAAACACTTCGAGAAATCTATTAAGGAGTACGCTGCCGAGGGTAGATTGTAGAATGTTAATACAACGTATATGATAAAGACATATTTTCGATTACTCAACTTTGCGAGGCCTCTAAGCCGATACACTATACCCTACTTTGTGTTTGCTGCGTTGCATGCCGTGTTTAACACGTTCAACTATGCGATGATAATACCCATCCTCAACGCTATGTTTGCCTCGGATGGGGGCTTTCAGTTCGAGCCTATCTACACTTTTCCCGCTATAGAGCTAAACCAGCAGGGTTTTAATGATATATTGTCGTATATCTACACGCTGTGCTTCGGCGAGGATTTCACAAATGTACGCTTCTTGGCTCTGTTGGGTGGTGTTACGGTGTGTATGAACCTCTTTAGCAACCTCTTCCGTTACGCTGCGGCAATGACCGTAGAGAGCCTTCGTATAAACACAGTGCAGCGCATGCGTGACGAGATGTTCACTCACGTCATAGATATGAACGTGGGTTACTTCAGCGACCAGCGTAAGGGAGATATAATGTCAAAGATTACGCAGGACGTGATGGTCGTGCAGTTCTGTATTACAAACACTCTTCAGGTAGCCTTCCGCGACCCCTTCCTTATCATTGGTTATCTCACGCTTATGATAGGCATATCGTGGCAGCTGTCACTCTTTGCCGTTATCTTCCTCCCCATCGTAGGTATCGTCATAGGTAGCATCGTTAAGCGCCTGCGCCACCCCGCAAAGCGAGGTCAGGAGCGTATGGGCGATATGGTATCGGTGCTCGACGAGACACTCTCGGGAATGAAGATAGTGAAGGGTTATAACGCCACGACGTTTATAGGCAATAAGTTCAAGAAGATAAATGCCGATCTCTCGCGCATACTCATATCCATGGCTCGTCGTCAGCAGTTGGCATCGCCCATGAGTGAGTTTCTTGGCATCACGGCCGTAGCTGTGATACTTGTCTTTGGTGGTACGCTCGTGGATGGAGGTATGGTCACGGGAGCAGGTTTCATAGCCTTCATAGCAGCCTTCTCGCAGATTACGCGCCCGCTGCGTTCATTTATAGACCAGTTTGCCAATATCAATCAGGGTGTTGCTGCCGGTGAGCGTATATTTACCATCATTGATGCTAAGAGTAGCATTGAGGATAAGCCCGATGCTAAGGATTTTGAGGGTCTTAAGGAGAGCATAGAATTACGCAACGTACACTTCTCGTATGATGGTGACAGGGAGGTGATAAACAACGTGAATATAAAGATACGCAAGGGTGAGACCATAGCTCTTGTAGGAGCCTCGGGAGGTGGTAAGTCGACGCTCAGCGAGCTTGTACCACGCTTCTATGATGTCACGGCGGGAGAGGTGCTCTTCGATGGTATCCCCGTGAGCGAATATAAGCAGGAGTCTTTGCGTAGTAAGATGAGTATAGTATCGCAGGAGACGGTGCTCTTTAACGATAGCATCGAGGGAAACATCCTCATGGGTCGTCCTACAGCTACACACGAGGAGGTTGTTGAGGCCTCGAAGGTGGCAAATGCTCACGGCTTTATCATGGAGAGCCCCGAGGGGTACGATACAAACATAGGTGACCGTGGCACAAAACTCTCGGGAGGTCAGCGTCAGAGATTGAGCATAGCACGTGCTGTGCTTAAGAACCCCGAGATTCTTATCCTCGACGAGGCTACATCGGCACTCGATACCGAGAGCGAGAAGCTCGTTCAGGAGGCGCTTACAAAACTCCTTGAGGGTCGCACATCTATAGTCATAGCTCACCGCCTAAGTACTATATACAATGCCGACCGCATATACGTTATCGACCAAGGACGTGTTGCCGAGGAGGGTACACATCAGGAACTTCTCGACAAGGGAGGTATATATGCTCACCTTATTGAGATGCAATCATTTACATAAATTTAAACTAATAAACCAAGTTAAATGAAGGATACCTATTACGTGGAGCCATTGCTTCGTGTTGAGGAAGTAGAGGTGGAAAATGGCTACAACATGAGTGAGTATGGCGACTATGGTGAGGCGGGTCAGCAGGCCGGATATATAGACTATGGTAACGATGGTTTTTACTTCTAAAAAAAGAGTTTGTCTATGATGAAGCATGTTGTAAATATATTGACCTTAGCTTTGGTTGTTGTTCTTGTTGCTTGTCAAAAGGATGTTAACGAGTATAACACAACGACAGATGAAGTTACTATAACCTTCGTTGCCGAGCCCGAAGCCACACGCACAACGGTAGATACATCGGGTGATACCCCACGCTTTAGTTGGGATGAGGATGAAAAGTTTGTTGTGCTTGAGCAGACAGATAAACTTGCGGAGGCAACATCGGTAGTATATGCAAATGTGGATGGTAAGGCAAATATCACGGCAACATTTAACCTTAATAAGGGTAAGGATCTCTATAGGTATGCTACCATATACCCTGAGAGCGGATTTGTTGAGGCCGAGGATATATCTGCGGTGAAACTACGACTTCCTGTAAATCAAACTATGGCAGCGGAGTCGTATGACCCCACGGCTGACCTTATGGTGTCTAAGGTTGTGGAGAAGGATGCACAGCCTACCACTGCGCAGATGTTGCAATTTACACGCTTGGCTGCCGTTGTTAAGATGTCCATCGTAGGGCTTAACATAGCTGCCGACGAGGAGGTTATAAGTGTCAAATTCTCGGCCGAGGGTAAAGATATTGCAGGAACAATAAGCGCAGACCTCGCAGAGCCTCATAACTTTACCGTGGTGGAGGGAGAGAGCAGCGTTAGTGTCATGACAACCTCTCAGAATGAGGTATATTTCACACTTCTGCCTACAACCCTCGTGGCAGGTGATAAATATACAGTCACCGTTACCACCACCGAGAATAGCTACGTTAAGAGTGGTGTTGTTCCCGAGGATAGGTCGCTAATCTTTGCTGCGGGCATGGTTACACGCTTTGGTGTAGATATGTCGAGTGCTGTGAAAAGCGAGAAGTGGGAGATTGTGAAGGATAGTTCTACACTTACCGTTGGAGATGAGGTTATCATCGTTGCTCTTAATGCGGATAAGGCTATGGGACATCCTCATAATACGAATGTCAATTCCAATGAATATTACAACGTAGTGAATATAGTAAAGAGTGGCGATGCTATATACGATATAGCGGATAGCGGTGCGCTGATACTTACCCTTGAGAAGGGTAAAAGCGATGGTACATTTGCCTTCAAATTCAATATCGATAGTGATGATTACTACCTTAGTACAACCACCTCTCAGGAAGGACTGAGAATAGCGACAAGTATAAAAGGTAACACATCCTTCACTGTAAGCATAGATTCTGCCGATGGTGGTGCTACGATACAATCATATAAGGTTGTGAAATTTGATAGTACGATATTTACGGCATATCCTGTGAGCGACGGGTCAACTGTAGAAAATGCTGTTGCGATATACCGCAAGGTGGTAAACTAAGTGGCGAAAATAAAGAGTGATGAGAGTGAATAAAAAGTGTATTTCTGCGTTACGCTCGCCCTCAAAATGCTCATTTACGCCAAGTAAACTCCGCTTTTTCGGGCTTCGCAGGCCTAAAACTACATCTTTTTATTAACTCTCTTGAGTATCAGGGGTTGACTAAGTTACTTTTTAGTCAGCCCCAGGCTTAGAAGAATAGTCCCTTGCGCCCAAAGATGGCGTATCCAAAATTGAATGTGAGATAGAGATTTTTGGAGCTGTCAAAGTCGTACTTCGTAAGAGCGAGGCTTACGGGGCCTATGGGCGTGTGGTATATAACCGAGAGGTCGGACATGTAGTGTACATATTCACCGGCAAACTTATCGCGCAACATGGCGTAGACACTTACGCGAGCATATAGGTTGTCGATGATACGCACCGTGGGCATAAGACCTATGCCGAGATAACGATTGGCGCGAAACTCCGGCATATATATCATGCGCGAGTGCAAGAGGGGTGCATATTGTGGCGATGACAGCAACGTAGCCTCGCGTGAATCGAAGGAGGGGTGATTGGTATATACACCCTCTATGGCGTAGCCACACGATAGCACACCACTTGATGTGATGTCGAAATATTGCTCCCACATAACCTTAGCTCCCCACCACTGACGTATGCGACTGAAGCGATCCTCGGGCTCGGGGTTGATGACACCGGCGCGTGAGTCGCGCTCGTCGAGGCCGTAGACATATATGCCCGAAGCCATAAGGTGTGAACCCAATGTGGGGAAGAGGGGCTTATTCAGTGATGTGCGTTCCAGCGAAATGCCTGTTGAGAGAAACGAAAAGTGTGTATACTGGCGCTTGGGATACCCCGCCATCTCGTAACTATAGCTATTGCGGCCACCATTGATGGTGAGGTCGGCAACAGCTTTGCGCTTGATGGCCGAGCCCACGGAGAAGGATAGGAAGTTCTCCATCATGCGCATCTGCTCGGCGTTATCTACCTGAGTGAGATTGCCGAAATTACCCTTCAACGTATTGTGAATATTGAAGTTATACGAGTAGTCGAAGTATATTGGAGCATCGTGGATGAGCGTTGTGCGCCCTTTGAGTCGTGCCATGGTGTATACCGGGCCGAGCAGTATGTCGAGGTTGAAGGTCTGCCCTACCCTACTCCACCAGCCATACTCCAAGCCTATGTATGCTTGGTTGAAGGCTGTAGAGGATATGTTACCGCCTATGGCTATATCGAAATTGGGCTTCACGCTGAGCGGCAGCGTAATGTCGAAGCGCTCGGTGTTGTCGTTATACCTAAATACCGGAAAATCGCTCTTCACGGGCACGTTTGCCAGCATTGTAAGGTAGTTGTCCGACACCTCATCGCCTGTGAGCGGGAGAGTATCTTTAGCCTTGTTGTGGCCTATATACATCATGTCATGGGCTATGCGAGTCTGGTTGTCGTTGAGGCCGAGAATCTCTATCTCGCCCATAAGCGGCTTTGGAAAGCGGGCGATAAACTCACGTCGTCGTCGGTCGTACTCCTCGGTTGTCACCCTACGCGCCACCATCGCCTTAATCTCGGGCATGGCATCCAAGGCATCGTTATATCCCGCAGCCATAATCTCTGCGGCATGCTTAAAGTCGAGGGTCGAAGCATCCACAGCACGTTGTATGAGCACGGAGCGATCTGCGGGCATGTCGAAGTCCGTAGGCTTGGTTATGAGCGACATTAACTGATCAACGACAGAGCTGTTTTTCAGGCTCTTAGGCTTGATGTCGACACAACATGCTCCGATGAGAATATCGGGATGGAAGTTATCCTCCAGCGAGCGCCACGGGAAGTTATCGTAGCAACCGCCGTCGCACATGAGCACCGAGTCAATCTCCACGGGAGGGAAGGCGACGGGTAGCGCCATAGAGGCGCGTATTGCCAAGGCGAGGTCGCCACTCGAGAGCTCCACGGCACGATGCTCAACCATATCTGTAGCCATGCAACGGAAGGGTATCATAAGGTTGTTGAAGTCGCCCTTGGCGGCAGACGATGCCTGTGCAAAGAGGGAGTTGAGCACGAGGTCTATCTCTGCGGAGCTGACTATCGAGCCCGGGAGGATTACACGTCTACGCCCCGACTCCTCATCCCTGCTATCCGGGCCTATGGGGAGCGTTATCATGTTGCTAATGCGGTCGCGCTGCATGTAGAAGTATTTATACTTGTCGTCGATGCCTCCACTAACCCACCTATCCAAGTCGCCCGAGAGTGCCAATGCCTCCATCTCCTCGATGGTGTATCCTGCGGCATACATGCCACCTACAATCGAGCCCATGGATGTGCCGGCGACGTAGTCTATGGGTATGCCATTCTCCTCTAAGGCTCTAAGCACACCGATATGATACAGACCCTTGGCTCCGCCACCACTCATCACCACGCCGACGCTCTGCGACATGGCCTCCTGCGCGACGAGTAGCAAAATGGTGATTATTATAGAGGAAAATCTTTTCATTTGCGAAAATATTAGTAACTTTGTACGTTCTATGGTATGTTTTATTAAATAACATCACTGTAGGCAAATATAGTACATTAGTGCGACATAAACAACAGAAAAAGATATATGATCAACAAAATCGAAGAACTTTTGGCCGAAATCGAGGCCTTCGCTCCTAAGACAGCAGCCGATGTTGAGGCCTTCCGCATCAAGATTCTTGGCAAGAAGGGTGCTCTTGGAGCCCTCATGGAGGAGTTCAAGAGTGTGCCTAATACCGAGAAGCGCGAGCTCGGCCAGCGCCTTAATCACCTTAAGACTGTGGCTACGGAGCGTATAAACGCGCTGAAGGAGGAGATTGGAAATGCTGCTGCGATGAATGCGGCAAAGATTGACGATATGACACGTCCGGGAAGCGCTGAGGCTGTAGGCTCGCGCCACCCTATTTCTATCGTTAAGAATGAGATTGTAGGCATCTTCTCGCGTCTCGGATATACCGTGGCCGATGGCCCTGAGATTGAGGACGACTGGCATGTTTTCTCGGCATTGAACTTCCCGCCCGAGCATCCGGCACGCGATATGCAGGATACTTTCTTCATCGAGAGCAATCCCGATGTGGTGCTTCGCACGCACACATCGTCTATTCAGGTGCGCACGATGGAGCGACAGAAACCCCCTATTCGTGTGATATGTCCGGGTCGTGTGTTCCGTAACGAGGCAATATCGTATCGCGCACACTGCATATTCCACCAGATTGAGGGTTTGTATATCGACCGTAATGTGTCGTTTGCCGACATGAAGCAGTCGCTCCTATACTTCGCCAAGGAGCTCTTCGGCGAGCAGGCTCAGATACGCATGCGACCCTCGTACTTCCCCTTCACGGAGCCTTCTGCCGAGGTCGATGTGTCATGCTCGATATGCGGTGGCAAGGGCTGCGGTGTATGTAAGGGTACCGGCTGGTTGGAGATTATGGGTTGCGGTATGGTCGACCCCAATGTGTTGGAGGCTAACAATATCGACCCTAAGGAGTTCTCAGGCTTTGCTTTTGGTATGGGTATTGAGCGTATCGCTATGCTCAAGTATGGCGTTGGCGACCTTCGTCTTTACTTCGAGAACGACGTGCGCTTCCTTAACCAATTTGAGAGCGCATTATAACGAGGCTGAGGGCTACCATGCAAGGCAGCCCAAGCCTTTACAATAGTATATCGTCTGAGTGAGTGGCTTTAGGGACATACTCATCGTAACCATCCTATGGTTCGCGTTTATGGCATCTGCCTCTGCCGAAGAGCCTTCGGCCGTGGAACAAGATGCCAATTCTTTCATCGTGGCCGATACGTCGAGTAACACCTACCGACATAGCGAGGCTATTAAGCTCCTCGCCATTCATCGCGATAGTGTCGCGGCATGTCGTATATGGCACGAGATTATAGAGCGTGATACGACGTATGCACCGGCACACTACTACCTCAGCCGTGTGGAGAACAATGCGCAGGCACTACGCCATGCCTACCGTGCCTTCGCGGCAGACAGCACAAATAAGTGGTATACGGAGAACTACGCCACACAACTTGTGGCTAAGCGCCAATATACACGTGCCATACCGATATTTCGTCGCCTTATGCGCCTCGACCCCAAGAGTTTACAGCCCTACCACGCCTTGGCCATTCTATATGGCTCATCGGGCATGCCCTACTCGGCCATTGCCATCCTCGACACGGCAGAACGACGTGTGGGCTACAACTCCTATCTCGCGGAGATACAGCAACAGTTGCTTCTCGACACACGTCAGTACGACCGTGCTATCGAGGCGGGACGACGACGTGTTGAGGAGCACCCCTACGATGGTCAGGTGCGCACGTCGTTAGCCATGGCCTATGATGCTGCGGGGCGCGACTCCATGGCTCGCGTAACGCTCGACGAGGCCTTCAGGCTCGACACCACAAATGTGGCTACGACGACACTTATAGCAGACTATTACTACTCGAAGGGCGACGAGCGACGTATGCTCGACTACGAGGAGCGACTTCTACGCAACGCCAACTTGGCTATCGAGGATAAGCTGCGCCGCCTCGCTATACACACCTCAAACATCGCCTTCTATGGCAAGAATTACCTGCGCTTAGGAGCAATAATCAGGGGCCTTGCCATCGACTATCCGAACCAACCCAAGGTTGTCGAGGCCTATGCCTCACATCTTATTGCTGGAGGCGAATACCCGTTAGCTTTGGAGTATATGCGCGGGCATCTGCACGACACGACAGCGACGGCCGAAAATTATATCTCGGTTTTACAGTTGGAGCACCATCTTAAGGAGAGAGCATTGCTCACGTCGGATATCGAGGAGGGCTTACTGCGCTTTCCCGACTCCTTCGAGCTCCTTAGCTTCGCGGGCTTCCTGCGTAGCGAGGATGGCGACCATGAGGGTGCCATAGCCATCTTCGAGGAGGGCGTAGGTAGGGCCTCGACGGATGTGGAGCGTAGCACGATGTGGGGTTATATAGGCGATGTATACCACGACATGGGCGATGATAAGCGCGCCTTCAAGGCATATAAAAAGGCACTTAGGTACGATGCCGACAATATCCTTGTGTTGAACAACTACGCCTACTTCCTATCGCTTCTTGATAAGGAGCTTGAGAAGGCTCTCCAAATGTCGGCGCGCGCATTAGAGTTGGAGCCCGACAATGCCTCGTATATCGATACCTATGCGTGGATACTCCACCGCCTTGGTCGTAACGAGGAGGCCAAGGGCATCATGCGCCAAGCGCTCTCCATAAGCGGACAGCGCGACAGCTCGCTCCTTGTCCACTATGGCGACATACTCTGGGCCTTGGGCGAAGAGTTTATGGCCGAGACATACTGGCAAAAGGCCGTGGAACGAGGCTACGACAAAGAGGAGATGGAGCAACACATCGATAGGATAACAAAACCAGACACCAAGAAAAAGTAACCTACACCATGTTTCAACGCATACTACACCTTATCATCGTTGTTATACTCACCACTACCCCACTTGTGGCCGAGGCCGACAACAAGAAGACCGAAGAGCAGCGTCGCCGCCTCGAACAGTACAAAAAGGAGCTGGAGAATGCTAAGCGTGAGGTCGACAACCTTAAGCGCGAGAAGAATACAGCCTCGAAGCAGGTTGCAGCCCTCGACCGTGAGCTACGTATGAGGGGTGATTATATCCGCGAGGTCGAGGATGAGCGCGATGCCGTGGTGGATGATATTATGCGTGCCGATACACTCATCGACTCGTTGAATAGGGTGTTGGAGTATAACCGCGCCATATATGCCGAGGCGGTGCGCATAGCTCATCGCAACTATCGTCAACATAGTGGTACTAACTACCTGCTATCGTCGGATAATATCACCGAGGCGGCACGACGTATGGCCCAGATGCAGCATATAGCCGAGAGTCGCCGCGCCTTGGCCGACACGATACGCCTACAGACGGCATTGTTGGATGAACAGCGGGCCCTGCTCAGTGTGCGTAGCCATGAGCTCGACTCGATAAGCGGTGTCCTCGATGCAGAGCAGAGTAAGCTGTCGGCTACACGCAACGAAGCAAAAAAGACCTTCGATAAACTCTCTAAGCGTGAGAAGGAGGCCATAAATGAGCAGCGCCGCCAGCAGAAACTCCACGACGATGCCGTCAAGGAACTGCAAAAGATGCTTAAGGGTAACACCGTGGGTGCCGGCTTCTCGCGTAACACTAAGGGTCTAAATCTCCCCGTAGATGGTGGTACGCTCACAGAGGCGGGCTTCGGTGCAACAATAACAGGTAAGAAGGGTGCTGCCGTGAAGACCATACACGAGGGTATCGTGCAGGAGATTCAGTATAAGGCCAATACCAACCGCTATACCATCTTCCTCGGATATAACGAGTACCTCGTGACATACACTAACCTCAGCTCCGTGAGTGTAAAGAAGGGCGACATCGTAAAGAAAGACCAGAAGATTGGTGTTATCGGCAATGGCATAAATGCTAATGATGCCCCCTATGTGCGACTGGCCATTTACGACTGCGAGACTAAGAAGCCGCTTATCGTGTCGGACTTCTTCAAAAAGATGTAACACTATATCAGATATGATACATTTCTATAATCAGGAGTCTAACTACCTACCAGTAAAGCGTTTGGCACTGCGCAAGTGGATTGCCGAGGTCATTCGCCGCGAGGGTTACGTGGCGGGAGAGATAAACTACATCTTCTGTTCGTCGGACTACCACCGTCAGATGAACCGCGACTTCCTCGGCCACGACTACTATACCGACGTCATAACCTTCGAGGAGCGCGATAGTAGGGTAGAGGAGCATGTTATCAATGGTGAGGTATACATCGACGTTGCCACCGTAGAGGATAACGCAAGATTATACAACGCCTTGCCGGTCAATGAGATGCGCCGTGTGATAGTACACGGTGCCCTCCACCTATGCGGTCGCAAGGATAAGACTCCATGGGCTGCGAAGCAGATGCGCCAATTGGAGAATAGATACCTCAAACTGCTTAAGGAGGAGATGCTATGATGCGCTATGATGTCGTAGTAATCGGTGCGGGACATGCCGGCTGTGAGGCTGCCTCGGCAGCTGCACGCCTTGGCTCGAGGACGTTGCTCATAACCATCGACCTTGAGAAGATTGCCTCGATGTCGTGTAACCCGGCCGTTGGTGGTGTTGCCAAAGGGCAGATTGTCAGGGAGATAGATGCTCTTGGTGGCATGATGGGGCGCATTACCGATAAGTCTGCCATACAATTCCGCATGCTCAACCGCTCGAAGGGTGCAGCGATGTGGAGTCCGCGAGCACAGTGCGACAAGGCGCTCTTCTCGCGCGAGTGGCGACATACGCTTGAAAACACTAAAAACCTCTATCTGTGGCAGGACTCCGTAACAGAGATACTCATAGACCATTCGGGCGAGAAACCCCGCGTAAGGGGCGTAAAAACGCGAATGGGCGTGGAGATAGCATGTAGTAGGGTAGTGCTCACCGCAGGAACATTCCTCGATGGCGTGATGCATTGTGGTGAGGCGCAGGCCGAGGGTGGAAGAGCAGGAGATCAGGCTTCACACGGCATAACAGCACAGCTTGTAGGCCTCGGATTTGAGCAGGGTAGGATGAAGACCGGCACACCGGCACGCCTCGATGCCCGTACCATCAACTTTGATGCCTTGGAGGTGCAGGAGGGTGATGAAGTGCCCTCTAAATTTTCCTATGACACTGATACACAGGTGGTTACCAATCAACTACCGTGTTTTATGGTTTATACATCTAAGCGTGTACACGACATTTTACGCACAGGCTTCGACCGCTCGCCGCTATTCAACGGCACGATTTCGGGCATAGGTCCTCGCTATTGTCCGAGCATTGAGGATAAGCTGCGTACCTTTGCAGACAAGGAGCAGCACCAGCTTTTCCTTGAGCCCGAAGGCCGTGGTACCAACGAGTACTATCTCAACGGCTTCTCATCGTCGCTACCCTATGAGGTGCAGCTTGAGGCGTTGCACAGCATCGTGGGCCTTGAGGATGTACACGTTTACCGCCCCGGATATGCTATTGAGTATGACTACTTCCCACCCACGCAGCTTAGGCATACACTTGAGACGAAGATTGTCGATGGTCTATACTTTGCCGGTCAGGTAAATGGCACAACGGGATATGAGGAGGCCGCGGCACAGGGACTAATGGCTGGCATCAACGCCCATAGGTCGCTATGTGGTCTTGAGGGCATCGTTCTTAAGCGCGATGAGGCATATATTGGTGTACTTATCGACGACCTTGTGACCAAAGGAGTGGATGAGCCTTACCGAATGTTTACATCGCGTGCCGAGTATCGTATCCTTCTTAGACAGGATAATGCCGATGCTCGTCTTACCCCTTTGGGTCACGAAATAGGTCTTGTGGGTGAGGAAAAATATGCAAATTTGCTCAAAAAAAATTCAGCTGTAGAATCGCTTATTTCGATGCTCCGTCGCCAGTCGGTCAAAATAGGCGAAATTTGCGACTATTTAATTTCGCTCGGCGAGGAGCCTCTTTCTCAGGGAAAGAAACTATACGACATCGTTCTTAGGAGCAGTGTGACAATCGAAACACTCAAAGAGGTTGTTCCGCAACTTAAAAAATTCATCGACGAAAATGCTTTGTCAAAGGAGGTCGTCGAGCAGGCGGAGATACAGATAAAATATCGTGGATATATTGAGCGTGAGAGATATTTTGCTGAAAAGATGCACCGCCTTGAGAATATATCTATTCCTGATGGCTTCGATTTTACTTCGATGCACTCATTAACGATTGAGGCGCGACAGAAATTGAGTAGGATAAGACCCACGACCATAGGCCAGGCCTCGCGTATACCGGGTGTGTCGCCCGCAGATATAAATGTTTTACTCGTTAAATTTGGTAGATAACTAAAAAAAGGATTGTTCCACGTGGAACAATCCTTTTTTTTATCAATGCGTCTGTTGCTACTCAACAACGATATTCCAGTTGTGAGTATCCTCGCAACGACCATACTGAATACCCTGAAGGCGGTCGTACATCTTCTTGCAAGTCTCGCCAACCTTCATGCCGTAATCGTATGTTACGTTGTTGTCGAGGTCGTAGAGAGCGCCGATGGGTGAGATAACGGCTGCAGTACCGCAAGCACCAGCCTCCTCGAATGTAGCAAGCTCCTCAACGGGGATATCGCGCTCCTCAACAGTAAGGCCGAGGTCTGCTGCAATCTGACGAAGGCTCTTGTTGGTGATTGAGGGAAGGATAGAGTGTGACTTGGGAGTAACATACTTACCATCCTTGATACCGAAGAAGTTAGCTGCACCGAACTCCTCAACCTTGCTATGTGTAGCAGCATCGAGGTATAGTACGTTAGAGAAGCCCTTCTGGTGAGCAGCCTCCAAAGACCAGATAGACGAAGCGTAGTTACCACCAACCTTTACGTCACCTGTTCCACGTGGAGCAGCACGGTCCTGATCACGCATGATGAGAGCCTTGATAGCTGTCATACCACCCTTGAAGTAGGGGCCTACAGGGGCGCAGAAGATGATGAGGTCGGCCTCGTCTACGGCGCGAACACCAAGACAAGTCTTTGTGCCGAGAAGCGTAGGACGCAAGTAGAGCGATGCACCCGTCTCGTAGGGAGGAACGAAATCGAGGTTGCGGCGAACACACTCCATACAACCCTCAACAAACTGCTCAACAGTAGGTGCGGGGAGGCAAAGGCGGTTAGCCGAGTTGATCATACGCTTAGCATTCTCGTCGGGACGGAAAAGACGAACCTTACCGTCAACACCACGGAAGGCCTTAAGACCCTCGAAAATCTCCAAGCCATAGTGCAAGCAGGCTGCTGACATGTGCATCTTGATGTACTCGTCGTCGGTCACCTCCATCTGGCTCCACTGGCCGTTAGCGTAGTGGTAACGTACATTGAACGCGGTCTTGTAGTACGCAAAACCAAGCTCACCCCATTTAATGTTTTCCATAGTAAAGTTAAAAGTTTAATTGGTTATTTGTTTATGTTTAGGTTGTCGTTAATAAGGCTAACCCATTAATTGTCAAATATTTATCCTATCATTGCGCCCGACATGGTCTTGTCCTCGGGCTGCACCAGTACGAGGCGACCCAAAGCATCCTCGGCCATAAGAATCATACCGCGCGACTCGATACCCTTAATCTCGCGTGGGGCAAGGTTGGCGAGTACCAGCACCTGACGTCCCACGAGCTGCTCGGGAGTGTAGTACTCGGCGATGCCCGACACGATGGTGCGCTTATCGATGCCCGTATCTATCGTGAGCTTCAATAGCTTCTTCGTCTTTGCCACCTTCTCGGCCTCGAGGATTGTTGATACACGTATATCCATCTTCTGGAAGTCGTCGAAGGTAACCTCAGCCTTCTGCTCAGCGACGTTCTGCGCAGCCTCGGCCTCGAGCTTAGCACGACGTGAGGCCTCGAGCTTGGCAAGCTGTGCGTCGATGACATCATCCTCAATCTTCTCAAAGAGCAGCTGCGCCTCACCAATAGTGTGACCCGCAGGCATAAGCTCCATAGAGCCAAGATCCTCCCACGAGAACTTATCTACGGCCAGCATCTTGAGCATCTTCGCCGCAGAGAAGGGCATGAAGGGCTCGATGGCAATAGCCGTGTTGGCCGTTATCTGTAGCGCTATGTTAAGGATGGTCTTCACTCGCTCGGGGTCTGTCTTTATGATCTTCCAAGGCTCCGTATCTGCGAGATACTTGTTACCTATGCGCGAGTATGCCATGGCATCCTTGAGCGCCTCGCGGAAGTGGTAGTGCTCGATGTTGCGCTCCAACGATGCCTTAATCTTCTGCATCTCCTCTATAGTGGCTACATCGTAGTCCGTGAGCTCTCCGCGCTCGGGAACAATGCCGTCGTAATACTTCTTCGTGAGCACCAAGGCGCGGTTTACGAAGTTGCCCAATACGGCTACGAGCTCCGAGTTGTTGCGTGACTGAAAATCCTTCCATGTGAAGTCGTTGTCCTTAGTCTCGGGGGCGTTGGCACACAATACGTAGCGCAATACATCCTCCTTACCGGGGAACTCGTCGAGATATTCGTGGAGCCATACAGCCCAGTTCTGCGATGTCGATATCTTGTCACCCTCGAGGTTAAGGAACTCGTTTGCGGGGACATTCTCCGGGAGGACATAGCCGCCATGCGCCTTCAGCATCGACGGGAAGACGATGCAGTGGAAGACGATGTTGTCCTTGCCGATGAAGTGTACCATCTTGGTGTCCTCGCTCTTCCAATATTTCTCCCAGTCGGGTGTAAGGTCCTTAGTAGCAGATATATAGCCGATGGGTGCATCAAACCATACATACAACACCTTGCCGTCGGCACCCTCGACAGGCACGGGGATACCCCAGTCCAAGTCGCGGCTTACGGCGCGAGGCTGTAGTCCGAGGTCGAGCCAGCTCTTGCACTGGCCATAGACGTTAGACTTCCACTCCTTGTGTCCCTCCAATATCCACTCGCGGAGGAAGCCCTCATACTTGTCGAGAGGCAAGTACCAATGCTTCGTCTCGCGCTTCACGGGCACGGCACCCGATACGGCACTCTTGGGGTTGAGAAGCTCGTCGGGCGAGAGCGTAGAGCCACACTTCTCGCACTGGTCGCCATAGGCCTTCTCGTTCTGGCAGTGGGGGCATGTACCCACGATATAGCGGTCGGCGAGGAATGTCTGTGCCTCCTCGTCGTAGTACTGCATAGATGTCTGCTCGATGAACTTACCCTCGTCGTAGAGCTTGCGGAAGAACTCCGATGCCGTCTTACGATGTGTGGGTGATGATGTGCGCGAGTATATGTCGAATGACATGCCGAGGCGCTCGAAAGAGCTCTTTATAATCTCGTGATAGCGGTCTACGACCTGCTGGGGTGTTATGCCCTCCTTGCGTGCCTTGATGGTGATAGGTACGCCGTGCTCATCGCTGCCACATACCGAGATGACGTCGTAGCCCTTCAGACGAAGGTAACGAGTGTATATATCCGACGGCACATAAACACCCGCCAAGTGGCCGATATGTACGGGGCCATTAGCATAGGGTAGTGCCGAGGTAATAAGATAACGCTTGTATTCTTTGCTCATAATGTTGTTTGTTACTCAGGTCTAAGTTATTGATGCTACGGCAATAAGCACACCTCGTGCTACGCCAAGCGCACAATACGAAACAAAGGTAATAAAAATATATGAAACATTCAACATAAAGCCGACGAAAAAGCGCGGGGCGGCACATAAAACAGGGGCTGCACATGCGCAGCCCCATTACTCACTACTCACTACTCACTACTCATTACTTATTGAGCATAGCTTAAAAGTCGTAGCCGACGATATAGTCTGCATAGTCGCGCCAGCCTCTTGCCGACTTATACGCCTCGACCGATGCTGTGGGAACATAAATCTTAAGGTCGGAAGTAGTGTTATACACCATCATCTCATCTCCATTTGGTGGAGTGGTGGGCTGGCAATAGAGCTCCGCCAGCGAGGTGCAGCTATCAAAGGCGTTTTTGCCAATATCGGTTACACTCTCAGGTAATGTTATAGCTGTTATGCCGGTACAAGATATAAAGGCGCTTTTACCTATGGTAGTCACGCCATCACCCAAGGTAACATCCGTACAACTATCGCACCATCTGAAGGCGTGGTCGCCAATGGTTGTCACATTGTCACCAATGGTAATCTTCGTAAACTTAGCGGTATAGAAGGGGCCTTGGTCGTAGTCTGCGGCACTCGGAATATTACTATTTATACTCAACACGCCCGTGCAGCCGTAGAATGCTCTTTTGCCAAGGGTGGTGACGCCCGAGCCTATGGTTATACTGCGGAGGTTATCGCATACCGAGAAGGCGTACATGTCGATAGTAGTAACATGGTCGGGGATGGTGACACTCTGTAGGCTCTTCCAGCCTCTGAAGGCGTATCTCTTTATCTTTGTCACATCCTCGGGGATGGTTATAGCGGTGATAGCCTCCCCGTCGACATACATATCCTTGGCGTAGAACAGCGGGTTGGCCTGATCGTCGGCAAATGTTATGTTGCACCAATGGCTGAGGTTGTCAATCGCGACATACTCAAGACTGCAATCGTCAAACGCCCACTCGCCAATAGTCGTGACACTCGCCGGAAGGGTTATATTTTCGAGTGCCGAGCAGTTATAAAATGCCCCCTTGGCAATCTCCTTAACACCATCAGGGAGGTAGACGTTTGTGATAGATGTGCAATCCCTAAAGGCATTCAAAGGGATGGTGGTAACATCGTCATCGAAGACAATCTTGCCGTATCCATTATCGTAGGTGTGTGACACGATGCTTCCGCCAAAGCCGTTGGTTAATTGCAGTTCTATCGTATCGCCATTTTTTGTTTTGTACCAGATGCTGTTCATGGGTACCACGGGACTGTCAGCATCGTTGTTGTTGCCATCACCACCACTTAAAGGGATGGTTATCTCCGTGCCGTCGGCGAGTATGAAAGTAACCTCATTTTCGCCTACAACAACATCGACAAAGAGCGAATCGCCCTTATCGCCCTCATCACCCTTCTCGCCTTGCTCTCCGGTGTCACCTTTATCGCCCTTCTCTCCTTTCTCTCCTTTCTCTCCCCTCTCGCCATCTTTACCATTTGTTATAGTTATGGTAGAGCCATCCGAGAAGGTTATGACAACGCCCTCCTCAGTTTGGGATACGTTATTAATAGTTAGGTTGTTAGCAAGGGCGTTGAGTAATGCTTGCTGGGCATCAATCTGCTCCTGCATCTTCTCCTGCTCCTGCTGTATCTGCTCGATTGTGTGCCGTAGTTCAGAGTCGTCATACGAGCAACCAATAAAGCCCCATAATGTTAAAGGTATAAAAAGGAAAAATAATCTTTTCATGATTTATTACGTTGATTAATCAATATCACTGCGATGATAACACAAATATACACAAAAAGGGGGTAATACTCCAAATATTTTCTTAAAAAGCGAAAGATTGACAATTTTTTAAATTTTTTTATTATATGCGTAATAATTTTTTTCGTATATTTGTGCAGTATTTGCATGCTAACACGAAAAAAATATATTTTCTAACAACATAACACATTTTGTAATATGATTAATTACAAGGATTTAGGTCTCGTTAATACTCGCGAGATGTTCAAGAAGGCCGTGGCTGGCGGCTACGCAATTCCTGCGTTCAACTTCAACAACATGGAGCAGCTTCAGGCTATCGTCATGGCTGCTGCCGAGACAAAGTCGCCCGTGATTCTTCAGGTGTCGAAGGGCGCTCGTCAGTATGCCAACCAGACACTCCTCCGCTACATGGCTGAGGGTGCTGTGGAGTATGCCAAGGAGCTCGGCTGGGAGAATCCCCAGATTGTCCTTCACCTCGACCATGGCGACTCTTTTGAGACATGCAAGAGCTGCATCGACATGGGCTTCTCGTCGGTGATGATTGACGGCTCACACCTCCCCTATGAGGAGAATGTGGCGCTCACTAAGAAGGTTGTTGAGTACGCCCATCAGTTTGACGTTACGGTTGAGGGCGAGCTCGGCGTATTGGCAGGTGTTGAGGACGAGGTGTCGGCCGAGGAGAGCCACTACACCAAGCCCGAGGAGGTTGTAGACTTCGTGACAAAGACGGGTTGCGACTCGTTGGCTATCTCTATCGGTACGTCGCACGGTGCTTATAAGTTCACCCCCGAGCAGTGTACTCTCGATCCCCAGACAGGTCGTCTTGTACCTCCTCCTCTCGCTTTCGACGTGTTGGCAGCTATCGAGGAGCAGCTCCCCGGCTTCCCCATCGTGCTCCACGGCTCGTCGTCAGTACCTCAGGACGAGGTTGACACCATCAACAAGTATGGCGGTGCGTTGAAGGCTGCCGTAGGTATCCCCGAGGAGCAGTTGCGTAAGGCATCGAAGAGCGCCGTATGTAAGATAAACATCGACTCAGACTCGCGCCTTGCAATGACAGCTGCCGTGCGTGAGGTATTTGCTCAGAAGCCCGCAGAGTTCGACCCCCGCAAGTACTTGGGTCCCGCTCGCGACAACATGAAGAAGCTCTACATCCACAAGATTAAGGAGGTTCTTGGCTCGGACAATAAGGCATAACGCCTTCGATGGAGAGAGTGAATAAAAAGTGTATTTTGTCGTTACGCTCGCCCTCAAAATGCTCATTTACGCCAAGTAAACTGCGCTTTTTCGGGCTTCGCAAGCCTAAAACTACATCTTTTTATTCACTCTCTTGTATCAAGGGCTGACTAAGTTACTTTTTAGTCAGCCCTTTTTTTCGTTTAACGACACACCTACATGCTTAGCAGTGCCATATAGTAAGCATCGAGGCTAAGCAGGTTGGGGTTGTCGGTGATATAGCTATCGAGCAAGGGGAAGAGCTCCATATCCTCCGCGAAGGGTTGTCCCTCGATAGTCTCGCCACCCTTAAGCGGCCATAGATAGTCGCCACCCGAGAAGAGGTCGTAGCGTATGAGGTCCGTGCGACGGCACATCTCCCACATAAGCTCTCGTCCACGCTCCGCAACAAACATATCGCGTGCGCTGCTATCCCATGTTGCGGGGAGGGTTATGGCCTCCGTGCCCGTGCGCACAGCTAACTCATCCATCTTAGGCTGTGCTCGCATGCTATCGCCCAAGTGCACGCACGCCTCGGCGTAGGTGAGGTATATCTCGCCCAAGCGGATGATGGGAAGGTCTATGTCGGAGAATGAGCCTGTGGGGGTGTATGTGTCGGCAGTCATGTCGTGGGGGATGTTGTTGAACTTATGGCAGTGCCAGCCATAGTTGAAGTTATATACATCGTCCACGGTTGTAAACTCACCACCATAGGGGCTGCCCTTCATGTCAAACATCTTACCACGCTCGTCGGTGCAGCTGTATATGCCCGTGCCGAAGTCGGCATTGCTGATGTCGAAGAACTTATTAACAAAGGCTCCCGAGAGGTGTAAACCGCCCCAGCCACCGTCGATGCCCGATAGCGATGCGTTGATAAGGAACGATGTGCCACCATACGATACCGTTGTGCTTTCATAGGGGATGGCTATGAGGAATTCGTTGCGTGCATCGGGGTTCTCGCCATTGTCGCCACGGAAGAGCTCGGCGTAGGTGGGTGCGAGTCTATATCCAAGGGTAAAAATCTCTTCACACGTAACTTTACACCTCTCCCACTCGGGCGTGCCGGTATATACCTCTGCGTTGAGATATAGGCGCGAGAGAAGGGCCAAGGCCGAGCCCTTATCCATGCGTGGGTAGTTGCTATGTGCCGCGGCGAAGGCTGGGTCGTCACATAGCTGCTCAAGCTCCTCAATAATATAGGCATAAACTTCACTACGTGGTGACTTTGCGGGGAGCTCCAACGAGGGATCGCTCACCTCTGTGACTATGGGGAAATCGCCAAAGGTATCCATCGCCATCCAGTAGCATAGGGCGCGTATCATGCGTGCCTCGGCACGAAGCTCCGCAACGCGGGCTTTAACAGTGTCGTTAGCACCTCGGCTGTCGAGCTTATCCTCCTCTGTTTGGCGTAGGAACTCGTTGCTGTAGGTGATAATCTGCATCGTGCGGAAGAAGATACCAAAGACAGGGTCGAGAATCTCGCTTCCGTAGGTATTTGTCTGCATAGGTTTAATATAGCGGTCGGCAGACCACGAGCAGAAGCACTCATCGGTGGTTATCTCCTGACAAGCAAAGAGGGCGCGTGTAAGCTGCGTTATTCCTCCGTCTACATTTAGATTGATGGTTGAATTGTCATATTCGTGCGAACGCAACATCTTGTATAGCTGCTCTACACCCTTCTCGTATGGCTCAATCACATTGCCAAAGTAGGCTGCGATAAGATCATCCATCGTTTCGCCACCCGGATTTTCATTGTCGTTGGGGTTTTCATTGTCGTTGGGGTTTTCATCGCCACCGGGTTGCTCGGTGTTGTCGCCATTGTTGTTGTCGAGCAGACCGTCCAACTCGCTGCATGCTGTAAACATGCACAGCATACAAAGAGTGGCAAAAAATCGGTTCCTTTTCATGTCTGTAAGCTTTCGTTTGTGTGTGTTCTATAGTAATTGTCGGCTGATTCTGTTTCGGTCGCTTTAGGGCTTATTTACTAATTTATAGAATCTACCTTATATTGTTTGTGGTTATTCGAAGTAGGTCTCCTGCGAGCCACTGTGACGGCCATCGATATATATGTCGACCTTGTACGTACCCTTCTCGAAGGCGGCACCATCGTAGAAGATGCTCACCGGCACTGATTGGTTTTCGTAGTCTACCTTACGCACGGCCGAGGCCATCATATCCTCACCCTCGAAAGAGAAGAGTATCATATCCTCGGGCGATAGGACATAGCCATCGGGACAGGTGATACATATATATATGCTCTTCTCCCCGGGCTCGGCAAGCTCGTTGGCCGTAAGCTCGAAGTCTACACGTAGGCGTGTAGCCATCTTTATGCGGCGCACCTCCTTCGATTTGTTATTAAGTGCAACCATGCGTATGCCACTTGTACGTATCACGGCGCCTATGCGTACTTTGGTGTTTAGCTCATCGGCCTTCTCCTCTGCCACATCGGCACGTAGTTGTGCCGTAGAAATCTCCTTCTTGTATGCTACGTTCTCGGCCTGAAGGCTGCTGTTTATCGTGTTGAGCGAGTCAATCTGTCGTAGGTAGCCCTTCATCACACCGCGCAACGTCTCCACCTCGCGCTTATACTTCGCCAATTGCTCGTAGTTGTACGTCTTTTCCCTCTGTAGCTGCTCAAGCATGACAACAGCCTCCTCGTACTTAACGAGCATCGTGTCGTTCTGGTCCTTCAAGTCCTCAAGCTCGGCAACAAGACTCTCGGCATCGCGCTGAAGCATAGTATTCTGTTCCTCGAAGAGCTTGCGTGCCGACTGAACGATGGCGTAGTCCTCCTCGATGGTCTTAACCTTCATACCCCAACGGATGGAGAAGAAGGCTGCAGGCACTAAGAGCACGATAAGCACTCCGAGCAACAGCCTAAAGCCCTTTAGCGAGCGCTCCTTGCGGTCAAGCTCCGCCTCGTAGTCGGCAATGGCATTGCTATAGGCGTAGTCATCCTCTGCCTCCGTTTCGACCTTATCTTCAGGCACGGAAGTAGTGTCAGATGTTGGTTGAGGCTCTTGTTGTACCTCTTGTTGTTGAGGCTCCCTTTGCTCCGGCTGAGGCTCCTCGGGTGCCATAGTATCGTTTATCGAGGGCGCGGCAGCTGCACGCTCGGCAAGAATATCGTTGAGAGTCTTGGGGGTATTTGCCGCTGCCTCCTCGGCAACAGTGGGGGTAGATGCAACCTCCGCAGCTGCAATGGGCTCGCCACATGCGGGGCAGGCTTTCGACTTGCTTGAGGCGAGGTTGCCACACTTCTTACATCTTATGAGTGCCATAATTGTGATATTTAGGGTATAAATATAAAGCTTATATATGGGTGTTATTAAGAAATATCGGAAAAATCTATGCGCTCGCGTTTATGATGCTTGTCGCGTAGGCGGCGCAGCCCCATATTTTCCGGGTGTTCGAGCGCAGGGTCGGCGGCAAGTATTGCGAGTGCCTCGTCGCGTGTGAGTTGCATTATCTGTGTGTCGGTAGCGAGGTTGGCGATGTTAAGCTCGAAGGCCTCACCGCTCTGCTGCGTGCCGTGGATGTCGCCGGCACCGCGTAGCTTGAGGTCGAGTTCCGAGAGCTCGAAGCCATCGTTTGTGGCACACATGGCCTCGAGGCGTGCACGCCCCTCCTTCGAGAGCTTATCGCCCGACATAAGTATGCAGTACGACTGCTCGCCACCACGCCCCACACGCCCGCGCAACTGGTGTAGCTGTGAGAGGCCGAAGCGCTCGGCAGACTCTATGACCATGACTGTGGCGTTGGGCACGTCAACACCCACCTCTATCACCGAGGTGGCGATGAGGATGTCAGCCTCGCCACGCTTGAACTGCGCCATGGCCGCATCCTTATCCGCGGGCTTCATCTTGCCGTGGCACACCGTTGTGCGGTACTTCGGCAGAGGGAAGTCGCGCGTGATGGATTCGTAGCCGTCATAGAGATCCTTATAATCCATCTTCTCGGACTCCTTAATAAGTGGGTAGACGATGTATACCTGTCGCCCCTTGGCTATCTCGCTACGTAGGAAGCCAAACATCTTCAGGCGCATAGAGTCGAAGTAGTGGTACGTGCGTATAGGTTGTCGCCCGGGGGGAAGCTCGTCTATCACCGAGACCTCCAAGTCACCATAGAGAGTCATCGCCAGCGTGCGCGGTATGGGTGTTGCGGTCATAACGAGGATATGCGGTGGCTGTTGGTTCTTTGTCCATAGTTTGGCGCGCTGCTCCACACCGAAGCGGTGCTGTTCGTCGATGACGACATATCCGAGGTTGGAGAACTGCACGCGATCCTCGATAAGGGCGTGTGTGCCAATAAGGATGTCTACATCGCCCGTGGCAATGCCCTCGAGAGCCTCGCGGCGCTCCTTCACTTTCGACGAGCCGGTTAATATGGCAATCTTGATATTAAGTCCCTCGGCAAAGCGAACCATCGAGGCGTAGTGTTGGCGTGCGAGAATCTCCGTAGGTGCCATGATGCAGGCCTGAAAGCCGTTGTCTACGGCCAAGAGCATCGACATGAATGCCACCATCGTCTTGCCACTGCCTACATCGCCCTGAAGTAGGCGGTTCATCTGCTGTCCCGAGACCATGTCGGCACGTATCTCCTTTATCACGCGCTGCTGTGCTCCCGTAAGAGCAAAGGGTAACTTTTCGCGGTAGAAGGTCTGAAACGCCGCGCCTACACGTGGGAAGATAAAGCCCCCACCACGATTGTGGCGCGATGTACGGCGTGCCTGTATAGTCAGTTGCACACCGAGGAGCTCGTCAAACTTCAGACGATACTGCGCTTGGCGCAACATCTCGGCCGACTGCGGGAAGTGTATGTTGTAAATGGCATCGCGCAGCGATATAAGTCCTAAGCGATGGCGCATATCCGTAGCGAGGGGGTCGCTAAAGGCTGTGGCATCCTCCGCCACAAGCTGCCATGCGTTATGCACGATGGTGTGCATGGCCTTGACCGTTATCACCGACGATAACTTCTCCGTTGTCGAGTATATGCCCTGAAAGCCACTCTCGACCTTACGTGCGAGAGCCTGCTCTATAGGCTCAATCTCGGGGTGTACGATGCTCATGCGCCCCTTAAACATCGAGGGGCGGCCAAAGACGAGGTATTCGCGTTGCAGCTCCACGCGCTTGTCTATCCACTTCGTGCCTTGGAACCATAGCAACTCGCCATAGCCCGAGGGGTCGGTGACCTCAACAACGAGGCGCTGTTTGCGCCCCTCGCCAATGAACGACTTGCCCACCACGCGACAGCGTAGCTGCACATAGGTGCTCTCCATCGACTCGTCGATGTCGGCAATGCGGAAGAGGCGCGTGCGGTCGATATATCGGTACGGAAAACGCATGAGAAGGTCGCCCACGGTGCGGACACCCACCTCGCGCTCCAAGAGGCGTGCGCGAACCTCGCCAACGCCCGAAACGTACTTTATATCACGACCTAACACATCAGTCATCGCCTCAGCCCTTTGTACGACTATATCTCCGTGATAGAGCGCACGGGAGCTATCTTCTTAAGGCGCTCTGCGCCACCGAGCTCGACAATCTCGACGATGAAGACAAACTCCTTAACCTTCACGCTGTACTCCTTGCCATCCCTAACTATGCGCTGGCTCTCCAACGAGCGGGCAAGACCCTCGGCCGTGCCTCCCGTGGCAAGCACATCGTCGAGGATGGTGACCTCGATAACATCGCCCGTGGCCTTGCCTGCTGCGATGTCACTCGTGCGGTAATATAGCTTGTCGAAGCCATACTCCTTCTCGATAAGCACCTCCTGAAGATCTCCCTCGGCAAAGGGTAACTTACCACTCTTACGTACCGGCACGACATTCTCCACGTGTGCGGCCTCCGTCAGTAGCGGTGCTGCAAAGAGAAAGCCACGAGCCTCGGGGGCGATAACATTGGGTGTTGTCGTAGCCTCAGCCACACGGCCGATAAGCTCCTTGAAGATGCTCTTATTCTGAAGGAAGGGGATGATGTCGACAAAGACGATGCCCTCCTTCGGGAAATCCTTGTAGTACTTAAGTATATCTTTCATTTGTACCTCGTTTATTTGTGTTGTTTATCTTCGTTCACTCCTACTCCGCATAGCGGTATAGATTGTCGGTAATCTGTTCGATGGTATAGCTGTGGTATAAGATGGTGTATCCTCCGTATGCGTAGTTGCTCGCACCATGGGTCTCCTCCTCAAAGAGGAAGCCTATGCGATTGTCGGCCTGCCATGCCATTGTCGAATATGCAGAGTTGAGCTCCGTGATTTGCTTGACACCATCCCACTCGCTTGCCACGGTAGATGTAGCGATATAGTCCATATCTGTTTCGAGCACCTTGTAGTATATGCCCACATTCTTGCGGTTAGGTCCCAAGGGCAACGATTGTAATAGGATATGCATCTTCTCTCCATCACTCTGGCGCACAACAGGAAGGAGCATGACCTCGCCATTTGTCGAGTTGTCGAGAGCCGTGACACCACTGTTCTCGGCACCCGAGAAGGAGGCTGTCATCCACATTCCCGTGGCAGCGGCCTCGTCGGTGAAGGAGAAGATGTTGTAGTAACGGCCACCATTATATCGCGAGCTTATGAGTAGAGAGCCATTGGGGAGCTCTACAACCTTAGCCTCATCTGCCGTTCTATATACCGCCGGGGTGTTGATGTCGCCAAGCACGCGCCATGTGCCTCCAAAGTCGTCGGAGTAGAGCACATAGTTCATGTGTGTAGCATTAGGTGTGCGTGCCAATATTGCACAATAAAGACGATAGTACTCGCCGGTCTTGACATAGCGACTCTGATATATGGCACCCGAGGCGATAAACATCGAGCGGATGGGGCCATAGTTGCTTTGGTCGAATTGCGAGTAGATGCTCTCGGCTATATCGTCGGGCTCGCCCCACGTCTTGCCCCCGTCCTCGCTATAGAAGCGTGCAACATTCTGGTGCTTCTGGCGTGTGCCATTCTGGAAAGATACATTTCCTGCGCAGCTGAGCATGAGCACCCTGTTGGATGTGCGGTCGGCAACAATTGCCGGGTCGCCAAAGCCCACGTGCATGAAGTCCTTAGATGCCTCACCTTGACCATTTATGAGGGTCTTAATTTCGGTCCATGTAGCTCCATTGTCGTAGCTTAGACGGTAGTGCAGGTCGATACGGCCATTGTGTGTCACGCCGATATCTGTGCCACTATGACGATAATCTGCTGCACAAACCAAAGTTCCATCCTGAGCTACAGCTATGGCGGGAATACGGTAGGGTATAGCGTTGGGGTCGGGCAATGGGAATACCTCGAAACGCTTTGATGGCTCGCACTGCGCGATGAATATATTGGCACGGCTACTGCCACTCTTCAGCGTTATGGTTGTCTCGCGTGCCGCGTCAGTGTCGTTGGGCAATATGCTGAATAGCACCTTACCCTCGCTAAGCTCGACGTTGTCAATCCACTCCTCGGTATAGACCACCTCGAGCTCTGTCTCGATGTCTATGGTGTAGTCGGTGGCAAACTCTCCGCCATTCTCGTTTACACGGAAGACGTTGTTTGGTATCTCGATAACCACGGGCTTAACATTCTCAACCTTGTTGGCACATCCCGTAGCACCACCTACGGCTATTAAACCAAGCAGTAGGGTTGTAAGTATATGCTTCATCGTAATCAGTTTTTGCGATAGTTGTAATATGTTTGATATCGGCTATTTGCGGTATGTGTAGTATGCTCCTGCCTGACATGTGGGCATAAGCACGATGTCGTTGACGTTCATGTGCGCAGGGAGTGAGAGCATCCAGTGTATTGCCTCGGCAATATCCTCGCCCTGTAGTGCCTCGACACCCTTGTATACACCAGCGGCACGCTCCTTGTCGCCGTGGAAGCGTACCTCCGAGAACTCTGTCTCGACCATGCCCGGGCGTACCTCGCCGACCTTGATGCCTGCCGAGAGGAGGTCGGCACGCATAGCCTGCGAGATGGCATGCACAGCATGCTTCGAGGCACAATATACTGCGCCATTCTCGTAGGGCTCCGTACCCGCAATAGAGCCTATGTTGATGATGTGGCCACCCTTGCCGGCCTCGACCATCGCGCCACTAATAATCTTCGTAACGTAGAGCAGACCCTTGACGTTGGTGTCAATCATGGCATCCCAATCGGCCGAATCACCCTTGTCGATGTGCTCCAAACCGGCGGCAAGACCGGCATTGTTGACCAACACATCAACTCTGCCCAATGGCTTGAGATGTTCGATGCACTCAGCCTCCGAGCGCACATCGAAGTTTAGGACCATGCACTCGGCACCACGTGCTTCGACCTCGGCCTTAAGTGCCTCGAGCCTATCGCGACGACGGCCAGTGATGATAATCTCGGTGTCGGCAGCTGCTAACCTAAGAGCCGTGGCACGACCTATGCCCGATGTTGCTCCAGTAATCAAAATTCTACGTTTCATAGTAAGGTTATAGTTTTAGTTTCGTAAATTCGCACTATATCGTGCAAATTTATAAAAATTTGTTATCTCTTCAAAATTGTAGCCCACTTTTAATTAAAAGTGGGCTACAATTTTGAAGAGATAACAAATTTTTATAAATTTGCACGATATAGTGCGAATTTACG
>JAFVWO010000017.1 GCA_017501625.1 Alistipes sp.
AAGGAGCGCCCCGTGCAGTTCATCTTCGCAGGTAAGGCTCACCCCAACGATACGCCGGGTCAGGACCTCATTAAGCGCATCGTCGAGGTGTCGGCAATGCCCGAATTTGTAGGTAAGATTGTCTTCTTGCAGAACTACGACATGGAGCTTGCCCGCCGCATGGTTCAGGGTGTCGACGTATGGCTCAACACTCCTACACGCCCCTTGGAGGCTTCGGGTACTTCGGGCGAGAAGTGTGTGATGAATGGTGTCATGCAGTTCTCTGTTCTCGACGGCTGGTGGGTCGAGGGCTACAAGAAGGGTGCCGGCTGGATGCTTCCTATGGAGCGCACCTATGCCGACCAGCGCCTCCAAGATGAGCTCGATGCCGAGATGATATACAACACTATCGAGGAGCAGATAGTACCTTTGTACTACGACCGTGCCGAGGATGGAGTACCTCACCGCTGGGTTAACTCGGTTAAGAAGTGCGTTGCGGACATCGCCTCTAACTTCACAACAAACCGCATGCTCATCGACTACGAGGAGCGCTTCTACAACAAGCTCGCCGAGCGCAAGGGTATGATGCTCGAGAACAACTACCTCATGGCACGCCAGATTGCAGCATGGAAGCGTAAGGTGTCGGCAGCATGGGATAACGTAGCTATCCTCGATGTTAAGCGCGCAGAGATTGAGTCAGAGGCTATGTACGTAGGTAAGAAGTACCACTTCGAGCTCACCCTCGACCTTGCAGGTCTCCAAAAGGAGGACATCGGTGCTGAGTTGGTTGTGGCCACACAGATTGAGGCAGGTCAGGCTGCCAACGTCATCGAGACACGTCGCTTGGCTGTTGTTGCCGCTGAGGGTAACACCGTAACCCTCGCGTTGGACTACGCCCCCGAGCACACAGGTATGTTTGACGTGGCACTCCGTGTGTTCCCGACAAACGACAAGCTCGAACACCGCATGGACTTCGCCCTTGTTAAGTGGGCGTAAGCACCACCGCGACAATAGAAAAGAGCCCTTTTTCGGGGCTCTTTTCTATTTAATGAGTAATGAGTAGTGAGTAGCGAGTAATTAGTAATAAAAAATTACTACCTTTGTCTTCGTAACAACATGCATGTATTGAAACGTAAAACACTATAGATGATGAAACGTACAATTATAGACCTTTTTGAGGAGTCGGTAGCGAAGTATGGAGCCAAGGAGTTCCTCTTGGAGAAGCATAATGGCAAGTTTGAGCCTACGACATACAACGAGACAAAGCGCCGTGCGCTAAGGATAGGCGCAGGCCTTACAGCCATGGGCATAGAGCGTGGCGATAGAGTGTCAATCCTCGCCGAGGGCTGCAACAACTGGATAATCTCGGAGCTCGGCCTCCTCTACGCAGGAGCCATAAGCGTGCCCCTCTCAATCAAACTCGAGGAGTCTAACGACCTCCTCTTCCGCCTACGCCACTCCGATGCCAAGCTCATCTTCGTATCGAAGCACCAGCTTAGGAAGATACGTAATATCGTCGCGGAGCTTGCCGACCTTAAACATATCGTTGTATGGGGCGATGTGGAGGGTGGCCTCGTAGATGGCGAGATGTCGCTTGAAGCGTTGGAGGCGATGGGCGATGAATACCTCTCGAAAAAGGGCGATGAGTTCCTTGCAATAGGCCGCAGCCTCGAAAATAACGACATCGCGACAATAACCTATACCTCGGGTACGACGGCCGACCCCAAGGGCGTGGTGCTCACACACCGCAACTATACGGCCAACGTGGAGCAGGCACTCTCTGTCGTATCTATACCTCCCACATGGCGTACACTCATAATCCTCCCCCTCGACCACTGTTTTGCACACGTCGTAGGCTTCTATATCATGATTGCCTGCGGTGCTTCGGTGGCTACGACAGAGGTGGGTCGCACACCCATGGAGACACTCAAGAATATACCTATAAATATCAAAGAGGTACGCCCCCACTTCTTGCTCTCGGTGCCCGCCCTTGCCAAGAACTTCCGCAAGAGCATCGAGACAACAATACGCAAGAAGGGCAAGACTACGGAGCGCTTGTTCAACCTCGCGCTACGCACGTCGTATGCCTATCAGGCCGATGGCTACACAAAGGGGCGCGGCTGGCGATGTCTGTTGAAACCCGCCGTGGCGCTCTTCGACAAGATATTGTATAGCAAGGTGCGCGTAGCCTTCGGTGGCGAGTTGCAGTTCTTCATCGGTGGCGGTGCGCTCCTCGATAGCGAGCTTCAGCGCTTCTTCTACGCCATAGGCATCCCAATGTTCCAAGGCTACGGCCTTTCAGAGGCGACACCCGTAATCTCGACAAATGCCCCCACGAAGCGCAACCACCGCTTCGGCTCTTCCGGCCGCTTGGTGCAGCCGTTGGAGATAAAGATTCTCGACGAGGAGGGTCGTGAGCTACCCACGGGACAGAAGGGCGAGATTGTCATCAAGGGTGAGAACGTGATGGCGGGCTATTGGAAGAATCCGGAGTCTACGGCCGACACGGTACGCGACGGCTGGCTACATACTGGAGATATGGGATATATGTCCAAGGATAACTTCCTCTACGTCCTTGGCCGCTTTAAGAGCCTTCTCATATCGAGCGACGGCGAGAAGTACAGCCCCGAGGGTATGGAGGAAGCTATGGTCGACAAATCGCCATATATCGATCAGGTCATCGTCTACAACAACCAAAACCCCTATACTATTGCCCTCGTTGTAGCCTCTAAGGAGCGCCTCAACCAACATCTCGACGATATGGGTATCAATGGCGAGGAGCGATATAGGGCGGCAGCGAAGATTGTTGCCGATGAGGTAGCCAAGTATCGTGCGGGAGGCATCTATGCCGACGAGTTCCCCGATCGCTGGGTTCCTGCGGTCATAGCCTTGGCGAATGAGCCCTTCACGGAGCAGAACGGCCTTGTTAATAGCACGATGAAGGTTGTGCGTAATAAGGTAGAGAAGCACTTCGCTGCGGCCATCGAGCACGCTTATACGCCCGAGGGTAAGAGCATAGACAATGAGCGTAATATCGCAGCTTTGAAGGAGTTGCTGGGATAGACGCAGGTGTAGGGTGATTAAGGGGGCTGACTAAAAAGTAACTTAGTCAGCCTCTTTTTTTTGGTTAGAGGGAGGGGGTATGGAATTTAGTGAGGATAAAGAGTTTAGGGAGTATAAGGAATTTAAGGATTATTCACTTTCAACGCCTTAACCACAACCTACAGAGTTGTAAGGTCCAATTTCTTGTCAGAGTGGTGCAGTAGTGGCGCTGACATAAAAAAGCCATGGATGGATAGTACTTGACGTACATTCCATTCATGGCTTTGATTGAAGCGTCGCTAATGCGCCGCTATCACAAGAAATTAAAGCTGGGGACCAGCAGCCACAAGAGCCTTACCCTCCTCGTTGGTGGTGAACTTCGCGAAGTTCTTAATGAAGCGACCTGCGAGGTCCTCGGCCTTGGTGTTCCACTCTGCTGCATCAGCATAAGTGTCGCGGGGGTCAAGGATTGCGGGATCTACTCCGGGGAGTGATGTGGGCACCTTGAAGTCGAAGATAGGAATCTGCTTGGTCTCAGCCTTATCGATAGAGCCATCGAGGATAGCATCGATGATGCCACGTGTATCCTTGATAGATATACGCTTGCCTGTACCATTCCAGCCTGTGTTCACGAGGTATGCAGTAGCACCCGATGCCTCCATCTTCTTAACGAGCTCCTCACCATACTTTGTGGGGTGGAGTGAGAGGAAGGCAGCGCCGAAGCATGCCGAGAATGTAGGTGTAGGCTCAGTGATGCCACGCTCTGTACCTGCGAGCTTAGCAGTAAAGCCTGAGAGGAAGTAGTACTTCGTCTGCTCGGGTGTAAGCACCGATACGGGAGGCAACACACCGAAGGCATCAGCCGAGAGGAAGATAACCTTCTTTGCTGCGGGAGCCTTAGATACGGGCTTCACGATGTTGTTGATGTGGTAGATGGGGTACGACACACGAGTGTTCTCCGTCACCGACTTATCCGAGAAGTCGATCTTGCCGTTCTCGTCTACCGTTACGTTCTCGAGCAAAGCATCGCGACGTATAGCGTTCCAGATGTCAGGCTCGTTCTCCTTAGAGAGGTTGATAACCTTAGCGTAGCAACCACCCTCGAAGTTGAATACGCCATCATCGTCCCAGCCGTGCTCGTCGTCACCGATAAGCTGACGCTTGGGGTCTGTCGAGAGCGTAGTCTTACCCGTACCCGAGAGACCGAAGAAGATAGCTGTCTCACCCTTCTCGTTGGTATTTGCCGAGCAGTGCATCGAGGCCATACCCTTCAAGGGAAGGAGGTAGTTCATGTATGAGAACATACCCTTCTTCATCTCACCACCATACCATGTGTTGATGATAACCTGCATCTTCTCAGTGAGGTTGAACACAACGGCAGTCTCCGAGTTGAGGCCGAGCTCCTTATAGTTCTCAACCTTAGCCTTTGAAGCGTTGAGCACAACGAAGTCGGGCTCGCCATAGTTAGCAAGCTCCTCCTCGGTAGGACGGATAAACATATTCTTCACGAAGTGTGCCTGCCATGCCACCTCCATGATGAAGCGAATCTTGAGGCGTGAGTTCTCGTTAGCACCGCAGAAGGTATCCATAACGTAGAGCTTCTTGTTAGAGAGCTCCTTCGATGCGAGCTTCTTAAGCTCAGCCCATGTCTCCTTCGTTACAGGCTTGTTGTCGTTCTTATACTCGTCCGAAGTCCACCAAATCGTATCCTTTGTGGTCTCATCCATCACAAAGAACTTATCCTTAGGTGAACGGCCGGTGTAAACACCCGTCATCACGTTCACAGCACCCATCTCTGTTACGACACCCTTGTCGTAGCCAGTAAGACCCTCTTTGGTCTCCTCCTCGAACAATGTCTCATACGAGGGGTTGTACAAAACCTCCTCAACACCGGTAATACCGTACTTTGACAAATCAATAGTAGCCATAATTTTACCTAAAAGTTTATTATTAAAATCGCATTATCTCTTCAAACACCATTTTGCATCTCGCTCCTCGATAACCACCAGTACACCCACTGTGACCGATGCGGAATCTCGCCACGATTTCACAAAATCGATGCAAAGTTAGGAAATAATTTTGGAGTGTGAAAATTTTAACACAATATTTTTTAAATTTTTTTACAATTTCACAAAACCGTCTCTATTAACTTTGTCATAAGCGATGGAAAAGCGCTCTGAAGGTCGCTACGCCGCGGTAGTGAGCACTTTTGACGAAGGCCGAGGAGGAAGTTTTCGGCAGCACGACAGATGCCTTTATGGCGTGTTGAGAGCATCAACTCGCGATTTATGTTCAGACTACGGGCATCGAGATTAGCACTGCCGAGGATGGTGCGACAACCATCGACGAGAGCCATCTTGGCATGCACGAAAGCATCGCGCACGATAAGCATCTCCACACCTCGCTTCTGAGCCATAGCAACATAACCGCGCGTGATATTATCGAGCACCCACACGTCGCATCGTTCAGGCACAATGACCGAGACCCTCACGCCACGTGCCACAGCCGATGCGAGGAGGTCTACAACATATCGCGGAGGCATAAAGTAGGGGGTTGTAAGCGTAATGCTCCGCCGTGATGAGGTGACAACGTCCTCCAATAACTCACTCATAGCCCTACCGCCATGCGCCTCGGACCACAGCAACTGTAGCATGCGCGAGGAGCGAGCACATGGTGGCACGGCACGCAGACCCACAGCAACCATATAGTCATAGTCGAATAGCTCTACGAGGCTCGCTACCTCACGACCCGTAAAGCGCAGTTGCACGTCGTGCCACAGACCAAGATTATTACCCACGGCATAACGATCGGCAATATTTACACCTCCGACATGTGCTATACGACGATCCACGATGGTCATCTTACGATGGTTGCGGCTATTGCGTAGGAGCTTATGACGATGGATAACGATGCCCGCAGAGAGCATCCTCCGTAGCATGTCACGTGTGATACCTCGCGAGCCATAGCCATCGACCAAGAGTCGCACCGTGACTCCCTGTCGCGCCTTACGACACAGTATATCGGCAATAGCGTTTCCCGTGCGATCCGAAGCGAAGATATAATACTCCATGTCGATGCTATGCCGTGCGCGGTGGAGGTCGGCGATGAGCGAACCGAATATGGTAGCAGGAGTGGTAAGGAGCTCCCCGCAGTCGCCATGCTCCCTGTTAGAATAAATCATTGTCAAAAACCATATTAAGGTATGTTCTATAAATTAGTAAAGATGTTATTCGCTTTCGGCAGATTCTTTTTCGGTCGCTTTTGAATTTATTGTGGTATATTTCTCATTTTTCCTCAGTTACAATGCTCGCATTGCGCCATCATAATAAATAAGAAATATCCTCACAATAATCTTCAAAATCAACTCGACCTAATTTATAGAACCTACCTTAATTATTATCATAACCGCACCTCGGCACACTTTATGCCAAAAAAGTTTGCCAATTCGAAAATTTAGACTACCTTTGTAGTGCATTTAAGAGGGGTTCTAATCTCACAAGGATTGGAATTCATTATTTTTTTATGTCCGCACGTAGGTGTGGCGATGATGACAAAAACGAAAATATTTATTACTAATTTATAGAACGTACCTATAATAATATGAGTAACGAGATTATCTACCTCACAGCTGAGGGTATGAACAAACTAAAGGATGAGCTCCACCACATGGTCTCTGTAGAGCGTCCTGCTGCTGCTGCGGCCATTGCCGAGGCACGTGACAAGGGTGACTTGTCGGAGAATGCCGAGTATGATGCAGCACGCGAGGCTCAGGGTCTTCTTGAGATGCGTATCGCGCAGCTCGAAAAAACACTCTCGAAGGCACGCATCATCGACGAGACGAAGATTGACACCTCGAAGGTACAGATTCTCAGCCGCGTGAAGCTCCTTAACCACAACGTGAAGCGCGAGGTTGAGTACACCATAGTATCGGAGAATGAGGCCAACCTGCGCGAGGGTAAGTTAGCTATCGGCACGCCTATAGCCAAGGCTCTCCTTGGCAAGAAGGTGGGTGACATTGTCGAGGTGCAGGTTCCTGCAGGACTCCTCAAACTCGAGATATTGAATATTTCGATATAAGAGGAGGCGCAGTCATAGGGAGGTTAGGGAATTTAAGGAGATTAGAGAGATTAGGGAAAGCGCTATCAGGGAACTCACTAAACTCACTAAACTCACTAAATTCAC
>JAFVWO010000018.1 GCA_017501625.1 Alistipes sp.
AAAGATGCTGTTTCTACCAACTTTCCCTTCCATAAAAAGGCAACGGATAGGTAGCATTTCTTTCTCTAATACCCACCATATACGGCTCCTTCTGCCGAAATTAACAATATGGTGAGGTAACACAAAAATGGTATATGTACCTACCACTTATCAAATTTCACCCTTATCCTGCCATTATTACGCAAGTTCTTCGTATCTTTGCTGAAGTAATGTGTAACCTTAAGTTTGAAATATATGAAATACCTATCACGTATTGCGCTTGTTGCGCTAAGCCTTATTCTTGCTCTGCCCGTGCTCTCGGCGCGTGAGCTACACATCGTTCCCCAGCCGTCGTATGTCGATATTGCGGATGAGGGTGAGTTTGTCGTGACACCCAAGACGAAGATTGTCGTCGTTGACGACCTATGGGCTCCCGCAGAGCGCTTCGTGGAGGATATGCAGCTATTCTTTGAGGATGCAAAGCCCATGAGCACCTCGAAGCGTGGCAAGGGCATAAAGATTCGCCTCGATAGGTTTGTCCCTGCCGAGGGCTACGAGATGACTGTTTCCGAGGAGGAGGGTATACTCATCATCGGAGGCACGGAGGCGGGTGTATACTACGGCCTTCAGACACTTAGGCAGATTATCATCACCAACGATGGCAAGGTGCCCTATGGCTTCATTGCCGATGAGCCCGCTTTTGCATACCGCGGAGCACATCTCGATGTGTCGCGCCACTTCTTCTCTGTAGAGGATGTTAAGCGCTATATCGACATCCTCGCGGCACATAAGCTCAACCGCCTGCATTGGCACCTCACCGACGACCAAGGCTGGCGTATCGAGATTAAGGCCTACCCTGAGCTCACGGAGAAGGGTGCTATGCGTAAGGAGACACTCGTAGGCCATGGTCTTGAGCCTAAGTGGTGGGATGGCGAGCCCTATGGTGGCTACTATACGCAGGATGAGATACGCGATGTTGTGAGCTATGCTGCCGAGCGCTACGTGACCATCATCCCCGAGATAGAGATGCCCGGACACTCGCAGGCGGCACTCCACGCCCTGCCGTGGCTCGGATGTCATGGACAGGAGGTCGACGTATGGACGATGTGGGGCGTGACCCCCGAGGTGCTATGCGCAGGCAAGGAGACGACATACGAGTTCTTGGAGAATGTGCTTAAGGAGGTTATCGAGCTCTTCCCCTCGGAACTTATACATATCGGTGGTGATGAGTGCCCGAAGGACCGCTGGAAGGAGTGTGCCGACTGTCAGGCTATGATGAAGGCCGAGGGCCTCGAAAACGAGGAGCAGCTTCAGGGTTACCTCGTGGCACGCATCGAGAAGTTCCTCATTGCCAATGGTCGTCGCATGATTGGCTGGGACGAGATTCTCGATGGTGGCGTCACGGACACTGCCACAGTCATGTCGTGGCGTGGCTTAAAGGCGGGCATCTACGCTGCTGAGCGCGGCAACGATGTCGTCATGACCCCCATGACACTATGCTATCTCAACTTCTACCAGACCAAGAGCCGCGAGGGTGAGGGCCTTCAGATTGGTGGCTACATACCCTTCGAGATGATATATGCATGGAACCCATACGAGGGTGTGAGCGATGATGCCAAGAAGCATATCATTGGTGTTCAGTGTAATATGTGGTCGGAGTATTTGAAGACGATGTCGTGGGTCGAGAAGATGCTTCTTCCGCGTCTTGCAGCCATGGCTGAGATTCAGTGGGCCAACGACCGTCGCGATGCCGAGAGCATACGTCCTCGCATGAACACCTTCCGCAAGTTCTACGATGCCTGCGGCTGGAATTATGCCCCCTACTACTTCGAGGGCCGCGAGTAATTTGTTGTGATAAGGCATCATCTACTTCCGCTAACGAATTATCTTGGCAATGGGCAGTACGGTTTAGTACAGCCCATCGCCTCGAAATTCGCCGAGCGTTGTATCTAATGCCTTCTCGCAACAAATTACTTTTTAGCCCCCCCTCTGCTAACAAAAAGTGCCGTCAATGGACGTACTCAAGTACTATCCATCGACGGCATTTTTGCCGAGCATTGCAGCTACTACCTTTTGACAATAAATTAGGGTGTGCTACCCTAAGTGGTGGAGTTTAGTGAA
>JAFVWO010000019.1 GCA_017501625.1 Alistipes sp.
GGGCTTCTCGGGCTCATCAGTCTTCTTAGCCTGCTTAACAACAACCTCGAATGACTCGGTGTCATACGTAACAACAACCTTTGTCTCGCGGGCATCACCCTCATTTGCAGCTACCTTGAACGTAACCTTCTCTCCAACAGCAAGGTCCGTAACCCAATCTGCATCGCACTCTGCCTCAGGCATGGGTGCATCAACAGGCGACATGCGGGTAACCTCCACCATCGCGGCTGTAAAGCTAATCTCTCCATCGCCACCCTCCGCGGGGAACTCCATCGTTGACTCAGAGGTAAGCTTCAACTCTGCCTTATACGCGGGAGCCTTGTCAACATCCTCCGACCCATTCTCACATGCCGCAAATACCAAAGGTAATGCAAGCAACAAATAGAATAAGTTTCTAAGTTTCATAATGATAAATATTTAGTTAATATAATGAATTAACAATCATCAGCACAAAAGTTGCGCACCTTTATAAAGCAAAGTTAAATAAATTATTCGTTATCACCAAATAAATATCCGAAAAATATTCAAAAATGGCCTTTAGTGAAAATATTATGAACGGCGCCATATTCCGCGCGATATCTCACGGCGCATAGCGATAAGCGCACGCGACTGGCACGGGCGATGCACCAAGCAGAGAGCCAATGTAGCGCACCACTTAGCCACCTCGCCGACATATAGGCGCCACACCCTATCGTGCAGCTCGGCACGACGGCGCTGGCTAACGCCCGTATTGTAGCAGAGCCTCAGGAAATACTCCCGCGTGAGTTTCTCCGCAGGGATGATGTGATACATAACCGCACGTGGCACATAGTAGGGACGTATGCCCACAGCTGCCATACGCTCGAAGAGGTCACTCTCCTCACCACCGATAAGGCTCTTGCCCGTGCGCCCCAGCGAGGTGTCGAAGATGCCGACACGCACCAACGCCTCACGCCTGAAGGCCATATTTCCGCCCCCAGGGATTTTACCCTTGGGAAAGACCCGCACCGTGGCACCATAGTTCATAGGGTTAGCAATAGGCTGCTCGGTGAAGCGCGACATCCAACGAGGGCGCCCCGTGGGGTACTCGGCGATGATACACCCCCCCGCAGCCATAGCCTCGGGGTGCGAGTCGAAGAGGTCGACGTATGCACCGAGGAAGTCGGGGATGATGCGCTCGTCGTCGTCGACGAATGCGATAATATCGCCCTGCGAAGCGGCGATGCCTGCGTTACGCGCAGCGGAGAGCCCCTGCTCGCGCTCGAAGATGTAGCGTATGTGTAACTCTGGATGGCATGCGCCAAATGCCGCAACACGCTCGCGCGTGGCATCCGTGGAGTTGTTGTCCACAACAACACACTCCCACGCCTCGGGAGCGAGGCTCTGTGCTGCCACCGACACGAGCGTCGTCATCAACTGCTCGGCACGGTTATATGTCGCTATGACCAACGATATGCGTACCATAGAACAAAGGTAATGATTTTTTTAGTTTTTTCAAATTTTAGGTATTTTGACTCTGTTGTGATTTCCAATGGGGAGCAATATTGTACTAAATAATTTTGCTTTGTGAAGCTACGCTTCTATTTTAGAGCGATAGATGCCTTGTAAATAAATTCACAGGCCTCTATCACCCCAAAATCACACCTGCGGTGCGCACAAAAGCAAAATTTCAATCCCGATAATTCGCTGATATATAATATATAGAATATACTTACATCCCACCCTAAACCCCTGCCCTTGGCAAGGGAGGGGCTTGTTGCAAGGCGTTGCCTTGCTCGCCTACGGCGACTGAGGAGGCATTTGCCGTGTGCCGCGCGTATAACGAAATGCGGGCTACCCGATGATGAGCAGCCCGCATTAATCTAATCCTTATCCTCTTACTCCGACATAGGAACACCATCGAGACAGATTACGAAGTTAACCCATCCGTACTCCACAGTATTGGTCATGCCAAGCAATGTGCGGCCGTCAGCCGATGTGCCCATCATGATGATACCATCCTGAAGGTAGTCCTCGATGTCGATGTTGTGCTCAGCCATAAGCCACTCCTCGATACGCATAACATCGTCCAACGACTTGTTCAGGTCGATAACAAACGATGTAGTACCAAAGCCCGCCGATACGTCGTTGAGGAAGGCTATACCATCCTCCGTCATGGTCGACACAGCACCGGCCTTCATGCTCTCGAGCCATATCATCTGCTTCGTCTGGCGGTCATACACAGCAGCACAGTTGATATTCACGTTGTTCTTATACTCTGCACCTGCACTGTATACATAGCGGCCATTGGGCGAGAAATAACCACCACCCACGCAGCCATAGGCCTTGACAGGCTGGCGTATGTCGTCAACCTCCATATATACGTACTCCCAGTCGGCATCGTCGCTCTCCCAAATGATACCAAACATACCCAAGTCAGACTGCTCCAAGCCGAGGATTGCGCGGTTGGGGTCTACGGCGTATGTCTGCGTTGCTGTGCGGTACTGCGCGTAGAGCGTATCCTCGTTGAGCATGATGACCTTATGAGTAACGAGGTCGTAAGCAAAGGGTACGATAAGACCAAAACGCTCAGTGTAGTATGTGTTGGCATAGTCCCAATACCAACCTACTGCATACTCACCATCAGGTGTGATGCCCGTCAGATTGCTGGCATAGAGGTTGCCGGGGAGCTCACCAAGGTCAACCTCAAAGCACTCGCCATCCTTATAGTAGACAGCCACACCTCCCGAGTCCTCAGTATCGAAGTAGGCACCAACAGCGACTCCATTATCCGAAATATCCGAAAACTCATAGCCCGAAAGCTCCGTCTGCTTATTGTTCTGAAGGTCGTAGATGAAGCCATTATGCTGGAAGCCACCCACAACCCAGCGACCATTGTTCGAGATAGCCAAGGCAGCCGAAGCCGAGTACCACTCGCGATATACGGGGACCTCGAGCGCAGGAATATCCACAGTGAGCACCTTGGGCTCAGAGTTAGCCTTAACCGACTCATCGGCAGAGATAGCCACAATAGTGATTGTATACTCCGTACCATAGTCCAAGTCCTTGAAACTGTAGGGAGAGGCATCTGCAGAGACAGCCTCGCCACCATTAAGCGTGAGATCGTAGCGGATGGCGAACTCTACAGGCTCCCACGTAACGACAATCTCATTCTCGATAATCGTAGCCGCAGCATTAGGCGTAGCCAACTTATTATTGTCGTTTTTATTGCCGCCATTAGTGTTGTTTCCGTTAGTTTCGGCCGACTCGCAGCCTACAACGGCAACAAGTGCGACGGAAGCGAAAAGTAGTTTAAAAAAGTTTTTCATAATAATTTAAGTGTTTTGTCCGTAATGTCGTGTAGCAGTCATCTAATCTCAGAGAAAAACCCTAATAATTAGAGTGGTGCAAAGATAGTAAAAAAATAATGACCTGCAAATATTAATACAAAATTTGCATAAAGCATGCATATAAAAACAAAAAAATCCGAGGTTCTCAGAATGAAAACCTCGGAAAAAAGTTCAATAAGATGTCGATTACTACAATCCGTTAGTAGAAGTACCTGTATACTTTACTCCATTGATAGTTGCATCGATCTCCATCTTATAACTATTATTTATCTTTACATATCCCTCTGCGGTGGTAGCAGCTACGCCATCAACTGCGATATCCGTTGCATAGAACACGCCATCTGTATCATTGAAGATATAACTACCTACACCAAGACCATACTTGCCATACAAAACACCAGATACTGTTCGGCTACCATCGGTAAGCGAGAACTCTCTTGTACTTTGATTGAGCGACATGGTAAACACCCAATTCTCATAGCCTGCACCGGGGGTCTCACCACCATCACCGGGGGTCTCACCACCATCGCCGGGGGTCTCGCCACCATCGCCGGGGGTCTCGCCACCATCGTTAGGATCGCCAATAGTACCTACATACTCCAACGTATACTCCGTACTGAGTACCTCAACCTTGATAACAATGGTATAAACATTACCCTCAACAGCAACATCACATGAACCAGTAGTGATCTCCGAATTAGCATGTGTCTGACCATCAATCATAAGTGTTCTGTTCACAAAGCTGAAAGAACTCGAACCAATATTTTGTGGCGAACCAACCCAAGCATAGCTTCCTGCCGTGATAGATGTCTCCGTAGTAACGTCTTTATCAAATACTATATTGACCAAATTATTACCTGTTGCATCCTTCAAGAGATACTTAAAGGTATAATCCGTAAGCTTCACGCCCTTATCCATCGTAGCAAACGTAATCGTATCGGGGGTAACAACCTCACCAACATCGTTAAGCTTGCCCTCGTACTCTACCATGTAGACAGCATCATCAGCAACGAGTGTCAACTGGATGTGATACTCCTCGCCCTCAACAGCAACAAGAGCCTTACCGCTGCGAACGATAGAAGAGTATGCACCATCGATAAGGAACGAACGTGTGGTAAACTCATTCTCAAAGTCGTTGTAGCCCCACACAGTAGTGCTAGTCCAGATATACTCACCGGCCTCGAGCTTGCTCTCGGTAGCATACTCCGCAGGGAAGTGAACATCCATCGAGAAGCCCTCACCAGAAACAATATACTTGTTGCCATAGTTTGAGCCGCCACCCCAGAGCCACTTATCAGCCGTGTGCGTAGCGTTAAACTCTCCGGGAACATCGCTGCTACCGCCATCATCAACAGAGAGGTCGCCCTCAAATACTACGTGGTGAATATCGCCATTCTCGAACTCTACCTCAGCCTCAATCTTGCCATCGGTGATGGTAAGAACAGCATCCGTATAGGTCCTAAGGCCACCATAAGTTACATCGGGCACTCCGTTAACCATCTTGTAGTGGTACGAGAACTCTTCTATGATAGTGTTGGGCCCAGCAACAGCGCTAAGGGTGTAGACACCATTGGGGAGCTTACCGTTACCCTTAACGGCAGGCACGATAACGAAACCATAGTAGGTACCGCCATCGACACCCCAACCATTGCTACCCCACTCCTTATCACCAAGCTCAACAGCATAGAATTCAGCGCCCTCCTCGACCATAAAATCCGTAAGAATATTCGTCGCAACGAACTCTACCTTGTCGCTGGGGTTGTCGTTGGGATCGTCATTGGGATTGTCGTTGGGGTCATCGTTGGGATCATCATTGGGGTCGTCGTTGGGATCATCGTTGGGGTCATCGTTGGGGTCATCGTTAGGACCTTCCGCAGCCTTAGATGTCGTCATCTTCTTCTCCGACTTAACGGCACACTTCTTGTTCATCGCAGCAGCAACAACAAAGTACTCCGTGTCGGCCTGCAAATCGGTAGCCGTAACCTCAACGGTGTCGTTTGCAGCAATTGCCTTGCCGGCATTAAATACCTCAGTTGCAGTAGGTGCCGTAGCAGTAGCCTCGACAACAAGCCATGCAACCTTGTCGGCATCGGTAGAGGTAACAGTGAACGTCACCGTATTTTCGGTAACCTCACCCGTAGCAATAGTTACAACGGGATCCTTCACCTCATCAACCTTATTCTCTTCGCATGCTACGAAGAACAAAGGCAACGCAAAAAATGCGTAAAGTAAGTTCTTGATTCTCATAGACTTTTGTTTATTATAATTGGTTAATATTTTGCTCTACCCGCACGTATCACGCACGTGTCAACCGCAAATTTAAGTAGTTTTTTTCAAAATTGCAAATAATTTCGCTCCACACCAAAACCTTTTTTCGCTAAATGACAGCGCTTTATATTTGCAATAAAGAATAGATACAATCGCCAATATAATCATATTTCTAACAGCATACAAAAGCATCGAAACGCCATCTCAGGCAAAAAATTGGAACAATAGGTAGCACAGGCTTTTACCTTTGGTAAATTTTTACTACATTTGCACGTTATATGTACTAAAATGGAGTTTAAATTACAACATACAGCACCCCAAAGCAAAGCGCGAGCTGGCGTTATCACCACCGACCATGGTGTGATAGAGACCCCCATATTTATGCCCGTAGGTACGGCCGCAGCGATGAAGGGCATATTTCATCGCGACATTGAGAACGAGGCTAAGGCTCAGATTATCTTGGCCAACACCTACCACCTATACCTTCGTCCGGGAATGGACATATTGGAGCAGGCAGGTGGCGTGCATCGCTTCTCTTCGTGGACAAAGCCCATGCTTACCGACAGCGGAGGCTTTCAGGTATTCTCGCTTGCCGCATGTCGCAAGCTGAAGGAGGAGGGGTGTCATTTTCAGTCGCACATCGATGGCTCACGCCACCTTTTCACACCCGAGAGTGTCATCGACACCGAGCGTACCATAGGTGCCGACATAATGATGGCCTTCGACGAGTGTCCCCCGGGTGATGCTCCGCACGACTACGCCTCGAAGTCGCTGGCTCTCACCGAGCGCTGGCTCGACCGCTGTTTCAACCGCTACCACCAGACAGCACCCAAGTGGGGCCACTATCAGGCTCTCTTCCCTATCGTTCAGGGTGCGGGGTATGCCGACTTGCGTGAGCGTGCGGCACGTAACGTGTTGCAATACAATGCCGACGGCTACGCCATAGGCGGTCTTGCCGTGGGCGAGCCTACGGAGGTGATGTACGCAATGATTGAGGTGTGTAACGCGGTGTTGCCGACCGATAGGCCACGCTACCTTATGGGCGTAGGTACTCCCGTGAACATCCTCGAGGCCATAGACCGCGGTGTCGACATGTTCGACTGTGTGATGCCCACACGAAATGGTCGCAATGGTCAGCTCTTCACATCCGAGGGCATCATCAACATACGCAACAAGAAGTGGGAAACGGACTTCACCCCCATAGACCCCAATGGCGTGACCTTCGTCGACCACCAGTATACGCGTGCCTACCTCCACCACCTCGTAGTATGCAAGGAGATGCTCGCAGCGCAGATTGCCTCGCTACACAACACAGCCTTCTACCTATGGCTCGTGGGCGAAGCCCGCAAACACATCATCGCCGACGACTTCAAGACGTGGAAGGAGGCTATGATAGTAAAACTTTCGCGTCGCCTATAACATGCCGTACACGCCATGAGATTCAGACTCCTACCATCCATCCCGGGCTACAAGACCTTAGATAGATACATCTTGGGTAAGTTCCTGCGCACCTACATCTTCGGACTCATGATGATGGTCATCATCCTCGTGGTTTTCGACTATGTGGAGAAGGTCGACGACTTCACGGAGCTCAAAGCGCCATGGGATGCCATCTTCTTTGACTACTATGTCAACTTTGTCCCCCACTTCATCAACCAGTTCAGTGCGCTGTTCACCTTCATATCGGTAATATTCTTTACGTCGAAGATGGCCATGCAGACCGAGATTGTGGCCATCCTCTCGGGCGGTGTCAGCTTCCGCCGACTGATGTGGCCATACATCTTAGGCGCTGCTATCATCGCCACGTTGAGCCTCTCGCTGAGCCTCTGGATAATACCCGAGGGACAGAAGGATAGCGTTGAGTTCCAGAGCAAGTACCTCAAGAAAAATCAGGTTATAGTCTACGACCAACACGTCTATCGTCAGATAGAGCCCGGCACGTTTGCCTACGTGCGTGGATACTCGCCCAACCTCGAGCGTGTGCCCTTCTTCGCGCTGGAGCGCTACGAAGGGTCGACGATGGTAGAGACTCTCAACGCATCGAGTGCCTCCTTCGACGAGGAGTCGGGGCGCTGGACAGCACCTCGCTATGTCATCTACTCGCGCACAGAGGATGGCTCGCTCGGATATAAGCAATACCGCAACCTCGACACGCTCATAGACCTCGATGTACGCGAGCTGGTCGACGTCAAGGACCTTGTCAAGACACAAAATATCGAGGAGCTCAACGACTTCCTCGCGCAACAACGTCGCAAGGGCTCCGACAACGTCTTTATCATCGAGGTGGAGCGCCACACGCGCTTCTCGTACCCCTTCTCCACGTTTATCCTCACCATCATAGGCGTATCGCTCGCCTCGCGTAAGGTACGTGGCGGCATGGGTATGCACATAGGCTTAGGCATAACCCTCTGCTTCGGATATATCATGCTCGGCCGTGTGTTCGAGCAGATAGCCATAGGTGGCTCGTTAGCCCCATGGCTCGGAGTGTGGCTACCCAACATAATCTTCGCAATAATAGCGATATACGTCTACCGTAAAGCACCTAAATAGCGATGCGTAACATTAATGAAATAGCCGATGCTGTTCGTCGCGACGAGCGCATCACTCGTGACGATGCCCTCACGCTATGGCACGAGGCTCCGCTATGGCTCCTCGGCGAGCTCGCCACGGAGCGTAAGCGTAGAGCAAGTGGACAGAACATCTACTACAACCGTAACGTACACCTCGAACCTACGAATATATGTCTGTTTAACTGCGAGTTTTGCTCCTTCCGTCGCAGAGAGGGCGACAAGGATGCGTGGTATATGTCGCTCGAGGATATTGAGGCACGTGCCGCAGAGCTTAAGGGGACGGATATCACCGAGGTGCATATTGTCGGTGGCGTACACCCCAAGCACGACCTCGACACCTATTGCGCGATGATACGTCGCGTGAAGCGTCAACTGCCTCATGTGACAGTCAAGGCATACACCGCCGTGGAGATATTTTACATGATACGTCACGAGGGCATATCCGTCGTCGAGGGTCTACGTCGCCTTAAAGAGGCGGGCATGGAGTGCATACCGGGTGGTGGCGCTGAGATTTTTGATGCCGAGCTACGCGCCAAGATATGTCCCGAGAAGTGCTCGGCCGAAGAGTGGCTTGCCGTACACCGCGCAGCACACAACATGGACATAGCGACAAACTGCACGATGCTCTATGGACATATCGAGAGCATTGAGCAGCGCATCGACCACCTCGACCGACTGCGTAAGCTTCAGGATGAGGCTCCGGGCTTCGATGCCTTCATACCTCTCAAGTACCACAGCCGCGGCAACCGTCTTTCGGAGGCGGGCGAGTGTAGCACAGAGGAGGATATGCGCACCATAGCCATAAGCCGCATATTCCTCGACAACATTCCCCACATCAAGGCATACTGGGTATCATACGGCAAGGCTACGACAGAGATGGCCTTAGCCTTTGGTGCTGACGACATCGACGGCACGATTGGCGACACCACGAAGATATACTCCATGGCCGGGGGCATCGAGCGCCCGACGATGAGCGTGGAGGAGCTCGAAGCGATGGTCACAGCCGCAGGCTACAACCCCGTAGAGCGCGACTCGCACTACAACCCCGTACCACGACGTAGGAGCGCACCCCCGGCACCCAAAGAGGTAGAGGAGGCGGTGGTTGTAAACAACGACACTAAAGAGCATACAAAGAACAAAACCACTATGAGTAATACAAAGATAGAGCAACCTAAGCCTCAAACCAAGGCAACGGTGAAGGCTGAGCCTAAGCCCAAGAGCACGCCCAAAAGCGCACGAGGGAGCAAGAGTGCAAAAACACAGGGGGGATTTATCGAGCGCGTGAAGCACTTCTATGGTCGCTTCCCCATAATCTCACACATGATACTCATCGCCCTCTTCGGCCTACTGCTTCTGCTCACCCTCTACTTCGGGCTCAACATCGGCACACGCCACGGCAATGTCATCAAGGTTCCCAGCCTCCTCGGCATGAACATCGAGGATGCCCGCCATGAGGCACACAACAAGGAGCTTAACATCATCGTGCGCGACTCTATCTTCGATGTCAACCTCCCGGGAGGTACGATTGTAGACCAGCTGCCCCGCACCTCAGAGGTTAGAGATGTGACGGTCAAGCCCGGCCGCAAGATTTACGTCACGATAAATGCCTATAATCGTCGCATGGTAGAGGTGCCCTACGTTGCCAAGCAGACACTGCGCCAAGCGCTGAACCAGCTTGAGCGCTCAGGGCTAACAATCAAGGAGCTCATATATGAGGCCGATATGACATCGACCGACTATGTCCTTAGGGAGAGTGTCGAGGAGCATGAGGTAACACCCACATCGAGTATTAAGACAGCCGTAGGCACAGGCGTGACACTCACCGTGAGCTACCACCGCGACGAGCAGTATACCACCGTGCCACGCCTCGTGGGTCTAAACCTCCAGCAGGCTAAGAACAGCATCTGGGATAGCGGCCTCAACGTCGGCAAAGTAGTATACGATGAGAGTGTCGAGGATCTTATAGCACGTCGCACAACGAGAGTATACAAACAGTCGCAGTCGCTCGGCACAAGCCTACGCCGTGGCAGCGAGGTGACGCTATACCTCACCTGCAACATGGAGCTTGTCGACTCCTTGGCAAAGGTGGCCGACAGGGAGGCTAAGAACTACGAGGAGCAACGACGTAAAGCCCTCGAAAAGCAACGTCGCGCAGAGAGAGAGGAGAGCACCATCGTGCAATAGCCATTGAAACGTACCGCAATAAAATATTAACCACGTGAGTGATAAGGATATATACGTAGATGACGAGTTACTCGACATGGATGTCGAGGGTGCAGATGCCGAAGGCGAAGGTGACGAGATGTACGAACACTTCGCCGTGACGGTGGATAAGGGTCAGTCGATGATGCGACTGGATAAGTTTCTCACCATACGCCTCGAACATACGTCACGAAATAGAATACAGGCGGCTGCCGATGGACAGAACATCCTCGTCAACGGCAAGCCTCAGAAGTCGAGCTACAAGGTAAAACCCCTCGACCAGATATCTATTGTGATGCCTTACCCGCGTCGTAAGGAGGAGATTGTACCCGAAAATATACCCTTGAATATCGTCTACGAGGATGACGACATCATCGTCATAAACAAGGAGGCAGGCATGGTCGTACACCCGGGTGTTGGTAACCATAGCGGCACGTTGGTACATGCCCTGTCGTATCACCTACAGAACCTGCCCATGTTCTCGGAGGGCAATGCCCGCGCAGGACTTGTACATCGCATCGACAAGGATACCTCGGGATTGCTCGTCGTAGCAAAGAATGAGCGTGCTCATGCATCTCTCGCCAAGCAGTTCTTCGACCATACGATATATCGTCGCTATGTGGCGCTGGTGTGGGGAAATATAGCTGAGGATGAGGGCACGATTATAGGAAACATAGGCCGCAGCCCGAAGGATAGGTTGCAGATGTATGTCTTTGCCGACGGCTCGGATGGTAAGCATGCTGTCACACACTTCAAGGTACTACGTCGCTACGGATATGTAACACTCGTGGAGTGTCGCTTGGAGACAGGACGCACACACCAGATACGTGTACACATGTCGTGGCAGGGACACCCCCTCTTCAACGACGAGCGCTACGGTGGCAACCGAATACTCAAGGGCACGACATTCATGAAATACAAGCAGTTTATCGACAACTGCTTTAAGCTCATCCCGCGACAATCGCTTCACGCCCGCGCTTTAGGCTTCGACCATCCCACCACAGGCAAGTACGTGCAGTTCGAGTCGGAGCTTCCCGACGACCTCAAGGCTGTACTCCAAAAGTGGGAGACATATACCGACTCCGTGGGCCTCGATATGGATGAGATATAGCAAGCACGGGGCATCCCCTCACTCTATAGGGCGCACATGATAAGGCTCACATTATAAGGATAATGGTTTTACAACCCTAAATGTAGAAGAAATGTTTCTACCGACAACAAATAAGGAGGTTGAGGCTCGCGGCTGGGACGAGCTCGATGTCATCATCTTCTCGGGCGATGCTTACATAGACCACCCCGCCTTCGGTGCTGCGGTCATAGGTCGCCTCCTCGAGGCTGAGGGCTATCGTGTGGCTATCGTGCCACAGCCCAACTGGCGCGACGACCTTCGCGACTTCAAGAAGCTCGGTAAACCGAGGCTCTTCTTCGCCGTAACGGCAGGTGCCATGGACTCGATGGTAAACCACTACACGGCCAACCTACGCCTAAGGTCGAACGATGCCTACACACCGGGAGGTAAGGCCGGCTTCCGCCCCGACCGCACGATAGATACGTATACAAAGATTCTTAAGCGACTATACCCTCATACCCCCGTTGTCGTCGGTGGCATCGAGGCCTCGCTGCGCCGTCTCACGCACTACGACTACTGGAGCGACAAGCTGCAGCGCTCGATACTTGCTACAAGCGGAGCCGACCTATTAATCTACGGCATGGGCGACAAGCCTATACGCGAGGTCGCCAAGGCGCTACGCAACGGCTTTAACATGAAGCTTTTGCGCGGACTCAGACAGGTAGGTTTCTTAGCCAACAAGGAGTATGTCAAGAAGCTATACACCAGCAAGACCATTATCTTAAACTCCTATGAGGAGTGTGTCGATGATAAGCGTAAGTTCGGCGACAACTTCAAGGAGATAGAGATATTGAGCAACATGATGGAGTGCGAAACGACACTCATCGAGAGGGTTGACGACAGCTATGTTGTCATCACGCCGCCGCACGCCACGCTCACCACCGAGGAGCTCGACCACTCCTTCGACCTACCCTACGAGCGAGCTCCACACCCGCGATACAAGGGTAAGGGCGACATCCCGGCCTGGGAGATGATTAAGCACTCGATAAACATACACCGCGGATGCTTCGGTGGTTGTTCGTTCTGCACCATCTCGGCACATCAGGGCAAGTTTATCAACTCGCGCTCGGAGCGTTCCATCCTCGCAGAGGTCAAGCGCCTGACACAGATGCCCGACTTCAAGGGTTACATCTCCGACATAGGAGCCCCCTCGGCAAATATGTACCGCATGCGTGGTCGCAACGAGGAGCTGTGCAAACAGTGTAAGCGCCCCTCGTGTCTGCATCCGAAACTATGCCCCAACATGAACAACGACCATACACCGCTTATCGACCTGTATCGCAAGATAGGCGAGGTTAAGGGCATAAAGAAGGCCTTCATAGGCAGTGGCATACGCTACGACCTCTTCGACTCATCGCCATATTTCGACATCGTCGTCAAGAACCACACCTCAGGGCGCCTAAAGGTTGCTCCCGAGCATACGGAGGATAGGGTGTTAAACCTCATGCGCAAACCCTCGTTCACGCTATTTGAGGATATGAATCGTAGGTTTCAGCAGATATGCCGCCGCGAGGAGCTTAAGTATCAGCTTATACCCTACTTCATATCGTCGCACCCGGGCTGCCGCGAGCAGGATATGCAAGCATTGGCACATAAAGTGCTTGGCAAACTACACTTTACGTTGGAGCAGGTGCAGGACCTCACGCCCACGCCCATGACGCTGTCGTCGGTGATGTTCTACACGGGCGAAAATCCCTACACAGGGGAGAGCGTATACGTAGCACGCACACAAGAGGAGAAACGACGACAGAAGAGCTACTTTTTCGGTGGCACGCTTCCGACGGATAGTCGCCATGAGGTGCAACAGAAGAGGCACAACGGTAGCTCGAAGCGCCCCACGTCGCCACGCAGAGGAAGGAGATAGATTGATGTACTAATATAAATTTTACGTTATGAAAAGGAGTCTTTTTTTGATGGCAGTGCTGATTCTTGCCGCAGCATGTGGAGGTAATAGCACAACGAACAAAGAGGTAGAGGAGCAGACACCTACACGCGATGAGCGCATCGACGAGATTACGGCAAATGCTAAGGAGGCATTCCGTAACGGCTCGGAGGTGGTGAGCGAATTTGCCGTAGAGGCAGGTGAGGCGTTAGGCGAGGGTGCCGAGGAGGTAGGTCAACGTACCAAAGCATCGCTCACAAAGGGCGAGGCGCTGTACAACAAGGCTAAGGTCGAGGTTGTCGAGGCTGCCGTGACGGCTACGGTCAAGGGCGCAGAGATATACGAGAATACCAAGGAGGTTGTTGTCGAGACGGCCGACGTGGTCAAGAAGCGCAGCGTAGAGATTGGCGCCGACGTCATGGAGAAGGGTGCCGAGGTGCTAAATTCGGGCAGCGAGGCCTTGGAGGCCGGCAGTGAGGCCCTCTGCGAGGTGCGCCAAAATATGGAGTAGACAAGCCAAAAGGAGCATGGCACGGCACAACAAAAGATAACTACCTCGGGATTATACCAAAACGTACACCCGAGGTAGTTATCTTTTATGTATGTGATGCATATTGCTGCTCCTCTCCCTAATTAGAAGAGGTATTGCTCCGTGCGCACCCTCTCTACCAACTGAAAAATCTCACGCCACGCATCCTCGCCGAAGGTTGTGCCCACAACCTCGATAACCTTACCCGCGGTGATGGCTCCCACCGTACCACACTGCCTAAGCGACATACCCTCACACAAGGCTGAGAGGAAGCCTGCGGCATAAAAGTCGCCAGCACCCGTGGTATCTACGCGCTTGGCTGCCGCCATGATGCCCACATGCACAACCTCGTCACCACGCTTAATAAGCGCGCCCTTCATGCCTATCTTTACGACCGTCAACTCACACATTGTGCTGATATATTGCAGGGCGTTGATAGGCTCCTCCTCGCCACTAAAGGCGCGTGCCTCATCCTCATTGGCAAAGAGGATGTCGACATGCTTCGCAACGAGGTCACGCAGGAAGTCACGGTTCTCCTCGACGACATTGAACGAAGCGAGGTCGATAGCAACCTTCAAACCATGGCTCTTGGCCCTCTCCACAGCCGTGCGTATAAGGTCATGGTCCTGAACGAGGTAGCCCTCGACGTAGAGGCAGTCGTAGTCATCGAAGATAGCGCCATCAATATCCTCGGGGTGGAGATGCGCTGCAGCACCGAGGTGTGTGACGAGCGTGCGCTCACCATCGGGCGAGACCAACGACACACACTTACCCGAGCGATACTCGGAGCGAAGCATATAGGGCTCAACGCCTATATTACGTAGCGCCTGCACGTAGAAGTCGCCCGTAGTATCGTTACCCACCTTGCCGATGAAGCCCACACCGGTGCCAAGGCGTGCCATGGCACGCATGGTGTTTCCCGCCGAGCCACCCAACGACAGCGAGTAAGGACATCCCGCCACATGCTTCGATATATCTGTCTGCAACTCGTTATCCACAAGGCTCATAGAGCCCTTTGCTAAATTATAAAGGCTTAGAACATCGTCATTCGACATGTTGACGAGCATATCCGTCAATGCATTACCAATGCCTATAACTCTCTTCATTATATTTTCAGTTTTTGGGGATTTATTCAGCAATCATGCACGGCCTATATAGACAACATCTTGACTATATCGAGCTCTGCGCTGCCTATCGAGTGTTTATGTGTCGTAGCCTTCGAGAAGGGGACATATACCAACTCGCCATTCTTTATGCCTATCATCACGTTGCGCTGCCCCTCCTTGAGTGCCGTGATGGCCTGAGCGCCCATGCGCGAGGCGAGGATGCGGTCTGCCGCTGTGGGCGACCCTCCGCGCTGAAGGTGACCAAGGATGGTAACACGCGCATCGTACTCCGGGAACTCCTCCTTGATGCGTTGCTTGAGGCCGAGGGCCCCACCCGTCTCAGGATTCTCCGCGACAAGCACAATAGCCGAATTTTTGCTCTTACGGAAGCCACGATTTATCAGGTCGGCAAGCTGATCTATCTCGGTCTCCATCTCGGGCACAATGGCTGCCTCGGCACCCGAGGCTATGGCACCATTGAGAGCCAGATAGCCCGCCATGTGGCCCATGACCTCAACGAGGAATAGGCGCTCGTGACTCGTGGCCGTATCGCGTATCTTATCCACGGCCTCGACGATAGTGTTGAGAGCCGTATCGTAGCCTATGGTGCTATCCGTACCTCCGAGGTCGTTGTCGATAGTTCCCGGGAGACCCACGATGGGAATGTCGTACTCCTCGGCAAAGATTCGCGCACCACTGAGCGAGCCGTCGCCACCGATGACAACGAGAGCGTCAATACCCTCAGCACGCATATTATCAAAGGCCTGCTTGCGCCCCTCGGGCGTGACAAACTCCTTGCAGCGTGCCGTCTTAAGGATGGTGCCACCCTGCTGTATGATGTTACTCACCGACTTAGAGTCAAACTCCTCCATCTCGTTGTATACCAAGCCGTAATAACCGCGCTTGATGCCCACAACCCTAAGGCCGTTATATATCGCTGCGCGTGTCACGGCCCTAATCGCCGCATTCATCCCCGGAGCATCACCTCCCGAGGTGAGCACTCCAATACACTTTACCTGTGCCATAGTTCAGAGTCTATTTTCAGCGTAAAGATACTAAAAATATACCACACGCCAAAAAATGTGGGGCTGCAACACTATTGCAACCCCACCATTGTATCACAAAAGCAATCTATTAGATCTCGCCCTCGCCACGAAGGTCCTTAACTGCGGCCTTAGCGGTCAAAGCCTCAACAGCAACCTGACCCATCTGCGACTCGCGCTGTGTCATCGAGGGTGTGCGCTCGGTGTCGATAGCCGTAAGGTCCACATCGCCATTGATAGCATCAACAACGAATACATAGGCAGCATTTGCACCCTTAACCTTAGTCTCAACACCTGTCTCGCGGCTCGAAGCGATAGCACCTACAAGCGCCTGATCGTACTTGCCATCAACGCTATAGTCTGCGAACTTAACGCCCGAGAACTTACCCGTCGTGGCGCCCTCAATCTCAGCACCCATAGCCAACTGCGATGCGATAGCTGCATACTGCTTGTCGTGCTTCAACGTATTCTCGATAGCGCGTGCGTTGATTGTCTCGTACTCGTTGTTGTTGACAGCAGCAACGATGGCTACGTAGATGACATTCTCACCATGGAAGCTCTTAATAGCACCCACGGGAGCATCGTAAGCCCAAACAGCGATGTTACGCGATGCGGGGATATTGCGAACACCACGCTCACGGTTCATCATAGGAGTATAGTCGTTACGATTTGCCGTAGTCACAACAATCTGATAGTGAGCCTCCGTAGCGGCAGCATCGAAAGTCTCAACGCTGTTACCTGCGCTCTTAATGAAGGCATCTACGCTCTTAACGATGTTGTTGTGCGTAAGCTCGCTCGCCTCAACACGCTTAGCAATGTCGGCAGTAAGAACAAAACGATCAACATCACCGAGCTTCGTGAGCTTAACAACAGCAGGCTTGTTGTTATATGTATAGGTGAAGATGTCACCCACCTTGTGGCCGATGAAGTTCTTAGCATCGCTCTCGTTCATATTCTCCATCTTTCGGCTGTCGGTAGCTACATCTACAACTGTCTCAAGCTTAGTGAAGTCGCCGCCATTGGCAACGAGCTCCTCCATAAGCGCCTTGGCAGCAACCACATTGTCTGCAGTAACAACCTCGAACTCAAAGCTCTCGGGAGCCTTAACATCCGACACTACATAGCTTGCCTTCCACTCGTTGTCAACAAGCACAGGGCCATAGTTCTTACCACCCTTAACAGCCTCGGCAACCTCCGTATCGAGAGCGCTGAAGAGCTTATAGCGGTCAGACTTACCACCGATAGAACGTACAGCACTCTTGATAGCGTCGCTATCACCCTTAGCCGCTGCAACCTGAGCATCAACATCCATTACCATCTTCTCCACAGCAGCCTTATCCTCAGCCGTAGGCTCAATCTCGAAGGCTACATAGCGCAATGTACGCTCGCCATAACGCTTGTTAGGCTGCTTGTGAGCCTCGTAGTAAGCGTTAATCTCCTCGTCGCTAACCTCAACCTCGGGCATTGCTGAATAGGGAACAGCAACATAGCGGCCGTCAAACGTAAGGTTTGCATCGCGCATCTGCTTCTCTACCTCAAGGCGATTTACGTAGTTAGCAGCAACATAAGCCTCCGTAAACTTCGTATAGCCGAGGCTCATGTCGATAGTGGGAAGACCTGCAACCCAACGGCGCTCAATCTCACCCTTAATAAGCTCTGCGGGATAACCATACATAAGATACTGCTCAGCCCACTGCTCGCCAACAACTTTGGCATAGCTCTTGATGTCTGCATCCGAGACACCGAGACCGAGAGCCTCGAGAGCCTCCTCAGAGAAGGTGTTGAAGAGCGCATACTCGTATGCCAAGTCAGCCTTAGCATCTGCCGAGAGGTTTGCATCACGGTAGAGCTCCTGATACTTAACATACTCCGATGCCTTAATATCCTCACCATTTACGGTGATAACAGCCTTATCCTCGGGTAAATCGTTCTGACGGCCCTGCATCGAGAGCTGGTCGCCGAGGATAAATGCTACAAGCACCAAGGCAATGACTACAGAGAGTACAATGCCGTACTTAGTTCTTAAAGTGTTTAATGAAGCCATATAAAATATTATTTTATCGTTATTAATCGTTTAAGCCTCCAAAGGTAGTAATTTTTTATCAAACAACGCATATATTTCCAAAAAAAGGCTCATAGCCATGGAAATATATCCTCGCACTACAACCTACGCAGACCTACAAGGTCGAGGCGCGAGCCCTCGCGCTTAAGAATCTTAACACTGAAATGGCGTGTGTCAAAACTATCGCCCTCATGCGGAATACCGCCATGCTCAGCGATGATATAGCCCGCCAACGTGTCGTATTCATCATCCTCGGGGATGGCAAGAGCGTATCGCTCGTTAAGATACTCCACCTCCAAGCGTGTCGAGAATATCCACTCGTCGTCGCTAATCTGTTTTTCGACCAACTCCTGAACATCGTGTTCATCCTCAATATCGCCAAATATCTGCTCCAAGACATCCTCCAACGATATAATTCCTGCCGTGCCGCCAAACTCATCTATTACGACAGCAATGCTCGCCTTACGCTTTGTGAAGGTCTCGAGCATCGCCTGCAACGGCATGGTCTCGGCAACATATATGGTCTTGATGAGGACATCCGATATAGATGTGGGTGACTCGAAGAGGCTCTTCGAGTTAACATAGCCGATGATGTTGTCTATCGTATCATGCCACACAAATATACGCGAAAAGTTGGTCTCCACGAAACGCTCCGTAAGCTCTGCGATGGATGTCGTCTCGAGGTCCACAGCCTCGACATCCACACGTTGCACCATGCAATCTCTTACGCGCAAATCGGCGAAGTCCAACGCATTCTGGAACAGACGTATATCCTCCTCATCTTCGCTATCCACCTCGATATTGTCGGCCTCGACCAACGAGGCGAGGTCATCGCGGTTGAACTCCGTAGGCTCAATACGACTCTCAAGGCGTGCACCCGTAAGACGTATCAGGCCATACGATATGAGTGTCGTAAAGCGCGTGACGGGATACAATATTATATACAGAAGATAGATTACCGGCGAGAAGATTGTATAGTAAAAGTTGGGGTTGTGTCTTACTACGGATTTAGGGATATACTCACCAACAAACAAGATAATCACCGTCGAGACAATCGTCTGCGCCAAGGCATTCTCCATGTTAAACAGTTGCAGCAGCATTTGAGACATAAACATAGAGTAGACCACCAAGGCGATGTTGTTACCAACAAGTATCGTTGTAATATAGCTGCTGGCATTACGCGAGAATATGTCGGCGATGTAGTTGAACATCGGGCTTTGCTTACGGTCTATCTCCTCCCTGAGGCGGTTACGTCCCAAGAAGGCAATCTCCATACCCGAGAAGAATGCCGAGAAAAGCAACATCACCGCAATAATGATGACAACCGTCAATGAAACATCTCCCATAATACTCCCTAATTTATTCTATCTTTATCTCTCTGCGCTCCAATAATCTCTCTGTGCTCCCTTTATCTCACTACACCCCTATTATCTGCCCCCTTTTATTTCTCTGTGCTCGAGGCTTTTTGGGCTGCGCCTATCCTCGCTGCATCACCCGACGTAGGCTTAAGGGATGCACCTCTCTTGGCTGTAGATATAGCCTCCTGCGCGCCGGCGTTAACCTTACCACCTTGGCGACGACCCATTGACGGTATCTCGGGCGCTGTAGCACTCTCATCGCCCTTGGTCGACACACCTACACCTGCACGCTCCGCCTGTCCCGAGGTGAGCGGTGATATGTTACGCTCCGATGCGCCACTATGTTGCTCGGCGCGATGCATCGGCGGGCGCTTAGCACCATTATTTATCCCTGAGGGGGCTCTCCTGTCACCCTCCGCGGTCGATGCCGGCAGCTTGTTACCACTCTTCACACCTTTTTCCGCCTTTTCTGCCTTTCCATTCTCTTTGGCCCCTTCCTTGGCTCCTTCCTTGGCCCCCTCCTTGGCCTCCTCCTTGGCCTCCTCCTTTTTGGCGGCTCGCTCGGCAGGGTCAGGCTGGCTCATGTCGAACTCCATCTCGGAACTATACTTGCGGAAGTGTATATTCTTAAGGTCGTCATCGGCATCGAAGCCCACGCCAAAGTGCCAGCCATCGGCCTGCAACACCTTTGTGTCAACGTTGGAGTATATCTTCTTTGTCGTAGCGTTCCAGAAGAGCTGCTGCGTATATATCTCCGTGAGATCCTTCACCGCGGTATCGCCCTCCTCACGGTTGTTCTTTATAATCACCACATTACCCTTCGCCTCCCATAGCTTCTGACGCTCGTAGTAAATGGCATAGTTTGCCGTGATGGTAGCATCGACAAGCGACAACGAGTCGGTAAACGTCGTCATACGTATGCCGCGACGAAACTCCTGATAGGGGTTTGAGGCCATGCTGTAGCCCTCCATAAGTGGTGAAGAGAATGAGTATGAGCGTTTACCATTCTCCATCATCGTTATTGTGCGATTTTCGCTCGACTCCGTCATCAACGTCTCGTAGTCGTAGACCGTAGCTGCGGGCTTGTTGTCACACGATGATAGCAACGAAGCACTCCCCGCGAGGAGGAGTGCCAACATTGCATATCTGCACAATACGATGCGCATAGTTCTACCGTCGTATATTAGCGGTAACGTACCGTTGTTGTCTGACCAGCAGCAAAGCCGCACTTGATGGTGTAGCGGTCACCCGAGGTGAGCTCTGCGAAGAAGCAGGTCTCCTGAGGCGGGAATGCTGCACGGTAGGCGTTCATAAGCTGCTGAGCAGCCTTCTGCACCTCGGGCTCATCCTTGAGGAGGTTTGAGGCCTGTGCCATAGCATCGTATGCTGCCCAATATACCGAGGCGCCACCAATCTTATCATCCGTGCAGGGCGACGATGCGTAGCACTGACCGAGGATGAAGTATGAGTAGCCGTTGTCGGGGTTGATACCGCGAAGCTCACGTGCAGCCTCAGCAGCTGCCGAGTAGTTACGGTTACCAATCTCGATAAGAGCAATCTGAACATAGAGAGGCTCCTTCGCTGCGGGGTTGGTCTCCACCGCCAAAGCCTCACGCAAGTACTTCAACGCCTTGTCGTTCTCGCCACGGCCTTGGAAGCCCTGAGCGAGGAACAATGCTGTCTCCGACGAGGGGTTCACGGTGTAGTACTTCTCTGTCGTTGCGAAGAAGAAGTCGCTGGTACACTGCGCACGCGACATCAACGCTACGGCCTGTGCAAGGATAGCCTGATTGTCGGGATCGGCAGCGAGCTTCTGGCTGAAGAGTGCCTCAAGGTTCTCGCAGCTTGCAGCACCGCTGGTACCAAAGCTATTCTCGAAGCTCTCCTTATACTGCTCATCCTCGGCCGAAATCTCGGCAAAGAGGGGCGAAAGACGCTCATACTCACCGAGAACCATGTCGCTCGTCACGTTGTCGTCGTACTCGAAATCCTCACACAAGAACTTGTAGTACGATGCAACGATATCGAGGTTGATACGTCCCGATGCGATGGCAGCATCGACAGCGTCCTTCAAACCGGCACGAAGCAACGGACGATCCGTAGTGCAGTAGCGGAGCATATCGCGAGCCTTCATATCGAGGATGTAATCCTTACCGTTCTTCTGGTGGTCACCGAAGTAGATGACACGCTGGTCATAGATGAAGAGGATAGAGTCGACATATACACGTCTCTCCTCAACGCTGCGAGCACGCTGTGCCTTATTCTTGTAGAGGGTCACACCACGCGCAAACGTCTGCTGCGATGCTGCAGGGCAGTTATTGAGCAACTGCTGGAAATACTGTGTTGCAAGCTTAAAATCCTTAGCATCCAACGCCTCCTTGAGGTAGTTACTTGCGCTGATGTTAGCCTGACGCTCCTCAACCGTAGCACCCCACTTACCATAGACCTTGTCGTCACTAAAGTCCTGAGCCGAAGCTGCAAAGCCTACACACATTGCAACGGCAGCCAAAAGAAATTTTACACCTTTCATAAGTTTTAGTTTTTATTTTGTTTTGTTTCTGTATATATCTCAAAAAAACAGAGTGTCAGCCATTAATCATACTTCTGACGCACGAACCAATAGTCCGACGTATCCGCCGAGAAGAGGCTGAAACCAACCGATATTTTATAGTAGTTCTGTGTCACGAGGCCCACCTTCTGTCCACCATGACTTATCGCCCCGCGTGATGACATACGTCCATACTCGAAGCCTATGTTCACCGACGATGCACCCCACACCTTGACAGGCAAGCCAAGACCTGCGGTAATTGCCAACTTATTAACACGCTCACCACCAAACGTCTGGTAGTAGTTGCCCAAACGTGCACCTATACGATACGACATACGATTGAAATAGTTACGCACGTCGCTCGAGCGAGGTGTAAGCTCGAAGCCGGCCTTGATGTCGTGGGTGTCGGTATACATCACAGCGACATTGCTGCCATTACTATTCTCCGCGAATGACTTATTGCCGTCACCCCACGCTGCATAGTTATAATCCAGAGCCCAAGCTATCGTTCTATCGCGATAGAAGAGACCCACGCCCACCTGATGTGGCACGCGCAGCTCAACATTATCTATGCGATCACGAACAGGGTTGCTCTGCAACGAGTTGATAATGTTGTTCGTATATACAAAACTCTCCTTCTCGGGGTTTAGTCTACCACCTAAATCGTATGTAGCACCCACCGTGAAGATGCGTGTTTCGGAGTAGAGGATATTCCACTGCACACCCGCCTGAAACTTAAAGTTGTTCACGCGATACTTATCCACACCCTCCGTTGAGGCGTAAGTTCCCGATCCGGTGACGACATCCGTAACACTCGTCCTGTACGTGCGCTCGATATATCCCCAATAATACTTTGCAGCCACACCTATCGAGAAGTTGCGCCACGGCTCCCAGCCCAACGACAGCTTAACCTCCGAGATGTCGCCATCGCCATTATAGCCATACATCACACGACCTATATCTGCCCAATTATCGTCGTTCTGGTCGGTGAGCTTAAGCTTATAACCCACGCTGCTGTACGGAGCGACGCTCACCATGGCTCCCAAGCCCTTAGCCAACGGAAATGCGAGATATATGTTGTGAATATTTATCGTGTTATACACCGTCTTTGCGGTGCTCTTCACGGCGCCCGTGGCATCGAACTTCGGCTGGCTGTTACGGAAGTGCGTACCATCGAAGCTCATGTCGAAGAGGAAGCTCTTGCGGGGTATGACACTCGCCGCAGCAGGGTTAAGGATGTTAACCTGACCAAGAGCTCGCACACCGATACCGGCACCACCCATCGCACGCATCTGCACAGTTCCCGGGGTCAACAACTCACCGGGGCCATACATCGAGTAGGGCGAGTAGGCATTGACACTACTTGTCTGTGCCGACACCGTGATAGGCATCAACACAACAAGGCTCACAACGCCCAAAAGTATCTTAATCAAGCTCCGCATTATACTCCAAAATTCTATTTAGTCCGTAAACGACCGGCTCACAGTCTGCAAATATCGCATTTTTAATTCTCTTTACAAAATATTTTGCATCACCTCCGGTGAAAATAGCGATTTTTTTTCCTTTTTCCCGCAAAAAGGGCTCAACATAGCCTCTTATTTCGTTCTCAACACCACGCATAACACCCTGCTCTATTGCCTCACTTGTCGTCCGTCCGTAGTCTAAAACATCGTCGGTAGCAGAGCATAGCGGCAAACGAGCGGTAAACTCGTGAAGGGCACGAAAGCGTGTTGACACACCGGGGGATATGTTTCCGCCAAGGAACGCTCCATCGACAACATAATCGATGGTTATAGCCGTACCAAAGTCGACAATCATAATGTCGCTCGTAGGGTACAACGCCGCAGCGCCCACGGCGGCTGCAAGGCGGTCAGCACCGAGCGTCTCCTTCGAGTGATAGTGGTTAGCCAACGGTGTAGGCGTTGCGGATGGCGTAAATACCACGACGTATGGTATCATCGGCCGAAGCATCGCTGCAACATCCTCGCCATCACCGCGTGTCGAGGCGACTATCGCACGCCCAACATCGTAGCCCGCAATAATACCCTCGAACCACTCCCGCGAGTACTTCTCGGCAACACTCTCGGCAACGACTTCAGCACCGCACACGACAACAGCCTTAACGCGGCTATTTCCTACATCTACAATAAGGTTCATCATCACTCTGTTTTACTCTCCGCCGCAGCCTTCAGCCTGCGAAGCATAGCAACGCCCTCAGCAACGGAGTATATCTTTCTAACGGTCATCGACAGGCGATTATTGTACTGCTTGACGACAAAGCGCTCAGGGTCGGCGACAACCATCCTGAGCATATTCAGGAACATGTCGGTCTTGAAGAACGGCGAATTGTTGTCACCCACGAAACGCACTATCATGAGTCCGTTCTTCACCTTCACATGCTCCATACCGAGATCCACAGCCTCGCGACGTAGCTTAACGACATTGATAAGCTCCTCGACAGGCTCAGGCATAGCTCCAAAGCGGTCTACAAGACGTAGCTTCAACGCCTCGAACTCCTCGTCCGTGCGCATGGCATCAATCTCGCGATAGAGGCGTAGCTTCTCAGCCTGCGAGCGTACATAACTATCCGGGATGGATGCATCCGTATCGATATCAATCGTTGCATCATCGACAAACGACACATCCTTCATGGCATCGTTCTCCGCCTCCGTCAATCCCGAGACGTCTAAGCCCTCGGCACGAAGCTCCGAGATGGCCTGATTAAGTATCTTCTGGTAGGTCTCGATGCCCACATCGGCAATGAAACCACTCTGCTCCGCGCCCAAGAGATTTCCCGCACCGCGGATATCCAAATCCTGCATGGCGATATTAAATCCCGAGCCCAAGTCCGAAAACTCCTCAATAGCGCGCAGACGACGACGTGCATCCCCACCGATAAGCTCCTCGGGAGGCGACAGCAGGTAACAAAAGCCCTTACGGTCGGAGCGCCCCACGCGACCACGCAACTGGTGGAGGTCGCTAAGTCCGAAACGGTGCGCATCGTTTATGATGATGGTGTTGGCGTTGCCAATATCTATGCCGTTCTCGATGATTGTCGTAGCCACCAACACATCGAACTCGCCATATATAAAGTCCATGATAAGCCTCTCCAACTGCTCGGCAGGCATACGCCCATGTCCCGTCATCACACGCGCCTTGGGGCACAGTCGCGTAATCATACCCTGAAGCATAGGTAAATCTTCAACGCGGTTATGTACGAAGTACACTTGACCGCCACGCGCCAACTCCTCCTCGATAGCATCGCGGATGACATCCTCGCTGAAGAGGTGCGACTCCGTGACTATAGGCTGACGATTGGGAGGTGGCGTAGATATAACCGAGAGGTCGCGCGAGCCCATCAACGAGAATTGCAACGTGCGCGGTATGGGCGTCGCAGTAAGTGTCAATGTATCAACAGCAACTGATAGCTGCGTAAGTTTCTCCTTGGCCGCCACGCCAAACTTCTGCTCCTCGTCGACAACAAGCAAGCCGAGGTCGTGAAACTCTATCTGCTTCGACAGCATCTTATGCGTACCGATGAGGATGTCTATCTTTCCCGACTTAAGCTCCTCGGCGATACGTCGCGCCTCCTTTGCCGACTTCGTGCGGTTTATATACTCCACCGTGACGGGGAGGTCGCGTAGGCGCTCTGTAAACGAGCGGTAGTGTTGCAACGCGAGGATTGTCGTCGGCACGAGCACTGCCGTCTGCTTACCATCGACCGCAGCCTTAAATGCCGCACGTATCGCCACCTCGGTCTTTCCGAAGCCCACATCACCACATACGAGCCTATCCATTGGCTCGTTGGACTCCATATCGTGCTTCACGGCGGCGATGGCCTTCTGCTGATCGGGCGTATCTTCCCACTTGAACGAGGCCTCGAGCTCCTGTTGCAGGTACCCATCGGCAGAGAAGGCGTAGCCCTTCGATGCCTTGCGCTTGGCGTAGAGAGCGATTAACTCGCGCGATATATCCTTGACGGCCTTCTTTGTCGTAGCCTTGAGCTTCTGCCATGCGCCATTACCCAACTTATATATCTTCGGAGGCTCGCCCTCGCCACTCTTATAACGCGATATGCGGTGCAGCGCATGAACATTGACAAAGAGGATGTCGTTATCCTTGTATATCAACTTTATAGCCTCCTTAGTGCGACCATTATCGTTGAGTCTGACAAGACCACCAAAGCGACCTACGCCATGGTCTATGTGTACCACATAATCGCCCACCTTCAGAGCGTTAAGTTCCGCAACGGTCATCTGCTCGTCGCGCTTAATCTCACCACGTAGGCGGTAACGCTGATAACGGTCAAATATTTGATGGTCGGTATATACACATATTTTGAGGTCGTTGTCGATAAATCCCTCATGCAACACAAGGTCGGCAGCACGGAACGACACACCTCGACGACCAACCTGATGGAATATGTTTTCGAGGCGCTCAATCTGCGCCTTGTTGTGCGAGAGTATCGAGGTGGTATACCCTCGCTCCGCATTCCAACGCACATCGTCGGCCAGCATCTCGAAGTTACGATTGAAGGCGGGCTGTGGCGATGTGTTAAAACAGAGGGTTATGTCTGCCTGGCGCTCGCGTATGTTGTTCTTCTTAACAACAAGTGTCGAGCCCTCCCAATCCTGCAACAACGCATTACGCGACGTCACACGCCGCGACAACGAGCGAGCATCACCCTCACTCTCAGCCTGTTCCAATAGTCGTTTACGCACATCCGCCACCTTGCGCAAGGCGTAGTCTCCATCATCTATCCACCATGTTACCCTACCGGCAAAGCGTGCCAACGACACGCGCTCGCCACTCTCGGCATCGCGCATCGTATTGGGGATGATATCGACCTCATTGGGGCGCTCGGCAGAGAGCTGACTCGATATGTCGAACCTACGTAACGAATCTACCTCATCACCAAAGAAGTCGACACGATATGGGCGCGACTCGACATACGAGAAGACATCGACGATACCACCACGCACCGAGTATTGACCCGGCTCGTAGACGAAGTCCACGCGCTCGAAGCCATGCTCCTCAAGCCACTCAACGAGTGTCGCCTGCTGAAGGCTGTCGCCCACCCTTATGTGCAACGACTGCCCCTCGAGCTCTACCCTCGCAGCCACACTCTCGGCCAAAGCCTCGGGATAGGTGCAGACGACTAAGTAGTCGTCCTTAAAGCCCGCAATGGCATTGAGGGCGGCAGTCCTACGCACCACCCCTTGCGCATCCTCCGCACCATACGCCACGGAGCGCTTATAGCCCGACGAGAAGAACGCCACACGCTCCTCGTCGAGCAACTCATAGAAGTCGTTGACAAGATACGCTGCGCTGTCTCTATCCTCCGCAACAAAAACGTGAATACCCCTCGTCTGCTCCACCATGGTGGCAGCATAAAGCGAATAGGCTCCACCGACCATCTGTTCAAGATGGACGGTAGAGCCCTCATTTTCCAAACATTTCGTTAGCTCGGCCGCACGTTTGGACCCACGGACGAGACTCTTCAAATAGTCCATATCGCCTCGATTACTCTACGAGAAGCGACTCCCCCTTTTTATTGAGGTAGCTTACATCTATCATACCGACACTCTCATCGGTAGTTATCTTGATGCGTAGCTTGTACTTAAAAATCCAACGCATTCTGAGCGAGAACAGACCCTTGAGCAGATAGGCGCGAACATAGGGACTAACGCGCAAGTTGACATAGCGACAACCCCTCTCGCGGAGCATCTGTATCTGATCCTCAATCTTCCTTTCGAGCAGCATCGTAGGCCCAACCTTACCCGTACCATGACACGTGGGACACACGTCCGACGTCTCGTTGATGGCAATAGGCCTTACCCTCTGACGCGTAATCTGCATAAGACCGAACTTCGTGATGGGCAGAATCGTATGCTTAGCCTTATCCGTGGCCATGAACTTCTGCATCTCGGTGAACAACGTCTGACGACTCTGCGCCTTGCGCATATCGATGAAGTCGACGATGACAATACCGCCCATATCCCTCAGTCGCAGCTGTCGCGCTATCTCTGCCGCAGCAGCAAGGTTTACCTCCAATGCCGTCTGCTCCTGATCGTCAGCAGCCTTCGTGCGATTACCGGAGTTGACATCGATGACGTGCATAGCCTCCGTATGCTCGATGATAAGGTAGGCACCACGGCGCAACGATACGTATTTTGCAAATAACGACTTTATCTGTTTCGCGACATCGAAGTTATCGAAGATGGGCACCTTGCCCTTGTAGAGCTTCACCAAGTGCTCCATGTCGGGCTTTATGGCGTGTACGTAGCTCTTAATCTCGTTGTACATAGCCTCGTCGTCGACCGAAATCTGCGAGAATGTGTCGTTCAACGAGTCGCGAATTATTGTATTCACACGGCTCATCTCGCTCATCAGGCGAGCAGGAGCCTCACTCTTGCGCATGGCGCCAAGAGCTCTGTTCCATCTCTCAACAAGAGAGAGTATGTCTTGCATAATATCGATATCCTCAGCCTCGGCCGCTGCCGTGCGTATGATGACACCGAAGTTCTGTGGTAGCACCTCCTGCGCTACCTTTCTAAGTCGTTTCTTTGCAGCATTTGAGCGTATCTTCGTCGACACATAGACCTTATTCGTAAATGGCACAAGCACCACATTGCGACCCGCCAACGATATATCCGCCGTAAGCCTTGGGCCCTTTGTCGATATTGCCTCCTTGGCAATCTGCACCATCACGGTCTGTCCCACCTGCAAGTGGTCGCCTATGCGTCCCTCCTTCGCAAGATGCGGCTCGAGCTTCATGCCCTCCACCTTCACCGTGCGCTTTCCCGGCACACGACTATCAACGACGCGCGAGAGCGATGCGAAGTTCTCGCCAAGATCGAGGTAGTGGATGAAGGCATCCTTCTCGTGACCTATGTTTACGAATGCTGCATTCAATCCGGGCATAATCTTACGCACGCGACTCAAGTAAATGTCGCCTACGGCAAAGCCCGTATCACACTGCTCTTTATTTAACTCGACAAGCACTTTGTCCTCACATAGTGCTATCGAGACCTCCGTTGGATTTACATTGATAATCAATTCTCTATTCATACGTCGAACAATGTAAATCTGTTTAGTTTACGCTGCGGTATTCAGTACATACCGACAGCCTCCTTTTCAAAATAGACAAAGCTAAGAGTTCTAAACTCTTAGCCCTATCTATTGTGCAATAAGATGAATACTACTTCTTCTTATGACGATTCTTGCGAAGACGCTTCTTACGCTTGTGCGTAGCCATCTTATGACGCTTGTGCTTCTTTCCGTTTGGCATAACTTATAATATTAAAAGGTTTGTTTCTTACTTAACCTCGCCTGCGAAGCTCTTTGCGGGCTTGAATGCGGGGATGTTGTGCTCAGGGATAGTGATTGTAGTGTTCTTAGAGATGTTACGAGCAACCTTCATAGCGCGCTTCTTGATGATGAAGCTGCCGAAACCACGGAGGTAAACATTCTCGCCGTTAATCATAGCACCCTTAACGCTCTCCATAAATGCCTCTACGATAGCCTGAACCTGAATCTTCTCTACTCCGGTTGACTTCGCAATCTCGTTTACGATATCTGCCTTTGTCATAGCTGTAATGTAATTTATTTAGTTTTAAATTATAACAAATGTTCAACAATCTTTGCCCTAAAGGGGGCCTTATAGCAAAAAATGTCCGCAAATATACGGCAACTTTAGTGAATTTGCAAACAAAATGCGAAATAAAATCTTTTTTTTATCCGCGCAACATGTTGTAAAGCAAAGAATACGCCCTATTGACCAATGCTATCGGAAGCTGTTAAGAGCATTGGCGATACCCTCAACGGCCTGATCAAGACCCGACTGAATCTTACCGCCAATCATCATGCGCATCATCATGTTAAGCTCGGCATGAAGCACCATACGTATGCGCGTGTCACGCTCGGCAACCTCCTTAAGCTGAATCCAGAAGCTGAAGTCGATAGGTATGCCACCACTGTCGGCCACAATCTTAACATGCTTATTCTCAACGCGCTCAGCTATGCGCAGCGCCACTTTCATACCCTTAACCTTGAACGAGCAGCTGTCGGGCGTGGCCTCCCACTCCTCGACCTTATCCTGCATCGCCGGCGACATCAGGTCCATGCGCGAGATTATCGGGAAGATAAGCGCTGCAGGGTGGTTTATCTGTTGTTGTTTCGATTCGTACTTTTCCATCATTATTAGATTTTGGCCCGCAAAGATAGTGCTTATTTAGCGAATTACAAAACGTCGCTCCGTGTCACCCAAAATCTCAATCTTAACGACCATCGTATCCTCCGGCAAGAGGGGCTCTATTTTCTCGGGCCACTCCACAAGGCATAGTTCTCCCGACGAGAGATACTCCTCCGAGCCAAAATCCAAGGCCTCCTCCACGCGCTCGATACGATACATATCGAAGTGGTATATCGTGCGATCGCGACCCTCATACTGGTTTACTATGGCAAACGTGGGGCTTGTCACCGAATCCTCCGCACCAAGATGTGCCGCAATGCGGCTTATAAGCGTTGTCTTGCCCGCCCCCATAGGAGCATCAAACGCCACTACCGTGCGTCCATCCAACGCCTCGACAACGGCCTCGGCAACACTATCGAGCTCATCTATCGAATCAATCTCTATTATTCGTTCCATCAAAGAGTATAAATTTATTCTAATTTTTAATTAATTAACATATTTCCGCTTCTTCATTTCGCTATTGTGTGTCCATATTGCAAAACAACTTAACAGCGAGCGCAGCGTCACCTCCGTTTAGGCTCCAACACAACGTATGGCACA
>JAFVWO010000020.1 GCA_017501625.1 Alistipes sp.
GACTTGGGGTTCTTGGCGCCGAAGCTCTTGGTTATCTTGGCCCAGAGCAGACGGGCTGCACGCATCTTGGCAATCTCCATGAGATGGTTGGTGCCGATGGCCCAGAAGAATGACAGACGCGGTGCGAATGTATCGATGTTCATGCCGGCGTTGATACCTGCACGCAGATACTCCATACCATCGGCCAATGTGTAAGCCAGCTCGATATCGGCGGTAGCACCTGCCTCCTGCATGTGATAACCCGAGATAGAAATCGAGTTAAACTTAGGCATATTCTTAGAGGTGTACTCAAAGATATCGGCGATAATCTTCATAGAGAACTCAGGTGGGTAGATATAGGTGTTACGCACCATGAACTCCTTGAGGATATCGTTCTGGATGGTACCTGCAAGCTGGTCGAGCGTGCAACCCTGCTCCAAACCTGCAACGATATAGAATGCCAATACGGGAAGTACGGCACCGTTCATCGTCATAGATACAGACATCTGATCCAATGGAATACCGTTGAACAACACCTTCATATCCTCTACCGAGCAGATAGACACACCAGCCTTACCTACATCACCAACAACACGGGGATGATCGGCATCATAGCCACGGTGTGTTGCAAGGTCGAAGGCTACAGAGAGACCCTTCTGACCCGCTGCGAGGTTACGACGATAGAATGCGTTAGACTCCTCAGCCGTAGAGAAACCTGCATACTGACGGATAGTCCAAGGACGCATAACGTACATCGTTGAGTAGGGACCGCGAAGGAAAGGTGCGATACCTGCTGCATAGTTCAAGTGCTCCATACCCTCAAGGTCGGCAGCCGTATAGTTCTCCTTCACAGGAATACGCTCGGCCGTCAACCAATCCTCCTTGGGAGCGTTATTCTTGGCGCAGCACTCTGCGGCTGCTGCCTTATATTCTAAATCTGAAAATTTTGCTCTCATAGTTGTAACCGAATTAGATGCCTAACTTCTTTAAGTAATCCTTCAAGGTCTCCAATACGTTGCTCTTGACGTTGATAAAGTTGGTGATACCCTGAGCCTCAAGCTCCGCAGCACATGCAGGCGCACCGGCAACTACAAGGATAGCCTTGTCGCCAAGGAGCTCCTTAACGCGAGGAGCTACAGTTGCGTAGTCGTCATCCGAAGCGCAGACTACAACAATCTCAGCCTTTGAAGCCAACGCTGCCTCTACGCCCTCCTCAACACTCTTGAAGAAGGTGTTATCCTCAACGCGGATACCTGCGCAAGCGAAGAAGTTACATGAGAACTGAGCACGTGCACGTGCCATACCGAGCGTACCACATGTGAGCATGAAGGCCTTAGGTGCCTTGCCCGAGCGGTCAACCTGCATACGCATAGCCTCGAAGGCCATAGCACCACGGTAGGGAACAAGCACATTACCCTCCTTCACCTCGCGAGTAACCTTGCACTCGCAGATAGCCTCATCGGCAACCTCCGTGAAGTTAGGATACTGGTTAGCACCAAGCAAAATCAAGCGACGTGTAGCGATGCTCTTATCCTTAGCCGCAGCCGAAGCCTTCACGCGCTCTACGATGAAGCCCTCGCGGAAGGCAGCGATATAGCCACCCTTCTCCTCGATCTCGCGGAACAAAGCCCATGCCTCCTGAGCGATGCTCTTAGTAAGAGTCTCGATGTAGTAAGCACCACCTGCAGGGTCGATAACCTGATCGAAGTGCGACTCGTGCTTCAACAACAACTGTGCGTTGCGAGCAATGCGCTTAGAGAACTCCGTGGGAGCCTCGAAAGCGTAGTCGAAGGGCAACACCTCAAGAGAGTGAACACCGGCAATAGCTGCCGACATAGCCTCTGTTGTGCCACGCAACATGTTTACGTAGGGATCGTAAACCGTCTGGTTCCATGTAGATGTCACAGCATGAGCGAACATCTTGCACGAACACTTCTTCTCGGGATTGTAAGCCTTAACGATGTTAGCCCAGAGCATACGTGCAGCACGGAACTTAGCCATCTCGAGGAAGTAGTTAGATGTCACGGCGAAGGTGAAGCGAATCTTACGTGCCACCTCGTCGATAGATAGGCCACGCTCCATGAGCTTCACAAGGTACTCGTGAGCAGCAGCAAGCGTGAAGCCGAGCTCCTCGACGATGGTAGAGCCTGCATTCGAGAATGTCGAGCCGGCTACGTTTACAACCTTCACACGCTTGTAGTCGGCCGTAGCCTTCACGAGCTTAGCGATGGTGTCGAAGCATACGTCGCCCGTACCACAGCAGAAGTCACCCTCAACCGAAAGATTCTTCATGATGGGGTCGATGCAGAAGTTAAGACGAAGCTCATCCTTCTCCACAGCAGCATACTTAGCCAAGACCTTCTCGGCCAACTTAGCCAAGCCCTCGACATTAGAGCCACAGAAGGTAAGCTCCACAGCCGTAGGCACGATGTCCTTCAACAGAGCATCCACATCCACATCGCAAGCACACGCCTTGCAGAAGCAGAAGCCGAGCGAGTCTACGCCCGAGTTAAGAAGTTTCAAGGCCTCCTCGTTTGCTGCCTTAGCACACTCAACCGAGATGGTCTGGTGTACGCGCCACGTGTTGTCCTTAGACACACCGCGTACAAAGGGGAACTCACCGGCCTCAACACCGAGATACTCAACCTCTGCAAGGTTCTCAGCGCGGTAGTAGGGACGTACATTGAAACCCTCACCGGTCTTCCATACCAATTTGCGCTCATAATCTGCGCCCTTAAGGTCAGTTGTAATGACGGCCTCCCACTGCTCCGTAGTTACGGGCGGGAACTCCGTGAACAACTTTTCTTTGGTATTAGCCATAATTGTTTTAGAGTTTAAAGTTTTTAAGTGTATGATATATAATATCTTATATAGTCAACTGTTGCACACATCGCATGCCCACATTACGCACGCGCGAACACACATGTGCATAAAACACAACAAAGTTAGGCATTTCGCCTACGAAAAGCAAATTTTTCGACTGAAAAGTGCAAAAATGAGGCGCGATAGATGGGTGGGTAGTATGGGTAGTATGGGTAGTATGGGTAGTATGGGTAGTGTGGGTAATGTGGGTAATGTGGGGAGTATGGGGAGTGTGGGGAGTGTGGGGAGTGTGGGGAGCGTGGGGAGCGTGGGTAATCTACCCAGTCTACCCAGTCTACCCAATCTACCCAATCTACCCAATCTACCCAATCTACCCAATCTACCCAATCTACCCAATCTACCCA
>JAFVWO010000021.1 GCA_017501625.1 Alistipes sp.
GATACCATGGAACTTCGGCTTCAACTATAGCTTCAGCTACAATGCCCAATTCACGAACAACGGTACTACGGGATATAAGAAAAACATACAACAGACGGTAAACTGCAACGCCAGCGTGAGGCTGACACCCAAGCTGATGATTACCGCAACGACAGGTTACGACTTCACGGCACGCAAGATGTCGATGACATCCATAGCCATCACGCGCGACCTCCACTGCTGGCAGATGTCCTTCACGTGGATACCCTTCGGCAACCACCGCAGCTGGGCATTTAACATCGGCGTTAAGGCAGCATCGTTGGCCGACCTTAAGTACGACAAGAGCTACTCGCAATATGACTACATGTACTAATTTCAAATGAGGAGTGAGTAGTGAGTAGTGAGTAATTAGGAGTAAAAATTAATAAATAAATTACCAATAATATTATGAACGCTATTGTAAAGAACGATTTTAAGTTTGAGGGTCAGAAGGGCCACTATGTAGGTAAGGTACGCGATGTGTACAACATCAACGACGACTACCTCGTGATGGTTGTATCGGACCGTATTTCGGCCTTCGACGTGGTACTACCCAAGGGTATCCCCTTTAAGGGTCAGGTGCTCAACCAGATTGCAGCCAAGTTTCTTGATGCCACGAGCGACATCCTCCCCAACTGGAAGATTGGCGTGCCCGACCCCATGGTTACGGTAGGCCACCGCTGCGAGCCCTACAAGGTCGAGATGGTCATCCGTGGCTACCTCTCGGGACACGCATGGAGAGAGTATAAGGCCGGCAAGCGCACCATCTGTGGTGTGGCGATGCCCGAGGGTATGGTCGAGAACCAGAAGTTCCCCGAGCCCATCATCACCCCCACGACAAAGGCCGACGAGGGCCACGACGAGGATATATCTAAGGAGGAGATTATCGCTCAGGGGCTCGTCACACGCGAGGAGTACGAGCAGCTGGAGGCATACACACGCGCCATCTTCCAGCGCGGCACGGAGATAGCCGCAAAGATGGGCCTCATACTCGTAGACACGAAGTACGAGTTTGGCAAGAAGAACGGCACGATATACCTCATGGACGAGATTCACACTCCCGACTCATCGCGCTACTTCTACAAGGAGGGTTACGAGGAGCGCTTAGCCAAGGGCGAAAAGCAGAAGCAGCTATCTAAGGAGTTTGTTCGCGAGTGGCTTATGGACAACGGCTTCCAAGGTCAGGAGGGTCAGCAGGTGCCCGATATGACGGAGGAGGTGGTTGCCGGTATCACGGAGCGCTATATAGAGCTCTACGAGGCTGTCACAGGCGAGAAGTTCGTGCGTGCCGAGACCGACAACGTCGAGAAACGCATCTTCGACAACGTCGCAGCATACCTTAAGACGCTATAATAGATATATATTACAGTTGTATACGCTAACGGGGGTGACTAAAAAGTAATTTAGTCATCCCCGCTTTGTTACTTGTACTACCCATAATTATTACCATGAAATAGACTTTTTTGAAATATTTTACGCTGGAAATTTTGTTTATTGGAAAATATACTTTACATTTGCAAAGTTTTCCAATGGAAAGTAATTTGAGTGATTTAATAATATACAAACAGTAAGAGAGTTATGGGAACAGAGAAAAGGGTAAAGCACCTAATAATTGGTGGTGTGGCGGGAGGTGCCACGGCGGCAGCGCGAATAAGGCGTAATGACGAGAAGGCGGAAATCATACTTTTTGAGAAGGGCGAGTACATATCCTACGCAAATTGCGGGCTACCCTACTACATAGGTGGCACGATAAAGGAGCGCGACTCGCTATTTGTACAGACACCCGAGGCCTTCGGAAGGAGATTTAACATCGATGTGCGCACGAAGAACGAGGTTATAGAGATAGATGTCGAGAGAAAGCAGGTAAAAGTCAAGGATGGCGACGAGAGAGTATATACGGAGAGCTACGACAGGCTCCTACTATCGCCCGGGGCAACAGCCGTAAGGCCACCAATCAAAGGGATAGAGAGCGAGGGCATATTTACCCTGCGTAACGTCAACGATACGGACAGAATAAAGGAGTACATCGAAAAACACAACGTGCGACGAGCTGTAATCGTAGGTGGTGGCTTCATAGGCCTTGAAATGGCAGAAAATCTACACGCTGCGGGGGCTCATGTCTCGGTCGTGGAGATGGCACCACAGGTGATGGCTCCAATAGACTTCTCAATGGCGCAAATTGTTCACGAGCACCTTGTAACGAAGGGTGTAGAGCTACACTTGGGCGAGGGTGTCGTGTCGTTCGATAACAGCGGCGAGGGGATAAGTGTTGTGCTAAGTTCCGGAAAGAGCATCGCGGCAGACATCGTCATACTCAGCATCGGTGTACGTCCTACAACAGCCTTGGCACGCGATGCGAAGATAGCTCTTGGCGAGGTTGGGGGCATACGTGTGGATAACTTCATGCAGACCTCGGCCGAGGGAGTATACGCAGTGGGCGACGCGGTAGAGTTTCAACATCCGCTACTCAACAAGCCGTGGCTCAACCTCCTTGCAGGGCCGGCAAACAGGCAGGCACGAATTGCGGCGGACAATATGGTCTTTGGCAACCACATCGAGTACGAAGGCTCCATAGGCACGGCCATAGCCAAGGTCTTCGATATTACGGTAGCATCAACAGGTGTACCTGCGAAGCGATTGAAGGAGCTCAACATACCCTACCTTACAGCGACGATACATCCCAACTCGCACGCACAATACTACCCGGGGGCTATGCCCATGACCATAAAGGTAATCTTCGCGCCCGACAACGGCAAGCTTCTTGGCGCACAGATTGTAGGCGTGGAGGGCGTAGATAAACGCATCGACAGCTATGCCATGGCCATAAAACAGGGGCTCGGCATAACCTCCCTCATGGAGATTGAGCACGCCTATGCACCGCCATACTCATCGGCCAAGGACCCCGTGGCGATGAGCGCCTATGTTGCAAACAACATCCTCAATGGTAAGATGACACCTCTCTACTGGCGCGAGTTGCTATCGTCAACGAGCGAGGAGAGGACACTAATAGATGTGCGCACTCCCGAAGAGTATGCTCTGGGCACCATTAACGATGCTGTGAATATCCCTCTCGACGAGTTGCGAGAGCGTCTCGGTGAGATACCGCACGACAAGCCTATATACCTCTTCTGTGGCGTAGGTCTTCGTGGATACCTCGCATCTAACATCCTAAAGGCCAACGGCTATGGCGATGTTCGCAACCTTATTGGCGGCATACGCACATACAACACCGCAACGGCAGACCACACGAACACAACACCCTCGGGTGGTAACGAAAATGGCACGCAGGAGACCACCCCCGCGAAGAACGACATCCCGCGCATGGTTGTAGATGCTTGCGGGCTTCAATGCCCCGGGCCTATACTAAGACTACGCGAGAGGGTATCGACACTCAAGGCTGGCGAGTGCATTGAGATTATGGCCACCGACTCGGCATTCACGCGCGACGTCGAGGCGTGGTGTTGCTCGACGGGCAATCGTCTCGTGGCAACAAGTTGCGACAAGGGCATATATCGTGCTGTTGTACAACGTGGCACAAGTGACTGCAATACGATGCCTCAGATGCCCGCGACGAAGAACGACGAGAAAACATTTATCATGTTTAGTGACGATCTTGACAAAACTTTGGCTACCTTTGTGCTCGCAAATGGAGCTGCTGCCACAGGCAAGCGAGTTACGATATTCTTCACATTCTGGGGTCTGAACGCCATAAAGCGGGTAGATAAACCCCGCGTAAAGAAGGATATATGGGGTAAGATGTTTGGCTGGATGCTGCCATCGCACTCACGACAACTCGCGCTGTCAAAGTTCAACATGTTGGGACTTGGGCGCATGATGATGCGACATTTGATGAAGTTCAGGGGTGTCGATTCGTTGGAGAGTCTGCGCCAGCAGGCAATAGATAACGGTGTGGAGTTTATCGCATGTCAGATGTCTATGGATGTCATGGGCATTAAGCGCGAAGAGCTTATTGATGAGGTAAGCGTCGGAGGTGTCGCCACATACATGGAGCGTGCCGAGAAAGCCGGTGTAAACCTCTTTATATAGGGTATTTTATCGGTGGACGGCAGTGTTGAAGCCGACGTGGAATACCCAGACTAACGAAAGTTACTAATATGGAGAAGGTAAGATGTATATGTGTGATGCGCGATATAGTATCGGCTATGTCGGAGCTCGAAAGCAGTCTAATCGACCAACTCGGCCTCACGCTGAATGAGGCGATGACGCTATGCGCTATTGGCGAGCATAGCGTTGCCGCCTCGGTCGTAGCCGAGCGTACAGGCATGCGGGCATCGCACTGCTCGAAGATTATATCGGCATTAGAGAGGCGTAAGCTGGTGTGTAGAAGTATCGACAAGCACGATAAACGACAGATAAACATGACCCTCACACGCGCGGGCAAAGAGAGCCTTAACGCGCTGAAGGAGTACGAAGTCGTCGTTCCGGAGATACTGAGCCCCGTGTTCGAGAGCTACTAATGGCACTGCCTCGTAGGAGCAGTCCTCTCACGTCCGTAAAGCGGCACCCCACACCCTATTATAACAGAAACAAATAGCGGCATAAAAACTTCCGATATAAATTCCACTTATAAAATTTGGTGGTATAATAGCGCAGTATTATCTTTGTACGGAGTAAAACTAAAAAAGATAATACTATGAAGACTATTTTTTATATTCTATTTGCTGCGACGATGGTGGTTGGTTGCAACAATTCCAAGCGAACAGAGGGTTTCGATTCGGTAGATGCAAAGCGCTTTGCCGAGGTGATAGAGCATGAGAACGTGCAGATTATCGATACGCGAACACCCGCAGAGTTCAGCGAGGGACATATCCCGGGCGCAGTGAACATTGACATTGATGGTGCGGATTTCGAGGCCAAAATTGCTGCGCTGGATAAGTCGCGCCCCGTAGCGGTATATTGTCGTGGCGGGCGCAGGAGCAAGGAGGCTGCAGAGCAGATGGTAAGCTGCGGATTGGATGTTACGGAGCTCGCAAACGGCATCTTGTCGTGGGAAGGCGAGGTAGAGAAGTAGCGATACCGTTTATATACATAATATACAGCCGAGATTCCATAGGGTCTCGGCTGTATATTATATTATGCCACATACATTTAGATATTCATTCCACAAAAGCACGCCTAAAGAAAAGCATATTACTTATATGATGCAAATAGTCAACAAATTACCCTACTCCGAAAAAGAGCGAGAAAATATTTGAAAGATTAGAAATGTTTTACTAAATTTGTGATAACAAAATCGTGATAGCGATAGCCTCTGGTGATGTCAGGCCATCGTGTGATGATAGTTGTTTAGGAAATACTGGATACATTATACTAATTTACGTTTATATTAAATCATTAACCCCCATAGCGATGAAAAAGAGTTTTTACTATGGCCTTTTGCTGATGCTTGCAACGGCACTTGTAGGTTGTAAAGAGAGTCCCGACGTAAACCCTACGCCCAATGAGCCTGAAGATAAGCCCGATTTTGTTATCGAGGTGAAGTCTATCACCGATACGTCGGTAGAGTTCTCGGTTACTCCCGAAGATGAGGAGATGACCTATATCACGATGATGACCACGAAGGAGTATTTCGACGAGTTCGAGGATGACGAAGCCTATATCATGGACGACATCTCGTGGCTGGAAGATGCAGCCTATGATGCGGGTGTCGATTTCAGCGACTACATCGAGGGTGTCCTCAAAAAGGGTGTGACATCAGATACTCAGGATATGCTCGACCCCGCAACAGAGTATGTCGTATACGCCTATGGCCTCTCGAAAAGAGGTGAGGTTACGACATCGCTCTATAAGCAAGTCTTTACGACATTGGCAACGGAGCTTACGGAGCTGACCTTCGAGATTGCGGTGTCGGATATAGGCTACGACACAGCCACAGTAACGGTGACTCCCGATAACGACAAGGCTATATACTTCGTAAATGTCTTTAGCTACGATGATTACGAGTATTACGGTGGCGACGAGACGGCATTTGCCGAGCACCTAACACAGCTGCGCAACTACTACTATAACCTCGGAGCCACTGCCGACCAGATGGTTGCCAACCTTGGCTATGTGGGCACTAAGTCGTTACAGGTAAAGAATCTCGAGGCCGGCACCAAGTATATGGCCTATGCCATTGGCATCGACGAGCGTTTTATCGCAAATAGCAAGGCTACGGTTGTCGAGTTCGAGACTCCGGCGGTCACACTCTCGGATTTGACATTCGAGGTCGATATTACCAACACCTACTACGACCGTATCGAGGGTAGTGTTACGCCATCGAACAACGAAGATACATACATCTGCTCTGTTCAGTATGCACTGATGCTCGATATGAGTGGCTCGGAGGAGGCTCTTGTAGAGTCTATCATCGAAGACATCACTACTTGGGGCAACATCAAAGATTCGTTGCGCAAGGGTGTTATGTCGCTCAATGGCATTAACGGCTTGCAGGCCGAGACCGAATATATCGTTGTATGCTTCGGCTACGACGGAGCACCTACCACAGCGCCACATATCACCCGCTTTACAACAGCGGCCGCTACGGGTAGCGCCGATGATTTGGTCGTAACATTCGAGATTAGCAATATCACGCACAACTCTGTGAACGTAACAACAACGCCGTCGGTGGGTGTTTACTACTTTACATACATCACCGACGTAGAAAACTTCAACTCGCTACTTGAGGAGCATGGCACGACAGATGCGTGCGTGGCGCATATTGCTAACAAAGAGATTGACTATGGTGCCGAATACTATTATTGCTCTCGCGCCGAGTATCTCTACGACCTCGGAGCCTCAATAGGCAAGGAGAAGAATTTCTACAACCAGCTTGAGCCCTCGACCGACTACGTGGCCTACGCCATCGCTGTGGATATCGAGACGGGCGAGCTGGCATCCGAGAGGGGCTTTGTAAGTGAGCCTTTCCGCACGTTGGATAAGATTGTCAGCGATGCTACGGTGAGCATAGAGTTTGGCGACTACTACGATGGCTCGGCACTCGCGGAGTTAGACCCCACGCGCTTCCTCAACTGCAAGGGCTCGGCAGTACTACCCTATACTGTTAAGCCGAATGCATCGGCCGAGGCTTGGTATACGGGCTTCTACGATGGCGACCATACGGAGGAGGGAAGCAGCGACGACTACATTTATGACACTCTTATCACATACGGCTGGGAATGGGAAACAGGCATTGTGTCAGAGAATAGGGAGAGCGGCATCGCCATTCTACAATACGATAAGCCCTTCACGTTCCTTGGCATGGCTAAGGATAGCGCGGGTAACTATGGCGTAGGATTTATCGAGGTTGTGACTCTCACACGCGATGGTGTATCGCCTGCCGAGGAGTTTCTTGCAGCCAATCCCGCATCAATACCTACCAAGGCGGCCACGCCAAGTCGTTTTAGGTAATAGGCTTTATATAATGAGATGCCCCCAAGAGTTGGAAAAACTCTTGGGGGTATCTCTGTTACCATCATTACCTTACGTAGGCCTCTATAAAGGCGAGGGCTGCGGTATGTTTCTCCACAAAGCGTGTGTGGCCGCCCTCCTTGCCGCGTGCAAGGTTGTGTTTAAGGTCGTTTATCTTCACATTTATCGCCACCATGTTCCCCGATGTGCATATACGCTCGATATACTCCATATAGGGCGTCTGCTTGTCGTGCGTGAGGAGGCGTAGCGTCTCTATAACCTCCTCGGTGAAGCCCTCCTCGGCCAAATCCTCGAAGGTATAGGGAGTATCCTCCACCACGTCGTGCAGGAAGCCCACGATGCGCTCGGTGTCGGTGTGTCCCATCATACCCACGGCTAAGGGGTGAAGTATTGTGGGGTTGCCGTCGAGGTCGTAGTCCGCGGCGTGAGCCTTCGAGGCGAGCTCTATGGCCTTGTCGATGTCCGAGCGCGAGTCGTACTCCTCGTTGCGTGCGGCACGCGGCAGGTATAGCGACTTGTTGCACCCCACAAAGTCGCGCCACGCTATCTCCAGCCTGTCGGCCACCTCCACATCTATCCTCTGGCCCGAGTGCCCCGTGCGCCACGCCACCTCGGGAAACTCGCGCTCAAGCTCCGCGGTGGTGAGTATCTCCGAGCGCTCGGGATGGAACACAGCCTCGAAGTCGAGGTCGGCATAGTATACCTCGCGCTCTTTGCCCGCCCAATCCTCGCGAAGCTCGGGATTCGAGGCAAAGCGCCCTGCGGCAAAGATGCCCGTGTTACCCTCACCCACGCGCAGCATGAAGAAACGGTCGCCCTTGCGCGCCCTCTGCCACTCGTATACGCTCCAGTCGAAGTCGTAGGGCCAATAACCCTTCGCCCACTCCTCCATGTCGCTGTCGAGACGCTCCATCGTGTACGACGACACCGCAGGATTCCACCTGAGGATGAAGGTGTTGCGCTTAAAGTTGTGCTTCTTGTTAATCGATAGTTTGATGTCAAGTTCCATAATAGTAGTATGTTTTTATGTTTTCTTTGGCGCAAAGGTATCCCCACGTTTTGACAATTCTCGTCAAATATGGCGCGCGTGAAAAAAATTAAACATTTTCGGGGAGAATCTTCGTTGCTGCTGGTGTGTAGAATTTTTGTATTCTACACGAACAATGCCCCCGTGAGTGTTGTTCGTTTCGGAAATAATGCTTAATTTTGTAATGCTGTCCGTGAGATAGCAGACATATTGAAAGTGTTTTTCGCACTCCTTCTAAGAAAATACGGAAATCGACTCCACACTTTCTGTTTACTACTACCACCGCCATAGGAGTTGAGCGGTAGCATATTTGCACAAACGATTCAAAACTATACTACTATGAAAAAACTATTTCTACTGCTTGCACTTGTTGGGATGGTTGCCACGGCGTACGCAGATGATGGCGTAAACGAGCCAACCAACACCCCGACTGAAACACCCGACGACGGCAACGACGAGAAGCCAGTAGATAATACTCCGGAAGATAAGACACAACCGATAAAATTTATTGATAATACGGTTAAAGCATTATGTGTCGTTAGTTGGGATACGAATGGCGATGCCGAGTTGTCATACGAGGAGGCGGCCGCTGTCACCGATATTGGCACCACGTTTAAGAGTTCTGATATAATCTCTTTTACGGAGTTGGCATATTTCACAGGCCTGAGTTATATTGCAAATGAAGCCTTTCTGGATTGTGGAAGTCTTAAGAAGATAGAGTTACCGCATAATATAACTTCGATTGGAGAGGCTGCATTCTATTGGTGCGACAAACTGACAAGTGTAACTATTCCTGATAGCGTTACTTCGATTGGAAGTTCTACATTCTTTAATTGCAGCTCGCTGACAAGTTTTTATGGCAAATTTGCATCAGAAGATAATCGTTGTTTAATTGTCGATGGAAAACTGATAGCATTCGCACCTGCAGGTTTAATAGAATATACTATTCCCGATAGCGTTACTAAGATTGGAGAAATAGCATTCTGGTATTGCACCTCTCTGACAAGTGTAACTATTCCCGATAGCGTTACTTCGATTGGAAAGTGGGCATTCGCAGTTTGCAGTTCGCTGACAAGTGTATATTGCAAGCCGACAACTCCACCAGCTGGTGGCTCTTCTATGTTTTACTCGAATGCTTCAGGACGTAAGATTTATGTTCCAGCAGCATCGGTCGAGGCGTATAAGTCGGCAGCATATTGGAGCGACTATGCGTCAGATATCGTCGGCTACGAGTTTTAGCCTAACTGCTTAATAAACAGCATTAATGGTGACGCGGGTATACTTTTATATACCCGCGTTGCTTTTTGCTCACTCCGCCCGCACCAACGTCCGCCTCCCCCCTCCGCTCTTGTGGGTTACATTTTTGTAACCCACAATGTCTAAGGAGGACAGGGATAACCGGGATAACAACGACCACGTGGGCAGCATTTCGCGGGTAGATGCTTCAACTCCGCTCAGCATGATAGGGTGCTCCACCTGCCACACTGCTCCCACCATTCTTGCGGGTTACATTTTTGTAACCCGCAATTTTTTGATGGGGTACGATGGGGTACGATGGGTTTCGATGCCCCCATAGGGACTCATTTTAACTCATAGAACCCCATTTTTTTGATGGGTTTCTATGTGTTACGATGAGGCTCTTTGTCATCCTGACAAAACGGGGATGACTAAAAAATAGTCATCCCCGTTGTTTGTAACCATCTCGCCGTTAGCGCTTATGCTTCTTGCGCAGGCGCGTGATGCCGTCGATAAAGCACAAGGGGTGTGTGGGTGCGCCCGGGAGCCACAAATCGACGTGGTACTTATCTAAGAACGAGCGGTCGACAGCGGGGCTATCGGCATAGAGGCCGCCCGACACAGCCTCCGAGCCGCAGACAACGAGAATCTTAGGCTCGGCAATAGAGTTATAGCATATATCGAGGGCCTCGGCCATATTTTGGCTTATCGGGCCCGTGAGAACAAGGCCGTCGGCATGGCGCGGTGAGGCGGTGAAGCCCACACCATAGCGGCCGAAGTCGAAGTTCACGTTGCCCGTGGCGTTGAGCTCCATCTCCACAGAGCAGTCGCCACCGGCTGACACCTCCCTGAGTTGCAGCGCCTTGCCGAAATACTTCGCTATCTCGGGGCGTATGGCCGTAGTGTCGAACTTAGGCGCCGTCTGCCCCACCTCGACGATGAGGTCCTCGCGGCGCGTGGCAGCGAGGCGATGCTCGTTGGTAAACCTGATATTCTTGGGTGCACACTTCTGGCACTCGCCACAGAAGAGGCATTTTCCTAAATCCAAGGTTAGCGGCTTTGTTGTGATGGCGCCCGTGGGGCATATTGCCGCAGCGTGCTCGATGTCGGCGCTATCCTCCGTGGCTGTGAGCAGCGGGAAGCCGCGGAACTCCTCCGTGAGGGTCACAGCATCGAGGTTGGGGATATATTGCCAGCCGTGGCTGCGTAGTATCTTTGCTTTTCCGAATAACATACCTTATTACTATTATGGGTCGTGACCACAGCACTATAGGTCGTGACCACAGTACGATAGATTAAAACTCTTGTTGTTGATGGGGAAGTCCGAGATGCCCTCCGAGCGTACCGCGATGGCAAGGCCGAGCCAGTTATGCACGCTCGGGTCCTTAATCTTATACTTCGTGATACGTCCCTCGCTATCGGTGAGTGCTACGTGGCATATCTCGCCACGCCAGCCCTCGATGAGCGAGAAGGCGAGGGCATCGCCCTGAAACTTCGCCTTATAATCGGGTGCGGGGATGCTTCCCGCAGGCTTATATGCGGCAAGGGTACTCTCGATATAGTCGGCACTCTGCAACACCTCGTCCATACGTGTTGCGAGGCGCGACATGACATCGCCATCGTGCTTAAGTATAGGCTCGTGCTTAAGCTCCTCGGCATAGAATCCCGAGGGGTGCGTGGCACGTATATCGCGCCTAAGGCCGCTGGCACGTGCCGCCTGACCTACACCACCGATGCGCTCCATCTCGCTCTTAGGAACAAGGCCGCACTGCTCGAAACGAGCAAGGAGCGTGGGGGCCTCAAGGATATCCTCCCTGACCTCGTTATAGCGACGGCGCACGTCGGCAATATTCTTACGTATGAGGGCTATCTTCTCCTCCGTGAGGGGGTGGTTCGTACCCATGGGGCGTATGAGGCTCTTGCCGAAGCGGTTGCCACACCACGCCTGTGTGGTGTTGATGACGACGGTACGCAGCGCCTCGCATGCCACCTGATATAGCTGGAAGCCGATATCCGTGGCCAACGCGCCCGTGTCGGCAAGGTGCATAGCGATACGCTCAAGCTCGATGGCTATCATACGCTCACGCTTAAGGTCATCGCCGATGTCGGCATTGGCGAGCTTCTCCGTAAGCTCGGCGTAGGCCGTGGCGTGACCCACAGCGGTATCGCCTGCCGTAGACTCGGCGATAAGCGTGTGGCGCAGGCGGTTATCGTTGCGTAGCATCTCGCTCTCCACACCGCGGTGCTGATAGCCGAGGGCTATCTCGAGGTGCAACACCTGTTCACCATCGCAGATGAAACGGAAGGCTCCCGGCTCGATGATGCCGGCATGTATGGGGCCCACGTTAACCTCGTGAAGCTCATCGCCATCGATAGTATAGAAGGGATAGCTATCCATCGTCGACTCCTTATCGCGCCTATCGTAGGGAAAGCGCAGAGGCTTAAGCCACGGGTGGCTGTCGAAGGGTATGCCGTAGAGCTCGTTCATCTCGCGCTCGAAGGGGTGGAACTGCGGGTGCAGGGCTGTGAGCGAGGCAAGACCCTCGGCGTAGTAGTCGGGAATGAACGACGTGATGAGCACCTCTCCCGTGGTGTCGTCGAGAATGATAAGGTAAAACTTCAACCCGCGCTCAATCTCCGTGGCAAAGTAGTGTGCCACATGGTAGCGGCTGTCGGTCATACGCTCCTTAAGGTCGTTATACAACGCCACATACTCCACAACGGGGATGTCGGCAATAGCTACGGCCTTAGCGTTATTATTCGTTATGTGGTATAGTTTCATACGTCTATCCTATGTTTACTATTGTGTCGATAGCCTCCCTGAGGAAGTCGGGTTGCCAGAGACCGAGGATGATGGCTGCAATCAAAAGCACGGCTGCCGAGTATGACAGACGGCGATTTACAGCCGAGAGATGCAACTCATCTTGGTTTGAGTGGTAGCCGAGGCGCAGCGTGCGTGACCATATAGCGTAGATGACAACGCACATGAGCACAAGCATCGCTACGAGCAACCACCAGCTACCCACGCTGACAATCTCCGAGAATATCATCACCTCCGAGAGGAATAGTGGCGAGGGCGGGAAGGCCAACAGCACGAGAGTGCCAACGATAAACCCTATGGCGCCAACGCGATTGATGTTCATATAGTTACCTATGCGGTTGATGCTGTAGCTGTCGTATATATGGCGCATGATGCCCACTTGGAAGAACATCGAACTCTTGACCAACGTATGGCATACTACATGGAACACCGCAGCCCAGAGTGCCACACCGCCAATACCCATGCCTATGGCTACGATACCCATATTCTCCACTGTCGAGTACGACAGGAAGCGTTTATAGTTGTTCGTGCGGCGCAGGAACATGGCACCTACGGCCAACGAGAGTATGCCAATGAGTATCAACACATGACGTGCCCACTCGAAGACCTCGGTTGAGGCGTAGAGCGAGTATATGCGGTAGATAGAGACAAAACCTGCATTTACAAGTGCCGTAGATATAAATGCCGAGGCGGGGGCGGGGGCGGCATAGTTGGCATCGACACCCACGGTGTAGAGCGGGAATATCTCCATCTTACAGCTGTAGCCTACGACGATAAGCAGGAAGGCAACCTTCAAATATAGCGGATTGCACTTTGTCATCACCATACTGAGCGATGTGTAGTCCAGAGCGCCATGCTCGGCAACGGTAGAGAGCAGCAGGATGCCTAAGTATGCCATGGCGATACCCGTCGAGCAGACGAAGATATACTTCCACGTGGCCTCCAACGACTGCTGGAACTCGCGGTGGTAGATGATACCCGCCGAGCAGATTGTCGTTGCCTCCAAGAACACCCATGTCATAGCCACATTGTCCGAGTAGTATACGCATGTGATAGCCACCGCCAAGAGCATAACAAGTGTATAGTATGCCTTATACGAGCGCGTGGATATATCTTCGGCCTTGAGGTACGACGACGAGTGCAGGAGCACGAAGCCCAAGACCGCAGTCATAAGCGTATGGAACACTACGGCGAGGGTGTCGGCTCGGAATATTGAGAGCATCACGCTGTCAACACGTCCAAAACCGAGGATTAGGCCTATGCCCGCAACCTGCACCATGAAGAATAGTGCTGCGATGATGTTGGTAGCACGCTCGGTACGCACCAAGAGGGGTAGCACCGCTAAAAGTACCGAGATAACGAGATATATGAGCATTTCCATCGTTGTTAGTCTTTAATAGAGGTTAGGGCATCTGTTTCGTCGGTATGTATATCGTCGTCCATGCGGCGGAGGAACATACCGAGGATAAGTATCGAGATAAGGATATCGAGCATGATGGCGAGGTTGATGAGTATCGGCAACTCAACGCCTATGGCCATCGAGAAGAGGAAGACACCATTCTCGATAACGAGGAAACCGACCAAGTGGGCGAAGATACGCTTGCGCATGACAATAAGGATAAGTCCCGAGAGTAGTGCGTAGAGCGCCACACCGAAGAATATCATGTCGGTACGGTGGTCGGCCATATAATATGTTATGGTACAGCTGGCCACAAGCGCCACGATAGACATCACGAGCGACCCGAACTGCGACGAGGACGAATGTATGCGGTTAATCTTCGTCTTCTGTATCACGCGCATGAGTATGGCCGGGATGACAATAGCCTTGAAGACGAGTGTCTCGACGATGATAAAGCCCATCTCCACAGGGTGGAAGGCGTGGAGGCGTGCCATGGCGATGCCGAAGAGCAACAAACCCTGAATGGCAAGAATCGTCGTGTGGTTACGAAAACGCTCAGCAATAGAGAGGTATATGAGCGTGAGCACGTAGAGTATTATTAGTGATAGTACCATAACTGCTTATATTTCGATGTTTTGGATGAGGAGGAAGCCCGTGAGGAGCACGAGTGCCGACATTGCCACAATGGTGAGGATGAAGGTGGTGTTACGCGAGAGCTTATTACGCGCACGCAACGACTCGACGATACCTATCGATAGTCCGGCACCAAGAATGGCCAATGGCACGGTAAACTGCCAATGGAACGAGATAGCCACCGACACGGCATTTGCAGCAATGACGGCAAATATTGCATTCTTAAGCCAGCCCGCAATGTGTATCATCGCCATATCCACGCCCGAGTAGTCGAGGCACATAACCTCGTGAATCATCGTGAGCTCAAGGTGTGTCTTGGGGTCATCCACGGGCACACGTCCCGCCTCGATAAAGAGGATGACAACAAAGACGTAGGCAACCAATAGAAGCACCACCGTGAGGTTCATGTCGAGCTCCTGTGCCGTAGAGAAGATGTCGGCAAACGACGAGTATCCGCAGAAGAGTGCCAACGTCGCCATAGCCATCATCAGCGCGGGCTCCACAAGGGCGCCATAGAGTGCCTCACGTGCTGCACCCATACCCTCGAATGAGCTTCCCGTGTCCATCGCTGCAAGAACTATCGCCACACGCGCAAGGGCGAGAAGGTAGGCAACGAGGATGATGTCGCCATGGAACGAGAGTAGAGGGTCGAGGTCGGCAATAGGGATAAAGAGAAATGCAACGACTGCCGCACCGAGGTATACGCATGGTGCTATGCGGAAGAGGGCAGTGGTCGTTGTCGAGTACACGGCGCCCTTGCGCAGCTGTAGTTGCACATTATATATGTGCTGGAAGAAACGTATGCCCTTACGTCCGGCAAGCACAGCACGTGTGCGGTTGATGACACCCGTTATCGAGAGCGCCACAACAATCATCAGTAGTGTATTGAGTAGTTTTATTAACATAGTCGAGAAAGGGTGTTAGGGTTAGAGTATGCCTATGAGTGTTAGCACCAACACAACGACAAGGAATGTTAAGGCGAAGGTGATGTAGTTGTTCACGCGGCCGGTACGCAGACGCATGACATACTCGTTGATGCGGTGCATCATCTTCACCCACCACATACCAAGCAACGAGTCGACCTTATCCTTGTGGCGTATGTTGTAGTTGTGCTCGGAGGGGAATATCTCACCCTTATCTACCGCACGGCCATACACCGTATTCTTCATCAGAGGCTTGCCTATGCTCTCCAAGCCCTCGGAGAACGACTCTCCCGTATACTGCATACGTGTATTCGGTGCCGTGAAGCCACAGCCCCACGTAGGGCCGCTCTCTATCTTGCGCGTGCTCTGAGCCTTATGTTTGAAGACAAAGAGCATGATTACCACCGCAATAAGAGCCCATCCCGTAGCACTCAGCGCCTCAAGCGTCGGGGCAAAGTGGTTTACGGCGATGCTATTGTCGGCACCACTGATTGATTCCGCCACAACAGCAACGGGACGTATGGCATACTGCGGCAGGAGGCCTATGAAGAGGATGAATGCCGCGGGGATAGCCATAGCACCTATGCGCGTGTTATCCACCTCGGTGCTCTCGGCAACATGCGTTGAGCGCGGTGTGCCGAGGAAGACCACGCCATAGAGTTTCGTGAACGCCAACACGACGATACCGCCAATAAGCGAGAGGGCGATGATGCCGGCAACAGAGTATAGCACCTCGTGGCCGTCACTCACGCCGTTAAACATGCCTATATATATAAGGAGCTCCGACACAAAGCCGTTGAGGGGTGGAAGTGCGCAGATGGCTACCGTAGCCAAGAGCATGATTATAGCCGTTACGGGCATGTGCTTGGCCAAGCCACCCATTTGGTTCATTGCCGTGGTGTGCAGCTTCGAGTATATGTTGCCGGCGCTGAAGAAGAGCAGCGTCTTAAACAGCGAGTGGTTGACGGTGTGAAGCAGTGCACCACATAGGCCACACATACCTATGAGTGAGCTGCCGGCAGCATGTCCCACGGCTGCGATGCCGAGGCCTATTAGTATAACGCCTATATTTTCGATACTTGAGTATGCCAATAGGCGCTTGATGTCGTTCTGCATGGCAGCGAGGATTACGCCCCAAAGTCCTGTGACGATACCCGAGAGCAGAACGATAAGACCTATGGTGTATAGTAGCTCGCTATTTTGGTCGATGGCCTGCATGAGTCGCATGATGCCGTAGATGCCCGTCTTAATCATCACACCCGACATTATGGCCGACACGTGTGACGGAGCTGCGGGGTGAGCCTCCGGGAGCCAGATGTGCATAGGAAAGAGACCCGCCTTCATACCGAAACCGATGAAGAGGATGATAAATAGCGGCAGAGGCTGCGCCATCTTGAAGTAGTCGATGATGGCCGTAAAGTTTGCCGAGCCCGTAACGCTATATGTCATAACGAAGCCCGCGACGAGGAACATAAAGCCTATATGCATCATGACGAGGTAGTTGAGCGCTGCGCGACGCACATCCTGACGGTCGGCCTCGAAGAGTATGAGGATGAACGAGGCGATGGTCATCAGCTCCCACGAGAAGAGGAACGAGAAACCACCACTCGACAATACAACGAGCATCATCGTCACCACAAGCATTACCAACGCCGTGTAGTGTAGCGAGATGTGCGCCTCGGAGAAGCGTTTGAGGTAGCCCTCGACATATCCGCGCGAGTAGATGACCGTAGCTACCGAGGCTATGGCGATGATAACCAAGAATAGCGACGATAGCTTATCCACGGCAAACTTCTCGGCACCGAAGAGGGGTGTCGTGAACTCCGCGATGGTTATGGGTGCGGTGCTCGTAAATGCCAGCGTGGCAAGCACGATAGCCGCGATGGCCGCAAGCGAGATGACTCCTGTGGCCACCCACACCTTATGTCGTTGAGGTGTGAGAAAAATGGTTACAATGACGACAAGCGCCGCCAATAGTGAGTACAAATACATACGTATGCTTAATTGTTGGGTTAAAGCTTATTTATTGTTGCTGCAATAACGGTGGCAACCACGGCAGCCGTCTCTGTACGTAGGCGCTCCTTGCCGAGGCTTATGGCCTTAAATCCGTTTTGCACCGCAAAGGTAATCTCTTCTTCCGAAAAATCACCCTCCGGACCTATTAAAATGAGGTTATTACCCCCTTTTTTTATCAATGAGCCGAGATAAGGGCGCTCACCAAGGGCATCGTTGCAGTGGGCGATATACTTTTCGCCGTCGAAATCCATCTTGATAACCTCGCGCACATCCGTAAGCGCGTGAAGTACGGGGTGGTATGCCTTGAGCGACTGCTTCACTGCCGAGGTGATGACCTTCTCCTCGCGCTCGGCCTTTATCTGTCGACGCTCGCTATGGTCGCACTCGATGGGATATATCTCCGTGATGCCCACCTCGGTTGCTTTTTCCAAAAACCACTCGTAGCGATCGATATTTTTCGTGGGGGCGACAGCCATCGTAAGTCCGTAGGTCATCTTCTCATACTCCGGGATACTCTCAATGACCTCCACGGTGCAGCGTTTAGCGTTGTCATCCACCACTTTACAGCGATACATCGTACCACGACCATCCGTCAGGTGAAGCTCGTCACCAACCCTCATACGCAGCACGCGGATGCAGTGTTTCGACTCCTCCTCCGCAAGCGTATAGCAAGGAAGTGAAATTTCGGGAGCATAAAATAGTTGCATTGGACAATAATTTTTTTAACTTTGCAAAGTTAATTAAAAAATATTATAGATGAAACGCCTTTTAACATTATCGACACTATTGTTTGCTATGATTATTAATTTAGGCTGTAATGACAACGATAAGGTTGTTACGGGCAACCCGCTACTCGACGAGTGGAACACGGAGTTTGGCGTGCCACCCTTCGACCTTATTAAGACGGAGCACTTCAAGCCCGCCTTCGAGGCCGCCATGCAGATGCACAACGAGGAGATTGATGCCATCGTCATGTCGGAAGAGGAGCCTACATTCGAGAATGTCATCGTCGCGATGGATAATGCGGGTATCAAACTCGGTGAGCTAAACCTCATCTTCGGCATGCTCTCGGCATCGGACTGCGACGAGCAGATGCAGGCGCTGATGAATGAGATTGCCCCCATGCTTGTGGAGCACTCGAGCGCCATAATGCTCAACGAGGCTCTCTTTGCCAAGGTAAAGAGCGTATACGATAAGCGCACAACGCTCGGTTTGGACGATGTGCAGTTACGCCTTGTGGAGAAGACCTACGACGACTTTGTTCGCTCGGGAGCATTGCTCGAGGGCGAGGATAGAGCTCGTCTTGTGGAGATTGAGTCGGAGCTCTCGTCGCTCGGCATACGCTTCGGTAAGAATCTTTTGGCCGACAACGCCTCATTCTCGCTCGACTTGGAGCTTGAGCAGGTGCTCGACCTCCCCGAGAGTGTGCGCAATCAGGCGCAGGAGGCTGCCGCAGCGGCGGGTAAGAGTGGCTATGTATTTACTCTTGCCAAGCCCAGCATGCTACCCTTCCTTACCTACTCGACAAACCGCGACCTTCGCCGCCAGCTATACGATGGCTATACGAAGCGTTGCGACAACGACAATGAAACGGACAACAAACAGATTATCGAGGATATGACTCGCCTAAGAGTCGAGAAGGCTCACCTGCTCGGTTATAAGTCGTACTCGGAGTATGTTACCTCGGACCAGATGGCCGGAAGCCCTGAGGCTGTATATGCGCTCCTTGACGAGATATGGGAGTCGGCGTTGGAGTCGGCAAAGCGCGAGTTGGAGGATATGAAGGAGCTCTTCGAGAAGGATCACCCGGGTGAGACCTTCGAGAAGTCGGATTGGTGGTACTATGCCGAGAAGGTTCGCAAGCAGAAGTATCAGCTCGACGAGGAGGCTGTGCGCCAGTACCTATCGTTGGATAACGTGCGCGACGGCATGTTCTACCTCGCTAATCGCCTCTATGGCATCACATTCCGTCCTATCACCGTACCCCGCTACCATGCCGAGTGTACGGTCTACGAGGTTCTTGACCATGACCAATCGCATATAGGTGTTCTATACATCGACCCCTACCCCCGCAAGTCGAAGCAGGGAGGTGCTTGGTGCGGTAACTTTACGGAGCAGCGCTATGTCGATGGCCAGCGTAAGGCTCCCGTCGTAGGCATCGTATGTAACTTTACACCCCCCGTGGGTAAGACTCCGTCGCTCCTGTCGCTCGACGAGGCGGAGACTATGTTCCACGAGTTTGGTCATGCGCTACACTTCCTCTTTGCCGATGTGCGCTATCGTGGCCTTACGGAGGTTGAGGGCGACTTTGTGGAGCTTCCCTCGCAGATTATGGAGAACTGGGCATTCGAGCCTGAAATCCTCAAGAAGTATGCCACACACCATAGAACGGGTGAGGTTATCCCCGACAACCTTATTGCCAAGATGCAGAAGGCCGCGCTATTTAATCAGGGCTTCGTAACAACGGAGCTTGCGGCGGCAGCTCTTATCGATATGGACATTCACACGATGGAGACATTCACCGACATGGATGTCAACGCCTTCGAGAAGTATAACCTCGCTACGCGCCGTGGTCTTATCCCCGAGATTGAGCCCCGCTATCGCTACACCTACTTCTCGCACATCTTCGATGGCGGCTACTCGTCGGGCTACTACTTCTACCTATGGGCTGAGGTCCTCGACAAGGATGCCTTCGCAGCCTTCAAGGAGTGTCGCGATATATGCGATAAGGAGCTTGCTACAAGCTTCCGCTACGACCTCCTTGCTCAGGGTGGTCAGCGTGCCGGCATGGATATGTACCGTAAGTTCCGCGGTGCCGAGCCCGATAAGACTCCTATGCTCAAGGCGCGTGGCTTGTGGAAGGAGCCTGAGCCCGAGCCCGTAGATTCGCTCGTGGAGACGACGACCGCTGTGGAGGTAAATCCCTACCTCAATTCGCCTGCGAGAACCCTCACGAAGCACCCCTCAAAGCGTGCGGAGGGCGCTGTATCCTCACCGATAAAGAGCCGAGGCGAGGTGGTAAAGAGAGTAAAAGAATAAATCCTTAAAACTAATATTTTATATGACAGCAAAATCAATTATTATGTCAGCAGTGGCACTTGCAACCGTGGGCACCACGACGCTCAAGGCCGAGGGTCTTGTTATGCCCGAGGAGCTTAAGGGTAATCCCTTTGCTACGGAGTGGAACACCCCTCATCAGACACCTCCATTCTCTTCTATTAAGATTGAGCACTACGTGCCCGCCTTCGACTTCGCAATTGCGGAGAACCGCGCAGAGATTGAGGCTATTATCAACAATCCCGAGGCTCCTACCTTCGAGAATACTATCGTAGCCATGGCCGAGTCGGGCCAGATGCTTGGCCGCATGTCGGGTGTTTTCTTCGTACTCAATGGCAGCTGTACATCGGACGAGATGCAGAAGATTGCCATGGATGTTACACCCAAGCTCACAGAGCTATCAAACGATATATCGCTCAACCCCGAGCTCTTTGCTCGTGTTAAGGCTGTTTACGACAAGCGTAAGAAGTTGAAGCTCGACAAGGAGGATATGATGCTTCTCGAGGAGACGTATAAGAGCTTCTCGCGCTCAGGAGCACTGCTCGAGGGCGAGGCTAAGGAGCTCTACAGAAAGTACTCTACGGAGCTCTCACAGCTCACGCTCGAGTTTGGTCAGAACGCCCTTGCTGCAACAAACGCCTTTGCGCTCAACATCACCGACGAGGCTAAGGTTGCCGAGCTCCCCGACTTTGTCAAGGAGGGTCTTGCTGCCGAGGCTGCAGCACGTGGCCAGCAGGGTTGGACCGTTACGCTCCACGCACCGAGCTACGTGCCCTTCATGACCTACTCTACACAGCGCGACCTTAAGGAGCAGCTATACTGTGCCTATAACTCACGCGGCGTAGGTGGCGATGCGGATAATATGGAGAACATACGCAAGATTGCCACCCTCCGCCTCAAGATTGCCAACCTCCTCGGCTACAAATGCTATGCCGACTACGTGTTGGAGGATCGCATGGCCGAGAGCCGTAAGACTGTAAATGGCTTCCTTGATGAGCTCTGTGATGCTACGCTCGACTACGCTAAGCGAGATGTTGAAGCAATCACTGCCTATGCTCGCGAGAATGGCTTCGAGGGCGAGCTTCAGCCTTGGGACTTCAGCTACTACAACGAGAAACTTAAGGAGGCGAAGTACTCTATCAACGACGAGCAGATTAAGCCCTACTTGCAGCTCGAGAGCGCCAAGGAGGCAGTCTTCATGCTTGCAAACAAGCTCTACGGCCTCACCTTCACGCCGGCACCCGAGATTGAGGTGTACCACCCCGAGGCTATGGCCTACGAGGTTAAGGACGAGAGCGGCAAGGTGTTGGCAGTCCTCTATATGGACTTCTTCCCCCGCGAGTCTAAGCGTCAGGGTGCTTGGATGACGGAGTTCCGCGGTACGAGCATCGTTGATGGCGTTGAGCGCCGTCCCCTCGTGTCGCTTGTCATGAACTTCACGAAGCCCACGGCAACGACACCCTCACTCCTCACGTTTGACGAGTTTACAACCTTCCTTCACGAGTTCGGTCACGGCCTCCATGGTATCCTCGCCAAGGGTAAGTACGAGTCTATCAATGGTACATCTGTTAAGCGCGACTTCGTTGAGCTCCCCTCGCAGATTATGGAGAACTGGGCTACCGAGAAGGAGTACCTCGACCTCTGGGCTAAGCACTACGTTACGGGTGAGGCTATGCCCGCAGAGCTTATCGAGAAGCTTGTTGCTGCCAAGAACTACCTTGCAGCCTACTACAACGTGCGCCAGCTCTCATTCGGCATGCTCGACATGGCATGGCACAGCATCACCACACCCTACGAGGGCGATGTTATGGCCTTTGAGCTTGCGGCACTGAAGCCTACACAGGTTATGCCCTTCGTTGATGGTTGCGCCATGGGCCCCGCCTTCACACATATCTTCAGCGGAGGCTACGCTACGGGTTACTATGGTTATAAGTGGGCAGAGGTGCTTGCTGCCGATGCATTCTCATTCTTCAAGGAGGAGGGCATCTTCTCTAAGGATGTTGCCGATAAGTTCCGTTACGAGATTCTTGAGAAGGGTGGCCACGAGCACCCCATGACTCTCTACGTCAACTTCCGCGGTCACAAGCCTCAGACTAAGGCTCTTATCGACCAGATGAACCTCAAGTAACGCTCGATTATAAGGCGCAGAGACGCCACACAACTATAGCAAGGGGATGACTAATTTACTTTTAGTCATCCCCGTTTTGTTAAGAGCTGAATAAAAAGATGTAGTTTTAGGCTTGCGAAGCCCGAAAAAGCGGAGTTTACTTGGCGTAAATGAGCATTTTGAGGGCAAGCATAACGCAGAAATACACTTTTTATTCAGCCTCGTTTTGTTAGTAGACTGAATAAGAAGCATATTTTGTCTAAATCGTGTCTAACTTCACAAACCTATCTTAATTAGCATTTTATCTATATGTTTGCCAACTGGCGACCTACCTCTCTCAAAGCATCAAGAATCTCTTTTTCTCGCTTCTCAGATGGCTTCTTTGTACCATAAATATACTTTGAAAGTAGGCTCTTATGCATTCCGAGAGAACGAGCAACCTCCGATACATTTAGAATTGGGAATTTGCGGAACGCTGCGCCAATAGCGTTTTCCTCGGGTTGTGCTCCATCAGTAAGACTTGATATGTGGATATCCTCATCAATCTCTGCCCAACGCACTGCATCGCCAAACTTATTGATTTGGTAGCACTCACGCTGTGCTGGTGTAGCCTCTTTCAATGTGGGGAAGAACTCTAACGCCTTGCGGTACTCCTTCCCGCTATCGGTAACGACACATATATCGTTACCACAAAACGAAATTTTAACAATCTTCTCCATAGTTATTACTTTTTACTCCTTGTCGAAATAATTGTGCCAAGCTTCGATGATCTCTTGCTCGTACATCTCAACAAGCTGTGTTGCTTTCTTTAACTCTCTCGGTTTCAAACCTCGATTTTGGACTACCTTACGAGTTGCAATCTCGATCTTTGCATCGTTACCTCCATACTCTACATGAACATGGATTGGCAGATGCTCATCAGAGTAGAAGAAAAATCGAAGTCCAAAAATCTCAAAAATTGTAGGCATACTATATCTATTTTATCTCTTTTATCTACGCAAATATAGGTCTAATTTTTTAGACCTCCAAATATTTTAGACTAAATTTAGTATAAGCAACAACAAAAAAGCGAGAAACTTTCGTTTCTCGCTCCTGTACCCCCTCAGGGGCTCGACTGCGCTACTTGCAGTAGGCAGTCGTGTGCTCGTTTAGTTTACACCCTCCCAACCTCCCTGGAAGGGAGGCGCATCCAGGGTTCTCGCTCACTAAGGGTGCACAAAAAAAGAGAAGAACTCTCGTTCTTCTCTTCTGTACCCCCTCAGGGGCTCGAACGGCAAAGCCGTGGCGCGGATACCTCTTAAAAAAGCGCAGATGTAGTCGAGCAATAAACTTCTATCATATCC
>JAFVWO010000001.1 GCA_017501625.1 Alistipes sp.
TAATAAAGATAATATTAGTGATGAAAAAAGATTTCTATGTGGCTCCCGATGTGGAGGTGTTGGTTTTCGCCGTAGAGCATGGATTTATGCTCTCAACGCAGAGTGACAGCATGGACTATGGCGATGGAGGTGAGGGTGACCTGATGGAATAGTGCAACCTCTAAAAGTTTATAAAATTTTAAGCAATGAAACGATATATACTATCTTTAGCAGCCGTTGCTGCAATGGTGGGTTGTGCCAAGGATGCGCCCATCGTCGACAATACAAACAACGAGCCCGTGGAGAGGTTATCCATAGCGGCATCTATAGACCTATCGAACACACGTGTCACCATCGGCGGTGAGAAGTTCACCGACGTGAAGTGGGAGAGGGGCGATGTCGTGCGCCTCGCATCGGTGGCGGGCATCAACACCGAGCTTATGACCACCGAGTCGGGCGACACCGACGTGATATTCAGGGGCGATGGCGACTACCTCGCTGACGAGGACACATACTACGCCATATATCCCTCTACGGCAATAAAGAGTGGCGCAGTGACATTCAACCTCGCAGCGCAGGGTGGCGAGGATGTGGCTATCCTCGCGGCAAAGAGCGAGAATGCCATGACGGGTGTCATCGACATGGCGTTTAAGCCCATAAATGCCCTCCTTCATGTGGCTGTGGCGGATGCCCCCGAAATAGCCAAGGCCGAGTTCTTGGCATACGATGCCACGGAGTTTACCGCAGCCTTCAGCTACAACTTCGCAGAGGATAAGGTGACGACAACGGCAATGGCAACGGTGCTTACCGTAAATAACCCCAATGCTGAGGATTTCTTCTTCTCGCTGCCCGCCGACCTCGACATGTCGGGAGGTTACATCGTGCGCCTCACGGACGAGAGAGGTAACGTATGCTCAAAGGCGTACAACGGCAAGGTCTTCGCACGAGGTACGACAACGCGCGTAGAGTTCGCATGGTCGCAGCCTGTAGTCACGCTCGGCACACCCATGACGTCGTACAGCTACTACGTTGCGGGCAACGTGTCGCAGGCGAACAACTGCGCGCACAACATCATCTACTTCCCCACAGCTTCGAGCTATGCAAATGTGCAGAACGCCATGGTCACGGAGGCGGGTGTCATCGTCGACGGCGTGAGCTACAAGGCCGAGGTTGCAAACAAGAGCTTCACGCCCGCAAGTGTGACAGTGTCGTCGTGGGGCGAAAAGAGGGTAGTGGCATACATCAAAACAAGGGATGGCAAGACCATACAGAGCGCCGCGCAGACGGTATATATCACCGGATTGCCCCATGACAACCACTGGTTTAGCAGTGACGACACCACGGGTTGGGAGACAACAGGCACGGTATCCTTCGATTCGGGCTATGGCTATCGCACGATGTACTACTATCTTGGCGGTGTAGATGGTGGCGCTATATTCTCGCCATCGTTAAGCCTCCCCGCGAATGTGAATGTTCACTACGATATTAAGGCGTGCTACTATACAACGGGATTGATTGAAAAGTCGATAAAACTTATAACAGGCATCACATCGGGGACATCTGTACCATCATCTACGCAGACAAAGGAGTTGACGCGAGTGACAACAAATGCCTATCCGAGCGAGGGAAACTATACCACATGTTCGTTTGATGCCGTCATGGGCAACGGTCAGAGGATATACATCACCGACGACCACCAGAAGGATGGTAATGCTGCGCAGAATTGGTTTACGATAGGTAGTTGCGCGATAAAGTATAGGTAATAACCATAGTTGTTGACCTATATTCGTTATCTATAGTATCAGGGACTGGCTAAGTTAAATGAAGTCAGTCCCTTTTTTGTGCTCTTTTTTGGCGAAATAACAATTTTTGCGTACCTTTGGTACGTTATATATACATGCACGAACTATGGAACTGAAAAAGATAGAGGATAGATTGTCACGATTGACATCGTTGGTAGATGGTTGGAAGCGCGAGGGCGGTGTGTCACGCATAGAGCGCGATATAGCTCTCGAGGAGCTACGCCGCATCTACGACGAACTCGCGGAGTGCGAGGTAGCAACGGAGCGTAGGAGCGATATTGTTGCACCCACCGCCACCGTCGAGGAGGCCGAGGAGGCCGAGGAGGCCGAGGAGGCCGAGAGCGAGGCCGAGCATACCGTCGAGAGTATCAGCGACATGGGCGATGCCTTCGATGATGCCCTCGATATAGATGCAATCCTCGGTATCGGCGCGGAGCCTATGGCTGAGCCCGAGCCCGAACACACGCCCGAGCCAACATCTGAGCCCGAGCCTACACCCGCTCCCGAGCCTATACCCGCTCCTGAGCCTACACCCGCGCCCGAGCCAAAGGTTGGGGGTGGCCTATTCGATATTGACGACATTCCGGTAAGGACAAAGGCGGGGCGAAAGATGATAGCCCTCTACAATGCTCCTGTGGCACCCAAGGCCGAGCCCAAGGCCGAACCCAAGGTCGAGCCGGTAGTAGCACCCGAGCCTGAGCCTATGCCCGAGCCTGCGCCCGAGCCTGTCGTGGCGGCCGCAGAGCCTATAGAGGCACCCAAACGTCTTGCTGATGTATTGGGTAGTGGCGTGACCGTATTGGGCGACAAGATAGCGGGTGAGGAGGCGCCAACAACACCGTTCAACCGCATTGCCGACCTGCGCAAGGCAATAGGCCTGAACGACAAGTTCCTGATGATACGCGACCTCTTTGCCGGTGATGCTGCACTGTATGAGGATACGATAGACAGGCTCAACGAGTTTGACGACCTCGACGAATGTATGATATTCATCGTCGAAAACTTCCGCTGGAATCCCGACTCGGAGGGCGCAAAGCTCCTCGTGTCGCTCATAGAACGTAAATTGGCATAACATGGCAAAGTTATACGTCGTACCTACACCCATAGGCAACCTCGAGGATATCACATTGAGGGCCATAAACACTCTGCGCGAGGTAGACTTCATCCTCGCCGAGGATACGCGCACGACATCGCATCTGTTGCGCCACCTCGGCATCGAGAAACCGATGCACTCACACCATAAGTTCAACGAGCATGCCACCGTCGAGCGTGTGGCAGAGTCGATAGCTGCGGGGCATGATGTCGCCCTTGTGTCGGATGCCGGCACTCCCGGAATATCCGACCCGGGATTCTTGCTCGTGCGCAAGTGTGTGGAGCGCGATATAGAGGTTGTGACACTCCCGGGTGCTACGGCACTAATACCTGCCGTGGTGCAGAGTGGCTTTCCGTGCGATAAATTCTGCTTCGAGGGCTTTCTTCCGCAGGAGAAGGGGCGCATGAAGCGCCTTGAGGAGCTCGCCTCGGAGCGACGCACGATAATACTCTACGAGTCGCCATACCGCGTTGTTAAGTGTCTTGAACAGCTCGCCGAGACCTTCGGCAGGGAGCGCCGTGTGGCCGTAGTAAGGGAGATAACAAAGAAATTCGAGGAGACGGTGCGCGGCACGCTGGCTGAGGTGTTGGAGCACTTCCGCGAGCATGAGCCGAAGGGTGAGTTTGTGATTGTCGTGGCGGGCTACGATGCCAAGGCGTGTGAGCGCGATAGCGAAGAGGACGAGGAGGAGTAGCATGCAACGACTGAGCGTAGTAATACTCAACTGGAATGGTCGCAGCCATCTGGAGCGATATCTGCCGAGTGTCGTGGCACACACCTCGGGCGATGCGGAGGTTGTCGTTGCGGATAATGGCTCGACGGATGACTCGTTGGTATGGCTCAGACTGAACTATCCCGATGTGCGCGTTGTGCGCCTCGACAGCAACTACGGCTTTGCCGGTGGCTATAA
>JAFVWO010000022.1 GCA_017501625.1 Alistipes sp.
AGCACAGGCTGTTAAGCGTGCTCGTCACTTGGCTATCCTTCCGTTCGTAACCGATTGTATGAAATAATAAAGAGGAGGAGAGACTATGGAAGTAATTCTTATCAAAGACGTAGAGAACTTGGGCTACGCAAACGACATCGTTAATGTACGCCCCGGCTATGCCAACAACTACTTGATTCCTCAGGGTTTCGCTAAGGCTGCTACTGCTTCTGCAAAGAAGGTGCTTGCTGAGAACCTTCGCCAGCGCGCTCACAAGGATGCTAAGATCCTTGCTGATGCTCAGGCTTTGGCTGAGACTATCAACAACCTCCACCTCACACTCACAGCTAAGGCTGAGGAGGAGAAGATTTTCGGTGCTATCACCGCTGCTGACCTTGCTGCTGCATTGCAGGAGAAGGGCATCGAGGTTGATCGCAAGAACATCACTGTTGACTCTGTAAAGACCCTCGGTGAGTTCGAGGCTACTGCAAAGCTTCACCGCGAGGTTAAGGCTACTATCAAGTTTGCTGTTGTAGCAGAGTAATTTTCGATTTCATAGGGCATATATAGCCCATAATGATAGCATAGAAGGTGACTTTCGAGCCACCTTCTATTTTTTACTTAACAATTACTACCGGTGGGATAAGTGTTAAATAAAAAAAAACAGCCACGGCAACCTATAAAAACCATCCTTCACATAGCTCGTAAAACGAGCGTATATCCATATTACCCATACCGCCTAAAAAATATAGGAAGGCCCACAAAGATAGATTACAGTTAATTACTCGTTAATATCACGGCAATAATTTAGGCACAATGTTCGTTATTTGAAAAATATTGTGTAACTTTGTGCGCTTATGCGCATAAGCTTAAGGAAACAGCCTATATATGAAACGCGGTTTGGGATATATGCTTGTAACGGTGGTGGCGGTGATGACCGTTGCCGCGTGTAGTGTGGTGAACAATGCCATAAAGTCCGGAGACCCGCAGTTCGCTTATAGTCAGGCTGTAGCGCTATACCAAGAGGAGAAGTGGGAGAAGGCATCGTCGCTCTTCGAGGCGTGTAGACACATATACATGGGCACGCCGCGCGAGGACTCGCTGATGTACTACAACGCACGATGCAAGTTCAAGACACACAGCTGGGATGAGGCGGCAATGCTCCTCGACGAGTTCCGACGTAAGTTTGCACGCAGCCCCTTCATTGAGGATGCCGAGGGTATGTATGCGTTGTGTCACTACTACATGTCGCCCGACCCTGAGCGCGACCAAGCGATGACAACGCAGGCAATAATTGCCATAACAGAGTTCATGTCGCGCTACCCCGAGTCGGAGAACATCGACGAGTTCGAGGAAATGATAGACAAACTCTCGCACAAGCTCATGACAAAGAGCTATATGAATGCCTACACCTACTACAAGATTGGACGCTACAAGGCGGCAATCGTAGCATTCAAGAATGCGATGAAGAAGTACCCCGACTCGCCATACAGCGAGGAGATGTTGTACTACACGACGGTATCGGCATACAAACTCGCCGAAAACTCGGTGGAGGAGAAGCAGCTCGACCGCTACATAGCGGTGCTCGACCACTACTACTCGTTCCTCGACCAATACCCCGAGTCGAAGCACCTTAAGGAGGTGGAGCGCATGGCTAAAGATGCTCGTAACTTTATCGACAAGAACAGAACGACGGATGGCAACATGCTATAGTCGACAACGATAGAAAATTAAAACACAATATACGCTATGGAGATTAAGAAGAACGTACCCGGAAACACCGTAACACGTAAACTCGTGGATTTGGACACACCCACAGGTAACATCTACGAGAGCATCAACATCATCGCACGTCGTGCTAACCAGATTGCTACGGAGCTTAAGACGGAGCTTAACCGTAAGCTCGCAGACTTCTCTTCACCCTCGGACAGCTCAGCAGAGGAGACCTTCGAGAACCGCGAGCAGATAGAGATTTCGCGCTACTACGAGCGTCTTCCCAAGCCTGCAATCATCGCAACCGAGGAGTTCCTCGATGGCGAGATTTACTTCCGCCACGGCGCAGAGAAATAGTCCCTCAGGGACGAATACCCGCCCATGAGGCATAAACGAGAAGATATGCTTAACGGAAAACATATAATACTCGGAATTACCGGCAGCATAGCAGCATACAAGGCAGCTATGCTGTGCCGTCTTTTAGTGAAGGAGGGTGCCGAGGTGAGAGTGGTGATGACACCCCTCGCAAAGCAGTTTATAACGCCGCTGACGATGGCTACGCTCTCGAAGCACCCCATCCTTGTAGAGTTTTTCAACCCCGAGAATGGCGAGTGGAACTCACACGTATCACTCGGCGAGTGGGCCGACCTCCTACTCATAGCTCCTGCCACGGCAAATACCATGGCCAAGATGGTTACGGGCGTGGCAGACAACCTGCTACTTACGACCTACCTCTCGGCACGCTCGAAGGTGGCAATAGCTCCCGCCATGGACCTCGACATGTATGCTCATGTCACAACGCAGAGCAATATCGCGACACTGCGTGAGCGTGGCGTGGCAATAATAGAGCCTACGGCAGGAGAGCTCGCAAGTGGCCTTGTCGGTAAAGGTCGCATGGCCGAGCCCGAGGATATTGTAGAGCAGGTGCGGGCATTATTTGCTGAGCGTAACACTCTCGGTGGCAAGCACTTCATCGTCACTGCAGGTGCTACGATAGAGCCCATTGACCCGGTGCGTTACATCACCAATCACTCGACAGGAAAGATGGGCTACGCCATAGCTGAGGAGTTAGCTGCACGTGGTGCGCGTGTGTCGCTCATAAGCGGCCGCACGACACTCCCCACACCTCACGGTGTGGAGCGCGTAGATGTCCTCACGGCAGAGGATATGTACAACGCTGCGGTGGAGCGCTGGACTGAGGTCGATGGTGCTGTGATGTGTGCTGCCGTAGCCGACTACACGCCCAAGCACGTGGCTGCGAGCAAGCTAAAGAAGAGCGATGACGACATGACGATAGAGCTTTGTCGCACGAAGGATATAGCCAAGACGTTGGGACAGAACAAAGGGTCGCGCACGTTGGTAGGCTTCGCCCTCGAGACAGACAACGAGGAGGCCAATGCCGAGGGTAAGCTGGAGCGCAAGAATCTCGACTTCGTCGTACTCAACTCGCTACGCGACGAGGGTGCAGGATTCCGTGGCGACACCAACAAGGTGACACTCATAGATCGTGAGGGTCGTGTGGAGCACCCACTGATGTCGAAGCGCGAGGTGGCAGCCATAATCGTCGATAGGATTGAGAATATAAACCGCAAATAGGATGTTAAAGAGCCTCGCCATAGAGAACTATGCCCTTATCGACTCGCTCCGCGTGGAGTGGGACGAGCACCTGAACATCATTACGGGCGAGACAGGTGCCGGTAAGTCGATACTGCTCGGTGCCCTCGGGCTGCTGCTCGGCGCCAAGAACGAAGGACAGGCACTGAAGGATACCACACGCAACTGCATCGTCGAGGCTGTGTTCAACATCGAGGGCTTAGGCTTGGAAAAACTATTTGAGGATAACGACATTGACTACGAGGCGGAGATAACCATACGTCGTGTGATAACGCCTGCGGGCAAGAGCCGCTCGTTTATTGGCGACATGCCCGTGCAGTTAGCTACGCTCAAGGAGCTTGGAGCACACATTATAGACATACACTCGCAGCACCAAAACCTCATGGTGTCGTCCGAGGAGTTTCGCATAACGACGCTCGACACCCTCGCGGGCAGCCATAACCTCCGCGAGGAGTATGTGACACACCTTGGCGAGCTGAGCGCCCTACGTGCGGAGCTACGACACATGGAGGCGGAGATGGCTTCGGCACGTCGCGACGAGGAGTGGCTACGCTACACCGTCGAGGAGCTGCGCGCTGCGAAGCTTAAGCCCGCAGAGCAGGCCGAGACGGAGCAGTTGTTGGCTACATTGGAGAGTGCCGACCGCATAGGCGAGGTGCTCACAACGCTACGTAACACCCTCGATGACGAGGAGTTAGGCGCCGTGGCAACACTCACGCGCTCGCAGCGCGAGCTCGAGAGCCTCGGCGACCGCTACCCTACCGGCAACGACCTCGCTGAGCGCCTACGCTCCGTCGTTGCGGAGCTCAAGGATATAAGCGCCACGGCAGCCGACGAGGCCGAGCGCATAGATGCCGACCCCGAGAAGTTACAGATGTTGAGCGACAGGCTTAATACGATATACTCCTTGGAGATGAAACATCGTGCCGAGTCGTATGACGACCTGCTGAATAAGGCTGCGGTGTTCGAGGCACAGCTCGCAACGATAGATAATAGCGACACGGCACTTTGCGAACTCAAGGAGCGCATTGCTGCTAAGGAGTCGGAGTGTCGCACAACGGCCGAGAGGCTGCGCGAGGCACGCAAGGGCGTAGCACCGCTCATGGAGCAGAGCATCGTCGACATGCTCCGCAAGCTCGGCATGGAGGATGCCATCTTTGTGGTCGAGATAAACGCCACGGAGGAGTTCACACCCCTTGGTATGGACTGCGTGGCCTATATGTTTACGGCCAACCGCACGACGAAACCCGCCGCCGTGGAGCGCATAGCCTCGGGCGGTGAGCTGTCACGTATAATGCTGGCACTTAAGGCGTTGATTGCAGAGAAGAGAGCCCTTCCCACGGTCATCTTCGACGAGATAGACACAGGCGTGTCGGGACGTATTGCCGATGCCATGGGCGACATCATCGCTAAGCTGTCGCACTCGATGCAGATTATCGACATCACCCATCTGCCACAGGTAGCCTCGAAGCAGGGCACGCACTTTGTGGTCTTCAAGGAGGCGGGATTGTCGAATATACGCCGCCTGAGCAAGAGTGAGCGCGTAGACGAGATTGCCAAGATGCTCTCGGGCAGCGCCATCACCGAGGCCGCCCGCAAACAGGCAAAAATCCTCTTAGGGTAGCATCTTCTTTTAGCGGCTAAATAAATAGACACGAAAATCACCTTATGCATCACAGCAAAAGGTGATTTTTTGCATTCTTATGGAACAATGTCCCCCGCGAGTGTTGTTCGTTTGGAAAATTATTTTTAATTTTGTAGTGCTATCTGCGTGATAGCAGACATATTGAAAGTGTTTTTCGCAGTCCGAAGTAGAAAATGTGGAAGTTTTCAAGACCAAAGGATGAACGAACAGCACTCATTTCTTGTATAGTTATGCGACTATACACAGTTTGTGCATATAACCCATACTATCCAAGTGTGGGGCATTGTAGCGTTTGTTTTGGTCAGGTCTTTCCACAACCTTCTACTTAATAAACGAAAAATCGACTCCACACTTTCTGTATATATTACCACCGCCATAGGAGTTGAGACGGTATAAAGCTACACTACTACTAATATGATTTTTGATAATCAATCTGCGAATATCGGTTATATGTCACCCGATATCGAGGTCTTAAGCATTTCTATCGAAAAGGGTTACTCCTTTAGCGACCCTATACGCGACGAAGAGGAGGATTGGTAACAACACTAAACATGAGATTATGAAGCGAATTTTACAATTTATACTCATTGCCTGCCTTGCCTCAGGCTGTGTTGATGCTGGTATTGAGGAGGTAAACCAGTCCTTGCTTGAAGTTGCCCCCGAAGATGTCCCCGAAGTTGCCCCCGAAGTTATGCCCGATGTTATCACCATCTCGCTCGACGATGACACCACACGTGTTCAGTTGGATGCAAGTGGCAAAACTGTTTGGACTAAGGATGATTATGTCTCGGCATTTTATATGAGTGATGCCAACAATATGTTCCGTTTCGATGGCGAGACTGGCGATAGGGATGGCAAGTTTAAAATAGAGTCTATGGGCAGTGCGACAACAGATATTGATAATATTGTGTTGCTATATCCCTACTCAAGCAGCTATAAGCTAAACGCTGCTAAGAGTTTGATAGATGTTTATATTCCCTCTACGCAATATTATGCTGAGGGTTCATATGGCGTAGGTTCAAATCTTATGGCATCAGTCGAGGCGGACGATAACTTTACGCTTAGAAGCCTCTGTGGATGGATTGTCGTACAACTCGAGGGTGATGCTACAATAACAAGCATAACTCTCTCGGGTAATAACGGCGAGCAGCTCGCTGGCGATGCTGATTTCGACTATGATAAGTTTAACTTAAACCTTGTCTATTATCCCGAGAATTCAAATATATATGGAGATTCTAATGGTGGAGGTTCGTTTGTTTGGGGCGATTACATAGAGTCTGTCACCCTCGACTGCGGAGACGGCGTAAAGCTCAATCCCGATAAGCCTACCGAGTTCTATTTTGTTGTGCCCCCGCAAATCTTCACTAAGGGTATCAATATTAAGGCCGAGTGCCAGCGTGGTGAGCCCATTGTCAAGAGCAGCTCTAAATCACTTACGGTCCAGCGCAACCATATTGTCCCGATGTCAACCATTACGGCTAATGAGGTTATTCCTAATAATCAGATTTGGTATACATCTACAGATGGCACGATTGTAGAGCCAAAAGATGGTGCTGTTACTGGTGGAACATTGGTATCCAACACCTGTGTCGATGGTGTGGGAATAATGACCTTTAGTAGCGATGTAACTGCGCTTAATCAGGATGCTTTTAACAATCGCGATACTCTACAAAGCATAATCTTACCTAACAGTTTAATATCAATTGGAAATTCTGCATTCTACGATTGCGACTCGCTGACAAGTGTAACTATTGGCAATAGTGTTACTTCGATTGGAAATTCTGCATTCCGTGATTGCGACTCGCTGACAAGTGTAACTATCCCTGATAGCGTTACTTCGATTGGAGATAATACATTCTACGCTTGCCACTCGCTGGCAGATGTAACTATTGGCAAAGGTGTAACAATGATCGGAAAGGAGGCATTCCATATGTGCGACTCGCTGACAAGTGTAACTATTCCCAATAGCGTTACTTCGATTGGAGATTATGCATTCCGTTATTGCGACTCGCTGAAAAGTATAACTATCCCCGATAGCGTTACTACGATTGGAAGTTCTACATTCTATAGTTGTATTTAGAAGCCCTAAACAACCAAAAATATCCAGAAATAATCAAATATAAACCTTTAATTATCAATACATTCTAAAATTTAACACTTTCAGACTGCTTTTTGATGGTTCCCAAATTTCCACATATTTTTGATACATATTTCTGACGTGGAGAATTTGCGGAGCTTATTTTTTGTCATTTCGTGTAGATAGTTGACAAGGGTTTACATCCGTTTACAATGAGTGACAAATTCCGCCCCGATATGTGAGGATTGTCACATCGTGTAGAAAGACGACAACGGTTTACTACTGTTTACCTCCGTTCACCACTTCAGATAGATGAGAATGAAGAAGTGAAATTAGTAAACGATAAGCAGTATGAAAGTAACCAAGAAATGTGCTTTTTGCGGTCAGGCCTTTGAGACCCGAAGCGGAATGCAACGCTATTGCAGCGAGGCTTGCCAAGCCGAAGCCAAACGAGCCAAAGCAATCCAGAAGAACAACCTCTTCAAGTTGGCTCAGCCTCTCATGGAGATACAGCATCAGGAGTATCTCACCTTTTCCAAAGCAGCCACCC
>JAFVWO010000023.1 GCA_017501625.1 Alistipes sp.
TGGCTCGGCTGTCGAGGAGCGCACTACGGTGGTGTTGCGTGGGGATGAGAGCTACGATAAGATGACCGCGAAGGTTAAGCGCTCAATCTTCTATCATTGGGCTTTCGATTTCTATGCTAAGTATTTGGGCTTGGATGAAGGTATCGAGCCCGGAACGTATACGTTTGAACGTGATATGAATGTCATAGAGGTGGTTCGCACTCTGAAATTCGGCTCGGATAATGCCGTGCGTCTGACGATAAACAATGCACGTACTCCGGAGGTGCTTGCCGGTAAGATTGCTCGCCAGATTGAGGCCGACTCGGTCGCTGTTGTCACTGCTCTTCGCGACGAGGCTCTTATCGAGGAGATGGGCTTCGACTCTGCCGAGGCTATGTTATCGATATTTCTGCCTAATAGCTACGAGGTCTATGCCGACATATCGCCTGAGGCCTTGGTGCGCCGTATGAAGCAGGAGTCGGATAGGTTTTGGGAGGATGCCGAGCGTGCGGAGCAGCTCGCAAGAGTGGGGCTCTCGCCATACGAGGTTATGACCCTTGCCTCGATTGTTCATGAGGAGACTAATGCCCGCGAGGAGATGGCACGTATTGCCGGTGTATATATCAACCGCCTACGCCTTGGCATGCCTCTTCAGGCCGACCCTACGCTTAAGTATGCTGCTGGGGACTTCGCTATTAAGCGCGTGCTCGATAGACATAAGGAGATAGAGTCGCCCTACAACACGTACAAATATGCAGGTCTGCCTCCTACGCCTATTGCCATGCCCGACATGGCGGCTATCGAGGGTGTTTTGAACTACGAGGAGCACGACTACCTCTACTTCTGTGCTCGTCCCGAGATGGATGGCCGTCACAACTTTGCGAAGACTCTTCGTGAGCATAATCGTAATGCTGTGGCTTACCACCATGCTTTGAATAGAATGAAAATAAGATAAATACTGTAAATTAGGTATATCGGTTATGATAGGAAGGGATTTTTGGTATGATGTGCTGCGCTCAGGGGCTATATTGGGCGTTGTTATGGCACTCTCGCGCATCGTTGAGATGTATCTGCTGGCATATAGCAGCCTCGATATGGGCTCTATGTCGATGTGGTTTCTGTTGGAGTGGGTTGTTGCTGCCGTTATATTTGTATGGTTGCTCGTGCGCATGTCTAAGCGCCGTGCTGCGGCCACCGACCCCAAGTATGGCTATAGCTACTCCATGGCACTTGCCTACATCCTTATGATATCTATGCTTGCGGGCATCATGGTTGGTGTTGCCGACACACTGTTCATCGGTGTTATGGGCTACGATGCCTATATTGATGGTATGATTGGCCGTATCGATGAGATTCGTCGGTTGTACGTGAGCATGAATATCACTTCGGTTGATGCCGACTTTAGTGCTATGATATCGGCACTACGCTCTGCTGAGCGACCTTCGATGATGTCTGCGATATTCTCGATGTTCAACTCCTACGTTCTTGTCGGAGGTGTCGTGGGCCTTGTTGTTGCGGGTGTTGTGTGCCGTAAGCCTCAGATAATAAGCGAAAATCAAGATGACGATGAGTAAACATTTGGATATATCGGTTGTCGTACCCCTATATAACGAGGCGGAGTCGCTGCCGGAGCTTGTGCGATGGATTGACCGCGTGGCTAAGGCTAATGCGCTCAGCTACGAGATTATCATGGTAGATGATGGCTCCACAGATGGGTCTTTCGATGTTATCGAGCGATTGCGCAGCGATTTTCCTGCAATTCGTGCTGTTAGTTTCATGCGCAACTATGGCAAGTCGGCGGCGTTGTACGTAGGCTTCGACATGGCCGAGGGCGATGTTGTCTTTACTATGGATGCCGACCTTCAGGACTCTCCCGACGAGATTCCCGCTATGCGCCGTATGATTTTGGAGGATGGCTACGACCTCGTGTCGGGGTGGAAGCGCAAGCGCCACGACCCCATAGGTAAGCGTTGGCCGAGTAAGTTTTTCAACTTCACGGCACGTGTGATGTCGGGCATCAAGCTCCACGACTTCAACTGTGGTCTTAAGGCCTACCGCCGTAAGGTTGTCAAGAGCATCGAGGTATATGGCGAGATGCACCGCTATATACCTATTTTGGCTAAGCATGCCGGCTTCCGTCGTATTGGCGAGAAGGTTGTCGAGCACCACGAGCGTAAGTTTGGCAAGTCGAAGTTCGGCATGGAGCGTATGGTTAAGGGCTACCTCGACCTTATCTCTGTGTCGTTCATGTCGCACTTTGGGCGCTCGCCGATGTACCTTTTTGGTGGCTTGGGCACGCTCATGTTCCTCTTTGGTGGTGTCACTACGGTGTGGGTTATTGCCGATAAGCTCTACTCGCAGTCGCACGGCCTCGAGTGGCGCGGTGTCACCGAGCAGCCGCTGTTCTACTTGGCACTCTTGGCCATAGTCCTCGGTGTTCAGCTCTTCCTTGCGGGCTTTATCGGTGAGCTTGTCAATCGTCGCTCTACGGATCGCAACAACTACCTTATCGATAGAATAATCGAACCTGATGAAACAAAATAACGCGCTATGATACAACGTATTCAGACCCTTTACCTACTAATCGTTACAGCTCTTATGGCCGTAACGCTGTTTACCCCTATCGCCACGTTTACTGCCGGCTCGGGCGATGTGTATACACTCTCGGCCTTTGAGCTTACGAATGGCGACCAGTCGCAGAGTACTCTTTGGATGGGCATCCTTTTGGTGTTGGCCACGGTCTTACCTCTTGTTACGCTCTTCATGTATAAGAGGCGACAGTTGCAGTTGCGCTTGTGTGGTGCCGAGGTTGTTCTTTTGATTGGTGCTGCGGCATTTATGGCTATATACTATTGGCTTGCGGGCGCTAATGCCTTGGAGAATGTTGGCATCGAGCATCGCAGCTTTGGTTGGGCGGCCATCATGCCTATCTTGTCGCTTGTGTTGTCCTTCCTTGCCGCCCGCGGCATCTTCAAAGATGAGATATTGGTGCGCTCGCTCGACCGCATACGCTAACGAATAATATATTAATGTGCTGATATGAAGAGTTTTGAGACTAAGATACGTGTGGAGTATCATCACACAGACCAGATGGGCATTGTCCATCATTCTAACTATATTAAGTTTTTCGAGGTTGCGCGTACCGAGTGGCTTCGCGCCATAGGCCTCACCTATGCCGAGATTGAGCGTCGTGGTGTTATGATGCCTATCGTTGATGTAGGCATCCACTATCGCCATCCGGCATACTACGACGAGCTTATTTCGGTTACGGCCTTTGTCGACGAGCTCCCCATGGCACGCATGAACTTCCGCTACGAGGTGCGTGGCGAGGATGGCCGCGATATAGCCTCGGGCACTACGACGCTTGGTTTCATTGACCATGTTACGCGCCGTCCTCAGCGCGCTCCCAAGTGGCTCTTGGATGTTTTGGAGGCCGAATTTAACAGATAATACGATGAGTAGTATTGCCGATTATCTACGCTTGGTGAAGTTCTCGCATACGATTTTTGCCATGCCCTTTGCGCTTCTGTCGTTTACGTATGCTGTCACTACGTGCGCTGTGGAGCTTAACGTGTGGGTGCTACTTGTTCAGGTTGTGCTCTGTATGGTCTTTGCCCGCAATGTGGCTATGGGTTTTAATCGTTGGGCCGACCGTAATATTGATGCCGAGAATCCGCGCACGGCCAATCGTGAGATTCCTGCGGGCCGTGTGTCGTCACGTGGCGCTGTTACGTTTGTTGTTGTCAATGCGCTACTCTTTGTGGGTGTCGCAGCCACTATCAATGCTTTGTGTGGCTGGCTCTCGCCCGTGGCGCTTGCCATTGTCATGTTCTATAGCTACTGTAAGCGTTTCACCTCTATGGCGCACCTTGTCCTCGGCCTTTCTCTCGGCATCGCGCCTGTGGGAGCATATATGGCCGTTACGGGAGGTGCTGCTGCGGAGTGCTGGATATTGGCCGGTGTCGTTATGACATGGTGCGCGGGCTTCGATATCATCTACGCCCTCCAAGATGCCGCCTTCGACCGTGCGCGGGGCCTTCACTCCATCCCTTCGCGCTTCTCGCCACGCGCGGCGCTTACCATAAGCCTCCTGTTGCATGTCGCGAGTGTCGCATTGTTGCTGTGGTATGCGTCGTTCCAGCCACACACATGGCTTCTCTATGCCGGCTGTGCGCTCTTTGCGGCCATCCTTGCCTTGGAGCATATCCTTGTTACGCCCACGAAGCAGCGTAATATAGGCATTGCCTTTGGCACGTTGAACGCCTTGGCGAGCATGACGTTGGCTGTGTGCCTTATCGCTAACCTGTTGATTTACGGATAGCGATGTGGGTAGGTGCGGCTTTCATCTCGGCATTGTTGCTTGGCTTGTACGATGTTGCCAAGAAACGCTCACTTGCGGGTAATGCCGTTATCGCCGTTCTGTGGCTCAATACGCTCTTTGCCACGCTCCTCTTCCTCCCTGTCATCCTCGATGCCGAGTTCTCTGCGGGCCTCTTCGCAGATACGCCGTTCCACTCTGTCAGCTATGGCGCTGCGGCGCACGCCCTCGTTGCGCTCAAGGCCGCCATTACGCTCTCGTCGTGGCTCTGCGGCTACTATGCCATCAAACACCTTCCTCTCACCATCGTTGGGCCCGTCAATGCTACGCGCCCCGTCATGGTGCTTGTCGGGGCATTCCTGCTCTTTGGCGAGAGACTCAACCTGTTGCAGTGGGGTGGTGTGCTTCTCACCATCGTGTCGCTCTACCTCCTCAGCCGTGCTGGTCGGCGCGAGAGCATCGACTTTAGACGTAACCGCCATGTGTGGGCGCTCTTTGCTGCCATGCTGCTGGGCGCTGTTAGTGGCCTCTACGATAAGTATATTATCTCGTCCCACGCCCTCGCGCCCCTCTTCGTTCAGAGCTGGTTTGGCGTCTATCAACTTGCTATGATGACCCTCATCGCCGCTGTCATGTGGCTTCCGCGTAGAGCTGCGGAGCCTTTCCGCTGGAGGTGGAGCATCCCGCTCATCACGCTCTTTGTCTCTGCTGCGGACTTCTTCTACTACCACGCCTTGGATGTCGAGGGCTCTATGATAGCCGTTGTCGCCATGATACGTCGCTCCTCTGTCGTCGTCACCTTCCTCTGTGGCGCACTCCTCTTTGGCGAGCGCAACCTCGGCGCTAAACTCGTCGACATGATACTTATCCTTGTGGGCATGGTGCTCCTCGCCTTCGGTAGCATCTAAAAAAATCTGGTAGGATACTTAGGTTTTTGTAGGTTAATGTAGGTTACGTAGGTTTTTATAGGTTACATAGGGCGCGAGTATCGCCCGCCCTACAAAAACCTATAAGACCCTATAAGACCTATAAGACCCATAAGACCCCACAAAAATTATAGGTTACATAGGTTACTTAGGTTATTGTAGGTTACGTAGGGCGCGAGTATCGCCCGCCCCACAAGAACCCATAAGAACCCATAAGAACCCACAGTACCCTATAAACCCCTACAAAGCCCCACAAACCCCCACAAAAAAAGTAGGAGCGGCCCGTCGCGGGTGGCTCCTACACAAAAACTAAATTATAAATCTAACTAATAATTAGTTAGGTATCGTGATTGTTTCAATTGTTTACATCAACGCATATGTAATATTCTCGCCATTAAATGTGATGCCATCAATAACCACATCATTAAATGTTATTATTGCATTAGGGTTACTCCATGTGTACGTTATACTGCCTGATACAGTAGTAGGCGTATCCTCACCAATATACATTACATTACATACATTACTTTCGCCACTATAACCAGCTCTTAGCTCGTATGTGCCTGAAGACATGTAATTTGTCATTACGAATGATATAGTAAGCTGAGGAGTACAATTAAATGTGTACGTCTTACCCTGATTACTTACGGATTTTACCCCTGTTACTGTAACCACATTGCTGTCACCTCCGTTGCCACCTTCGTTGCCACCAATTGAGCCAGTGGGTGCTACCCAACCATTGGGCATGCCGCGATAACCATAAGTCTTTCCGTTATATCCAATAATAATAGTATACTGATTATTCTCAAATGAAACATCCAATGTAACATCTGATGATGCATACATCATCGAATCACCATCTAGATTTCTCAATCGGAACATGTTTTCAGCACTTGGGCTAGTATAATTACCGGTATATCCATCATACGTGTATGAACCAACCTTAATAGAGTTATTTCCCGGACGAGCATTTGCGTGTAGTACAAGTCGTGTTATACCATTACTATTACCACCAGTTAACTCAAAACGACCACCATCATTCCATACAAGCGTATCGTAAGTAACAGTAGGATTAAATGTATCCACTGCCGCACCGGGAGTGACATCTGTCATATTAACAATAAATGTCGAAACCTGACCCTTATTGAACTCTAAGTTCTTGTCACCATCAGTAATAATCTGCTTAGTGTAGCCACCCTCAGTAGCATTTACGGTAATTGTCATGTCGCTGACCTTGCCATTAGGCTCGCAAGCAAACCAAATAGGCTCGGTAGCAATGTTGATATTATCAAGGTTGATAGTATACTTATCTCCGTCGATATCGAGAAGAACATCCGTAGCATCTGTTCCGGCGAAGTTTGTCAAGCTCATCTTACCGTATGCTACCTGATGTGCAAAGGTAAGCGACATATTGTTGCTACCGGTATATGTAGTCTCAGCCATCAAGATATGAGCCTGAGGATCTACAGATGTAGCGGTAGGCGTCTGCTCGCTGGGGATTGTGTATTCATCGGCTATGCCATACATGCTCACAGAAACATTCCACTTAGTAGCAGGAGAATAAGCTTTTATTTCATCTCCGCCCTGAATGCCGTTGAACGTAGCGCTGAGACAATTATTCTCATCTATATAAGCTGTTGGATTACCCACGCTGGTATAATATTCACCAGCACTATAATAGTTGACAGCCTGAAACTTTACCGCGTCGCCCTCTGTCCACGCTGAAGCGTAGCCCTCGCCATTGTTCTCAGTAAAGTATGAGCGAGTGTCGGCAAACTCGGCGTTGAAGGTGATAGCTGTCTTCTGCTCAGTGCCGTTGTTGTTATTGTTCTCGGCGTTGTCCTTCTCACATGCTGTGAATGTCATTGCAGCTACTGCAACGAACATCAAACTCTTAAAAATGTTTTTCATAGTTGCAATAGTTTTTAGAATGGTCCGTACTCCTCCTCGCTCGCAAGCTCGATGTTTGCAGACATTGTGAAGCCCTGCTCAACGATTGTTGACACGACCTCAAGTTCGGGAGCTGTGTACTCCCCAAAAGAAGTTGTTTTTCTCATGGTTAATAAAAAATTATAGTTAAACAAAATGTGAATGTTGCACACCTCTTTTTAACCATCCAACTCCTATATGGTATACCTATATTATAAAAAAGAAAGTGTGGAGTTGATCTTTCGTTTACTAAATAGAGGCTCTGACAAAACCTGACAACAATAAACGCTACAATGCCCCACACTTGAATAGTATGGGGTATATGCCCGAGAAAGGCATAGCCGCATAGCTATACAAGGAATGAGTGCTGTTCGTTCGCCCTGTTGTCTTTGGAAAACTGTCAGATTTTCTATTTAGGACAGCGAAAACACTTTCATCAATATGTCATCGCACGACACTATATGCCATACGACGGCGCAAATATAGGAATAATTTTCTAAACGAACAACACTCTGAGGGGCATTGCCTCACAA
>JAFVWO010000024.1 GCA_017501625.1 Alistipes sp.
TACGCATCTCCCAGCGCACGACATTAGCCCACTGGTTGCATAGGATGGGGAGGTCGCGGTATGAGGTAATCCAATTCTTATACGTATTCCAAATGATGGTTTCCGACGTAGGGCGCACGATAAGCTCCTCCTCGAGGCGTGCTGCGGGGTCCACAACGACACCGTTACCCTCGGGGTCGTTCTTCAGGCGGTAGTGTGTAACCACGGCACACTCCTTAGCGAAGCCCTCGACATGGCTCGCCTCGCGCGAGAAGAATGACTTAGGGATAAAGAGCGGAAAGTAGGCATTCTCGTGTCCCGTCTCCTTAAACATGCGATCCAAAACATCGCGCATCTTCTCCCAGATGGCATAGCCATAGGGTTTGATGACCATACAGCCACGCACTGCCGAGTTTTCGGCAAGGCCTGCCTTAATAACCAAATCGTTGTACCACTGCGAGTAATTATCGTCGCTCTTGGTCAAATCTTTGAGTTCAACTGCCATGATATCTTATATTTTACGATTTTTCACATTGCATCTACGCACCATAGGCGTACATCGAGGCAAAGGTATAAAAAAAAGTCGATACGTGCAACGCGCAGTGGCTATTTATCCTAACAGCCCCATGCCACGGAAACTATAGGAGCTGCCACGTGCCACGATGACATGATCCAAAAGACGCATGTCGAAGAGACGTGCTGCATCCGCAACACGCTCGGTAAGACTCCTATCCTGCTCACTCGGCGTAGCACTTCCCGAGGGGTGGTTGTGTACGAGGACTATCTGCACGGCCAAGAGTTCCAAGGCACGCTTAACAATGAGTTTGCAATCGACAACCGTAGCCTGAACGCCACCCTGACTGATGCGCATACGCTCAAGGAGTCTGCCCGACGATGCGAGATATAGCGCCCAGCACTCCTCATGCTGGAGGTCGGCAAGATGCGGCTCCATGATGCGCACGACATCCGCCTCCGAGGAGATAATATCGTGGTGCTCGACATCCGCTGCCGCAAGCCTGCGGCCACACTCCTTGACAGCCTTAAGCCTAAGAGCACGCATACGGCCCAAGCCACACAACATCCTCAGACGTGCAACATCATAGTCAACGAGGCGCGCAACAGACTCCCCCGCTGCCGTCATGAGCTCCTCGGCGAGCTCCACAGCGCGGTCATCGCCGAGGCTCTCGGCAAGAACGACAGCCAAGAGTTCCTTGTCGTTAAGGCTCTCAGCGCCACGCGACTGCAACCTATCTACAATCTCTCTCATTCTCTATATCCGAAAGCGTTAGTTAGCCATACGATCAATTCTATCGAGCAACTGTGCGCTGGCCTCATCACCGAGTGTCGCCGTAGAGCTCTGCGACACCGAGAAGGCTGCTTGCTGCTCTGCCTCCTTCTTCGAGTCACCCGTACCATGACCTACGGCAATGCCATCGATATATACCGTAGAGTGAAATGCCGGATGCGAGGGCTGCGTGCCGCGACCACTCTCAGTGCGAAACTCCACAGCATATCTATTCTTCTGGCACCACTCGATAAGGCGGCTCTTAAAGTCGGTCTCCGACTGCAAAATGTCGTCCAACGCCATATAACGACCGAAGATGTCGTTTATAAGCAGGCGATTGACAAAGTCGTAGCCTTGGTCGAGATATATCGCACCCATCATCGCCTCGAAGGCATCGCCATATATATGTTTTTGGCTATGGTTGCCCGCGGCATGCGATATGACATGCCTATCTAGCCCTATCTCCGAGGCTATGCGGTTGAGCGATTGGCGCGACACCATCTTCGAGCGTAGTTGCGTCATAAAGCCCTCGTCGTAGTCGGGAAACTCTATGAATATGTAGTCCGAGGTGACACTCTCGATGACAGCATCACCCAGAAATTCCAATCTTTCGTTGTTAATATGACGGCCATCGTCGAGCTCGACAGATGCCGACTTATGTATGAGTGCGAGCTTGTACAGCTCTATATTGTGGGGTATAAACCCAAACATGTCGTCTATAGCGACATAGAACGCCTTGTCACGACCAAAGTGGCGACGAATGGGGCGCAACAAAAAATCGAACATAGTTCGTAATAAATAAAGCAACAAATATGGACTAAACCGAGAGAGCGAGCCCCCTTGGCATAGTCCATACGATATTAGAAATAGATTTGATAACTAAAACCCGTGTACTCCTACTCTACAGATAGGCTCACCACGGGCAATATCTGGTGCAATCTATTACTTGTGAGACTCGATGTAGCTGATAGCATCGCCAACGGTCTGAATCTTCTCAGCATCGCCATCAGGAATCTGAAGGTCGAAAGCCTTCTCAAACTCCATAATAAGCTCTACCTGATCCAAAGAGTCGGCACCAAGATGTGCGGTGAAGCTTGCTTCGGGTACTACCTCTGACTCCTTAACACCCAACTTGTCAACGATGATCTCGACAACTTTTGACTGAATTTCTGACATAATAAATAAGTTTTAGTTAAACATTATTGTAGTAAATTTTTAGCTACTCCAATACGTCCGACAACA
>JAFVWO010000025.1 GCA_017501625.1 Alistipes sp.
GAGGAGCGCTGCAGGACTAACTTCAGCGACAGCGTGTTAGCGTTACCATCGCTGAGGATGAACGAATCCCAACCACGTAGGCCATAACGCTGATAACCAAGCTCGCCATAGAACGTAAAGTATGGATCGGGCCACTGCAGACGCTTACCGAGACCGAGGAAGAGACCCATCGAGCGGTAGTACATCGTGGCGTTCTGCCATACGTAGTATGCGTTGTTCTGCTCCGAGATATAACCCGAGAGCGTAAACGAGTTTGGTCGTCGGCCTCCCAACCAGGGGTCTGTAAAGCTCAGCGAGAGAGCCTTGTAGTATGTACCGTTTGTCTGTCCCGATATCGATAGCTTCTGGTTCTGTCCCGAGGGGTATGGCCTCCACGCACCGCGCTTGAAGAAGTTGCGCATCGAGAGGTTGTTGAGTGTGACGCCTATGCTACCGACAAACGTACCTGAGCCCCAACCACCAGCGATATTAAACTGATCCGAAGCCTTCTCCTGCAGTGGCCAGTTGATGTTTACAAGCTCGTCCGATACGGGCTGAATGTCGGGGATTATGGCCTGCTCGTCGAAGTGGCCCATACCCATAAGCGTACGCATCGTCTGCATCAGCAGCGCTCGGTTGTAGAGGTCGCCAGGGCGCACATATAGCTCGCGGCGAATAACCTCGTCGTCGACACGTATATTACCCGAGATACCAACGTCGTTAATGGTAAACGGCTTACCCTCGAAGATACGAATCTCAAGGTCGAGAGAGTCGGGACCCACGACAATCTCCGCAGGCTCGATCTGCGACATCAGGTAGCCGTTATTGTTGTATAACGACGAGATAGACATCTCCTCGGGGTTCATCTCCTTGCCAATACCGAGACGCTTGTGCATCGACTTCTTGTCGTAGACATCGCCTGGCCGCACACCGAACATCGTCGAGAGCTGCTCGGTAGAGTATACCGAGTTACCCACCCAGTTGATGTTGCGGATATAGTACTTGTTACCCTCCGACACGGTAATATCTACGCCTAAGGTCTCGTCGTCGATGAAGTATACCGAGTCACGCAGGATGGTGGCGTTGCGATAGCCTCGAGCGTTGTAGAAGTCCAAGAGCAGCTCCTTATCGGCCTCGTAGTCCTCCTTTATGAGCTTGCGATTCTGGAAGAATAGGATGCTCTTCTGGTGTGTCTTCTTAAAGGTGCGGCGCAGACGCTTATCGTCGAAGGCCTCGTTACCCTCGAATTTGATTGCCCCTACCCTCACCTTAGGGCCTCGGTCGATGTCGAAGGTGACGTTTACGCACTGTTCATACGTAGTGTCGTTTGTTATGCGAACATCTACCTCGCAGGTGCGGAAGCCCTTCTCGGCGTAGTGCTCCTTGAGTAGCTTGACATTCTTGTCGATGACGTAGTCCGACAGTTCGGTATTACGGCGCAACTTAAGCACCTCCTCCATCAAATCCTTCTTCTTCGACTTCGACACACCCTCGATATCCCATCGAAGTATTCGTGCGCGCTCCTTAAGGAAGACCTCCAAGTCAAGCGAGTCGCCCTCGATGGTCGCACCTATCTGTATGTCCGAGAAGTATCGTGGTGCCCAGAGGCGCTGCATAGCGTTTGAAATAAACTTGCTGGGCAGGTATATCGAGTCGCCCTCCTC
>JAFVWO010000026.1 GCA_017501625.1 Alistipes sp.
CCCTTTAGCTCGCCCCGGCGAGCGAACTACTCTTTAGTGGGCATAGCCCACGAACTACTCTTTAGCGCCATAGGCGCGCTCTACCCTTAATCTTACGCGCGTAAACCGTTGCCACAAGACCAACTCTCCACCGTCCCTACTCGTGGTGGTAAGGCTCATTACGAAGTATGGTGAAGGCTCGGTATAGCTGCTCGGTAAAGATAGCTCTAACCAGCTGGTGCGAGAATGTCATACGCGACAGCGACAGCTTACCATTGGCCCTTGCATAGACCGCCTCGGAGAAACCATACGGGCCACCGATAACAAATACCAGACGCTTGACGCCCGACGACATACGGCGCTGCAGCACCTCGGCAAACTCCACAGAACGAAGCTCCGAGCCGCGCTCGTCGAGGAGCATAACATAGTCCGACTCGTTGACAAGCCTCAATATAGACTCTCCCTCGAGCCTACGCTGCTCGCCCTCGGACATACTGCGCGTATTGCGCACATCGGCGATAGTAGTGATGGCAAAGCGCACATAGTGATTCAGGCGCTTAGAGTACATAGCAACCAGCGCCTCAACCTCCTTCATATCGGTCTTGCCAACAACAACGAGCTCTACATTCATAGCAATATACTAATTATGCGTTATGTGGCTACGGGGACAACTAACCGCCAGCCCTCTTACATCTATATCCAGCCTTTGTGAGTAGTTCTACGACCCTATCGCGGTGGTCGCCCTGGATGATTATCTCGCCATCCTTAGCCGTTCCACCCACGCCACAGCTCTTCTTAAGCTCCTTAGCCAGCGTTGCGAGGTCGTCGCTACTGCCAACAAAGCCACGCACCACGGTGGCCACACGCCCACCCTTGAGTCTATCGAGCCATATCTTCAGATTCTGCTTAGCTGGGGCTAAGGTCTCAGCCTCTCGCTCTGCACCCGTATCGTATCTATAGTCGGGGTTTGTCGAGAAGACAACACCCAGACGCTCCTTCCAATCAGACATAACCGTAATCGCTAAATTTCACACGTTAATAGCCTAAATATCCTCTGCACGTCAATTTTTTGGTGACGTGCGCTACAAATATACAAAAAATTTCAGTAACTTTACGATATGAAACCGAAGAAACGCTTTAGCCGCCGCCGCGACCTTGCGGCATACAACCCCGTACAGCTTCCCGACATCCTGCCTCCCGAGGATGATCGTCACCTCGTGCACGTATTTGTCGAGGGGTATGAGGATGTGGCCTTCTGGCGAGGCATATTCGACCACTTCCAAAATCCATATCTGCGCTTCGAGATATCGGTGCCCAACCGCGACGACCTGCCCAAAGGTAAGAAGGTGCTGATGTCGATGATAGGGCGCACATCGAAGGAGAGTGTGCTTCTATGTGTCGACTCCGACTTCGACTACCTCTTCGATGGTGCTACGGAGCAGTCTCGCCAGATTCTCGAGGCCGAGAATATGTTCCACACATATACCTACGCTACCGAGAACTACCTCTGCTATGCCCCCTCGCTACGCAACGTATGTGTTAAGGCCACCAAAAACGACACGCGCATATTCGACTTCGTGCGATTTATGGCAGCCTACTCCAAGATTATATACCCACTATTTTTGTGGTATGTCTACTCGGCACAGCTTGCCCACGAGAGCATCTTCACCCTTGCCGAGTTCCGCGCCTCGGTGCGCCTCAACTATGTGGACGTACGTCGTAATGGTGAGAATACGTTGGCCTGGCTTGAGCGTAATGTTGTACGTCGACAACAATCCCTCGAGCGCGATAATCCCTCTATGATCGAGGAGGTTAATGCTTTGGGCGATAGTCTCACAAAGCACGGTGTGGAGCGCGACAACTGCTACCTATTTATGCACGGCCACACACTGATGGATAACGTGACGATGCCACTACTTTCGGCCGTATGCGACAAGCTACGCCAACTGTCAGTTGCCAAGATACATAGCTCGAAGGTCGAGGGCGTGGCGCTCAAGAACGAACTTCAGAACTACACCAACACACTACGCTCAATACGCGACGTGCTGCTCGACAACGAAAACTACACCTCGTGCCCGCTATACAAGCGCCTGCGCGACGACATACAGACATATCTC
>JAFVWO010000027.1 GCA_017501625.1 Alistipes sp.
GCCGCCCTATGAGCGACATACAGACCTCTATCGAGAATGTCGCCAACGTAGAGGTTGCAAAGCTCGAGTCGGGACTTCCGTGGCTCGCCTCTATCTCGGGTGGAGCTCCTATGATCGGCTTCCTCGGTACGGTAGTAGGTATGGTGCAGGTATTTATCGATATGTCGGCCAATACGTCTGGCGCTATCGAGCTTAGTCAGCTCTCGGCAGGTATGTATGTGGCTATGGTGACCACCGTAGGCGGTCTTATCGTCGGTATCCCAGCATATTTCGGCCACAACTACCTCGTTGCGCGCATCGAGAAACTCATATTTAGAATGGAGGCTACGACCATAGCCTTTATGGATATCCTTAACCAGCCTGTAAAGAAGTAGTCAAGCTATGGCAATTAAGCGAAGTTCAAAGGTAGACTCGTCGTTCTCATCGTCGTCGATGACCGACCTTATCTTCTTGTTGCTCGTATTCTTCATACTTGCGACAACACTTATAAACCCTAATAACGCCGTAAAGCTCACGCTGCCCTCGTCGTCGAGCCAGGAGGGCGACCCCTCGGTCATAGCACTCTCAGTTGTGGGCGATGCTCGCAGCGAGTCGGGCTATAGCTACACCATCAACCGCAACGAGAGCTACACGTCGGTAGCGGAGGTGGCAGCAGCCCTCAAGCTCCACTATGCCGAGTATGAGGGACGAGCCGAGGAGGAGCGTCCATACATATCGCTACGTTGCGACGAGAAGGTCACGGTCGATGCCCTTGTCGAGATTATAGACCTCACGCGCGAGGAGAAGTATAAAATGGTGTTAGCCACTAAGGAGAAGTAATGGAGTACTACGACCCCATAGATCGTGCCCCGAGACGCTACGCTGCGCTTGTCACCGTCGTGGTGATGACCGCCGCAGGGCTTCTGCTGAGCCTTGTAGACATCGAGGTGCGCAGCACGAAATACTCCGAGACGCCTCTCGAGATAGAGTTCGTTGAGGAGACTGTCGAGGAGCTACCAAAGCCTTCGGTGCAGCAGAGCGCACCTACGGATGTGCGCCGCGACCGTGCCCAGGCACACGTCGAGAAGGCGCCTAAGGAGCAGAGCGTCGAGACCGAGGGCCCGGCGGAGAAGACCGAGACGATAAACCCTAACGCGCTCTTTAAGCCTACGGTGGGCAGTAGCTCCGATGAGGTGCCTGCGGGCAACCGCCTTGCTCCCGATAGCGAGCGCGAGAGGCATAAGGGCGAGGGTGTTGGCTACAACCTTCAAGGTACGGACCAGCTCGACGCAGGACTTCAGGGTCGTGGCCTACGCGAGGGACTACCCAAGCCCAGCACGCGCTATAACACCGCAGGGCGCGTTGTGGTATATGTCACCATCGATGGCGATGGCAATGTGCTTACGGCTAAGGTCGACCTCGATGGTACTACTACGTCGGACGAGACGCTGCGTAAGTTGGCCGTTGAGGCGGCTATGAAGGCTAAGTTCAAGCCGAGCCAGCGCACGGCCCAGGGCGGCAGGATAACCTACGATTTTAAGCTGCAGTAGTCGACATACTGCGAACAACCTATAACCTTTTAAACCTTTATGCTATGAAGACTTTTAGAGATCTCATTATGTTGTTGGCGCTGTGCGTTGCGCCTATGTTTGCTGTGGCTAACGAGTCGGAGGACTCGCCACGAGGCGCGCAGATATCGTTTGTGAATAAGGTCATCGACCTCGGCACGTTGTCGCGCGATGGCGATAAGCAGGTGGTAAACCTTATGTTTACCAATATGGGCGACGAGCCCCTTTTGATGCACACCGTTCGCACGGGCTGTGACTGCATCAAGGCTAAGGTTGAGGATCATTTGGTAGATCCAGGCCAGAGCGGCAGTATAATCATCACTGTAGACCCCAGCAAGGCCCCCGAGGGTAGCTTCTACCGTGTGTTGCAAGTGGACTCTACGGCTAAGGGTGGCGTGCAGCACATAACGCTTACGGCAGAGATTGAGTAAACGAATAAGAGATAATTATGGAGATTAAACGTGTTGTTTTCAACCCTTTCAGAGAGAATACATACCTCGTATGGGACGATTCGCAGGAGTGTATCGTTATCGATGCAGGTAATATGAATGATGGCGAGAATAGAATCCTTGCCGAGATGATATCGTCGCGCGGCCTTAAGCCCGTTATGGCGGTCAATACCCACGGTCACTTTGACCATA
>JAFVWO010000028.1 GCA_017501625.1 Alistipes sp.
CTCACTCCTCACTACTAATTAGTCATTAAAGAGTTGTTTCGCAAACTCTGTAAGGTATACTCTCCAGTTGCGCCACGTATGGCCGCCATCGCTCTCGTAGTATACATACTCGTAGCCCGCAGCGTCGAGCATGGCGCGGAACGTCCTATTCTCCTCGTAGAGGAAGTCGTCCCTGCCGATGCCCACCCAGTAGAGTCTCACGCCCTGACGAAAGAGTGCCGCGAGGCCCGCGGGCATATCCTCATAGAGCGCAACGCCCTCCGCACCACGGAAGATGGCGGCGGAGAACAATCCCACATAGTCGAACAGCGCAGGGTAGGCATGGCTCGCATGCAGGGCATGGAAGCCGCCCATAGACAAACCCGCAACAGCACGCGACGTCTTGCACGCCAGCGTGCGGAAGTGTTCGTCGGTCCATGCAACGACAGCAGCGAGGTGGCGCTCGAAGCTGCCATCCATGCTCCCCGACATATAGGGGCGCCACATGCCCTCGTGGGAGTAGCCCGGCGCCGAGGCGTGTTGCATGCAGCCATTAGGCATGACAACAATCATAGGCTCGGCAGCACCCTGAGCAATGAGGTTATCCATAATCTCGGCAACACGTCCCGTGGCAAGCCACGACTCCTCGTCGCCACCCATGCCGTGAAGCAAGTACAACGTGGGGTAGCAGCTGTCGCCATCCTCATAGCCCGCAGGGGTATATATCGTCATGCGGCGTGAGCCCTCATCCGTGGTCATCCACATGCGCGACACCGTGCCATGGGCCACAGCCTGAGCTCTATAGAGGTCACCACGCTCGCCCGCAACGATGAAGTAGCTCATCTGTCGGCCTACATCGCGCATGGCATACGCATTCGAGGGGTCGCACACATTGGCAACGCCATCGACAGTGAAGCTATAGCTATATAGCTCCGATGGCAGGGGACCCAGCGTCGTCTCCCACATGCCATCATCCCTACGCTCCATGTCAACACCATCCGTGGCGAAGTCGCCAACAGCCATGACACTCTCGGCCATAGGGGCGTAGAGGCGCAGCGTGACACGCCCATCGTCGTGGACAACGGGCGACAGCGTAGCATCGTCATGCCACAGGTTTTGCTGCGACATAGCCGTAGCGGCCGTAGTGGCAAGGGCCACAATGAGTATGGCGAGGTGTCGTATCATATCTCTAAATCTCTATCTCTTGCCCAAAGCGTAGTAGGCGATATATTTATTGCGGCACAGCAGCCAGCCGAGGCCCAACGAGGCTGTGGCGATGGCCACAGCAAGCGGAAGACCTACAACAACGGGCGACAGCGGGAAGGCCGACGTCGCAACATAGGGGTAGAGCGAGGCTCCAAAGCCTATGAGCAGGAAGTAGTGAAGCACGTACACCTCCAAGGTGTGGCGGCCGACATACTGCATGCAGCGACCTACGAGAGTGTTATCCTCGAAATAGCCCGCGAGGCGACGAAAGGTGCCGTACATCATGACGATGCCCGCGAGGCCCACAGCGAGGCAGAGGATAACATCTATGCCCCCATCCCAGCGTATATTTGCCCACGACAGCACACCAAAGAGCACCAAAGCGCCGACATACACGTCTGTGCGGTCAACAGCAGCATCGAACACCTTGCGGTGGTAGCCCGCAAACAAGCCAAAGGCAAAGAAGGGCAGGTAGCGGAGTAGGCAACTGAGGCTAAGGAGCGACGGCACGGCCGACGTCATCCACCTCTCAGACCACAAGAACGACACTGCAACAGCGCCAACAAGCATATACGCTACAGCACGGCCCAAACGATGGTTAGCGTCGCGGCGTGCAACAGCATAGCGCACGACGTAGTAGATGCTAAGCATCTCGAACAAAACAAGCGTAAACCAAAAGCCCAGCTTATGCTTGTTAATCAAGAATGCCTCAAGACTAAGACCTCGTACAGCGGTATACAATAATCCAAAGAACAATATAGGCAACAGCAACGTGCGAGCCTTAGACCCAAGACGGCGGCGTAGCTCCGCACCATCCCACGTCTGCTCAACACGCATAGATATAAGCCCGCTGATGAAGAAAAATAACGGCATCCTAAAGTTTATAAACAGCAAGTTTATAACCGAATGGTTAGGAATATATAGGTGACTGAACACGACAAGTATCATGGTCAAACCACGCAAAGCATCTATATATCCTATGCGCTTCATCTGGGGTTAGTGTTGTCTACAACATTTGACACCGCAAAGATACGACTTTTTTCGTAGAAAAAAGACTATTCGTGGAATAATTGTTGCTTTTAGTGGTAATTCCCCCGTTTTTTGCTACCTTTGCTATCACTTGGCAATGAAAACGATGAAAATAGGCGTAATATCAGATACTCATGGCATATTTGACGACGTGCTAAGAGAGTTCCTCTCCCCCTGCGACGAGATATGGCATGCCGGCGACATAGGCTCCCTCGACCTCGCAGATGAGATTGCAGCATTCCGTCCCCTGCGTGCCGTATACGGTAACATCGACGGGGGTATCATCCGTCGCGTATATCACGAGTTCAACTACTTCGACGTGGCGGGAGCTAAGGTGCTAATGACTCACATTGGAGGCTACCCGCGCCACTACAGCCCCAAGGCGTTGCAACATATTCACGGCGCGCGACCAAAAATATTCGTCGCGGGACACTCGCACATACTCAAGGTAATATACGACCCGGTCTACGACCTACTATTCATAAATCCGGGCGCCGCGGGCATCTATGGCATACATCGCGTGCGCACAGCCGTGAGATTCGACATCGAAGAAGGCGAGATACGTAACATGGAGATTGGCGAGTGGGCGAAGTGACGATGTCGGAAGGCAAAAGTGAGGCTGGCACACTGGAGCAAAACTAATTGCTTGTCACTGCAAGGCGGAATTTGTCGTCAGAGTGGTGTAGCTATGGCGCTGACATGAAAAAGCCCTGAATGGATAGTACTTGGCGTACATTCCATTCAGAGCTTTGATTGAGAGGTCGAGAATGACCCCTTATCACATCAAACGACTACTCCCACTCAATCGTGGCGGGTGGCTTAGACGATATATCGTAGACTACGCGGTTTACGCCACGTACCTTGTTGATAATCTCGTTCGATAGGCGTGCCAATATCTCGTAGGGTATATGTACCCAGTCGGCCGTCATGCCGTCCGTCGACTGCACGGCACGGAGTGCCACGCAGCGCTCGTATGTGCGCTCGTCGCCCATGACACCCACAGACTGCACGGGGAGAAGTATCGCTCCCGCCTGCCATATCTTATCGTACCAGCCCGTCTCGCGGAGGATGTCCAAGTATATCTTATCCACATTTTGCAGAATCTCAACCTTCTCGCGCGTAATCTCGCCAAGGATACGTATCGCCAAGCCGGGGCCGGGGAAGGGGTGGCGACTGATGAGGCGCTCGGGCATGCCCATAGAGCGACCCACGCGGCGCACCTCGTCCTTGAACAGGAGGCGCAGAGGCTCGACAACCTTCAGACCCATCTTCTCGGGGAGGCCTCCCACGTTGTGGTGCGACTTGATGACCACGGCCGTGCCGTTCACCTGTGCCGACTCGACAACGTCGGGGTATATCGTGCCCTGACCTAACCACTTAACGCCCTGTAGCTTGTGCGCCTCAGCATCGAACACCTCGACAAAGTCGCGGCCGATAATCTTACGCTTGGTCTCGGGGTCGGTGACACCTGCCAAGTCGCCGAGGAACTTATCCGAGGCATCTACACCCTTGACGTTGAGACCCATGCCGCGGTACGACTCCATCACCTCCGAGAACTCATCCTTGCGTAGGAGTCCCGAGTCCACGAAGATGCAGTATAGGTTCTCGCCTATGGCCTTATGCAGTAGGAGTGCTGCTACAGATGAGTCCACGCCACCCGAGAGGCCGAGGACAACCTTGTCGTCGCCGAGCTTCTCCTTGAGCTCCTTCACGGTGCTCTCCACAAAGCTGTCGGGTGTCCATGAGCCTGTGCAACCACATATGCCCTTGACGAAGTTTTCTATCATGGTGAAGCCCTCCTCCGAGTGGTATACCTCGGGGTGGAACTGTATGCCCCATGTCTGCTCCGAGGCTATGCGGTATGCTGCCACGGGAACATCGGCGGTTGATGCTATGATGTCGTAGCCCGCGGGTATTGTCGTGATGGTGTCGCCGTGCGACATCCATACCTGCGACTCGGCGCTGAGCGATGCCATGAGGGGGTCTGCTGCGCACTTCACCTGCATGCGTGCGCGGCCATACTCGCGGCTGGGTGATGCCTCCACCTTGCCACCATAGAAGTGTGCGAGGTACTGTGCACCATAACATACGCCAAGCAGTGGCAACTTGCCCTTTATGGCATCGAGGTCGATGCGCGGAGCACCCTCGTCGCGTACCGAGCGCGGTGAGCCCGAGAGAACAACGCCCTTAATCGAGGCATCGAGTGCCGGCACGTTGTTGAAGGGGTGTATCTCACAGTATACCTGCATCTCGCGTATGCGTCGCGCGATGAGCTGCGTGTACTGCGATCCGAAGTCAATGATTAATATCTTTTCTGTCATATAGTTTGTTCGGTTGTTATTCTACATGGTAGATGCCAAAATAACCTTTTTATTCTCCACGAGAGTAGTTGGGTGTCTCGCTTGTGATGGTAATATCATGGGGGTGGTTCTCCGTCACGCCGCTCGATGTTATGCGCACGAAGCGAGCCTTCTGCAACGTGTCGATGTCCTTGGCGCCACAGTAGCCCATGCCTGCACGTATGCCACCCACAAGCTGATATACCGTCTCTGCGAGCTTACCCTTGAAGGGCACGCGACCGACGATACCCTCGGGTACGAGCTTCATGATGTTACCCTCCGAGCCCTTCTGGAAGTAACGATCTGCCGAGCCCGCCTTCATTGCATCTATCGAGCCCATGCCGCGGTAGGCCTTGAACTTACGACCATTGTATATTATAGTCTCGCCGGGCGACTCCTCTGTGCCGGCAAACATCGAGCCCACCATCACGCAGTTGCCACCTGCGGCCAAAGCCTTGACGATGTCGCCCGAGTAGCGCAGACCGCCATCGGCAATCACGGGCACACCTGCCTTCTTAGCCTCTGTCGAGGCATCATATATGGCAGATAGCTGGGGTACACCCACGCCCGCGATGATGCGCGTTGTGCATATCGAGCCCGGACCGATGCCCACCTTTATGCCGTCGGCGCCATTCTCGATGAGGTATTTCGCTGCCTCGGCTGTTGCTATGTTACCTACGACGACATCGAGTGTGGGGTATGTCGCCTTTATCTGCTTGAGGAGTGTCACTACACCCTTTGTATGACCATGTGCCGAGTCGAGAACTACGGCATCCACCTCCTCGGCAACGAGCGCTGCGACACGCTCCATGGCATCGGGCGTTATGCCTATGCCGGCAGCTACGCGCAGACGTCCCTTCGAGTCCTTGCAGGCGTTGGGGTTGTCGCGGAGCTTCGTGATGTCACGATAGGTGATAAGACCTACGAGCTTGCCGTTGTCGTCAACGACGGGGAGCTTCTCAATCTTGTTCGCGAGGAGCACCTCGGCAGCCGACTTAAGGTCTGTCTCGTGTGTTGTTACGATGTTCTCCTTGGTCATCACCTCGTCGATAAGACGGCCCATGTCGCTCTGGAAGCGCAGGTCGCGGTTCGTTACGATGCCTATGAGCATGCCGTTGTCGTCAACGACGGGTATGCCGCCAATCTTGTTCTCCTGCATAAGCTGCAAGGCATCGCCCACGGTGTTATCCTTGCGGATGGTCACGGGGTCGTATATCATGCCGCTCTCGGCACGCTTCACGCGACGGACGTGTGCCGCCTGTGCCGCTATAGACATATTCTTGTGAATCACACCTATGCCGCCCTCACGTGCCAAGGCTATGGCCAAGGGCGCCTCTGTTACGGTGTCCATTGCTGCGGACACAATGGGTATGTTGAGTTGAATATTGCGAGAGAAGCGACCCACTGTCGACACCTCGCGAGGTAGAACCTCAGAATAGGCTGGTACGAGCAACACATCATCGAATGTGAGACCTGTTGTCTGTACCCTTTCATCGATAAAAGACATAGCAATCAGGTTTTATTTTATGTTGCGCACAAAGATAGTGAAAAGAATCGAAAAATACAAAATGCTACCTATTATTTTTTCGATAATCGTGTGTAATGCGATATATGATACCTTCTCGTTGCATATTTTTGGCCTTAAAAAATACAATGTCCCCGCGAGTGTTGTTCGTTTCGGAAATTATTTCTAATTTTGTAGTGCTATCCGCAAGATAGCAGACATATTGAAAGTGTTTTTCGCAGTCCTGAATAGAAAATGTGGAAGTTTTCAGAATGAAGGGATAAACGGATGACACTCATTTCTTGTATAGCTATGTGGCTATGCACGGTCTGTGCATATACCCATACTATCCAAGTGTGGGGCATTGTATCGTTTATTTTCATTCGGGTCTTTCCACAACCCTCTATTCAATAAACGGAAATCAACTCCACACTTTCTGTTTATGTTACCACCGCCGTAGGAGTTGAGACGGTATAACAACAAACAAACACAAACAATGAGAAAGCTTTTTACGAACATTCTCCTTATCGTTGCGCTTGTATTGTCGTCGTGTGCCTATGACGATACCGCGGTATGGAACAAACTCGAGAATCACGAGAGCCGTATCTCGGCCCTTGAGGAGCTGTGCCGTGAGATGAATACAAATATCTCGGCATTGCAAAGCCTTGTTGATGCTATGCAGGGTGGTGATTACATTACGAGCATCGTGCCTGTTACGAAGGATGGTAACACCATCGGTTACACCATTACATTTGCAGAAAATGAGCCTATAACCATCTATCATGGCACCAATGGCAAGGATGGTGCTAATGGTGCTGATGGTCAGAATGGTGCTAACGGCAAGGATGGCTACACGCCCGTTATTGGTGTTAAGCAGGATAGCGACGGCATCTATTATTGGACATTGGATGGCGAGTGGTTGCTCGACGATAGCGGCAATAAGATTAAGGCCGTAGGTACTGATGGTAAGGATGGCCAAGATGGAGCTAACGGTGCTGATGGCACAAATGGCAATGATGGCGCAAATGGCACCGATGGCAAAGATGGCGTTGATGGTATTACTCCTCAGCTTAAGATAGAGGAGGGCTATTGGTATGTATCATACGACAATGGCGCATCGTGGACACAACTCGGCAAGGCTACGGGTGAGGATGGCCAAGACGGAGCTAACGGCGCTGACGGCAAGGATGGTGACTCGTTCTTTGCCGATGTGGTTGTTGGCGAGGATAGTGTTACCTTCACTCTCGCAGACGGCACTGTTATTATACTCCCCTTAGCCGGTGCTGAAGGTGGTGACGATAGTGGTGATATAGTTGCGGGTAGCAATAAGATTTATTACACCACGGCAGATAATAAAAAAATGTTCCCCACCAGCACAGAGCCCTCAGTCTTTGGAGCTATTCTTATTTCTAATGAGTATAAGGATGGACAGGGAATATTGACCTTTGACGATACGATTACTTCGATTGGAAATTCTGCATTCCGTGATTGTACCGCGCTGACAAGTATAACTATTCCCGATAGCGTTACTTCGATTGGAAATTCTGCATTCCGTGATTGCGACTCACTGACAAGTGTAATTATTCCCGATAGCGTTACTACGATTGGAGGTTCTGCATTCGAAAATTGCGACTCGCTGACAAGTGTAACTATTCCCGATAGCGTTACTGAGATTGGAGATGGGGCATTCTTTTATTGCTACTCGCTGGAAAGTTTTTATGGCAAATTTGCATCAGAAGATAATCGTTGTTTAATTGTCGATGGAAAACTGATAGCATTCGCACCTGCAGGTTTAATAGAATATACTATTCCCGATAGCGTAACCAAGATTGGAGATTCTGCATTCCTTTATTGCACCTCACTGACAAGTGTAACTATTCCCGATAGCGTTACTGAGATTGGAGGTTATGCATTCAATGGTTGCGACTCGTTGACAAGTGTAACTATTCCCGATAGCGTTACTTCGATTGGAAAGCAGGCTTTCTATCATTGCGACTCGCTGGTAAGTGTATATTGCAAGGCGACAACTCCACCAGCTGGAGGCCTTTATATGTTTTCCTCGAATGCTTCAGAACGTAAGATTTATGTTCCAACAGCATCGGTCGAGGCGTATAAGTCGGCAGAATATTGGAGCGATTATGCTGACTATATCGAGGGCCACAAATTTTAATATAATCGCTTAATAAACAAAACTAATAGCAACGCGGGTATACTTTTATGTACCCGCGTTGCTATTTGCTCACTCCCACCCGCACCAACGTCCGCCCCCTGTTCTTGCGGGTTGCCCCGCACCCTAACACCGCATGTCACCCTCCCGTTCTTGCGGGTTACAAAAATGTAACCCGCAATTTTTGATGAGTTTCTATAGGGTACGATGAGTTAATATGTGTTCCTATGAGCGTTTTGTCATCCTGAGCGAAGCGTTAGCGCAGTCGATGAATCTATAAAGAGAGAGCTGGGACAGCAACGACCACGCGGAAAGCATTTCGCGGGTAGATGTCCCTCCGCGCCTTTGCGGGTAACAAAAAAAAAGTGCCATGGAATAGTACTTAAGCGTACTACCATGGCACTCTATCTTTTAGGGGATGACTAAAAAGTAAATTTGTCATCCTCGTTTTGTTAAGAGGTTGAATAAAAAGATGTAGTTTTAGGCCTGCGAAGCCCGAAAAAGCGCAGTTTACTTGGCGTAAATGAGCATTTTGAGGGCAAGCATAACGACAAAATACACTTTTTATTCAGCCTCTCGTTAGACAAAATTAGAAATTCTTACCCTTCTCGAGGAACTTAACAAAGGCATCGATATCGGTATCGTAGCCACGAGGACCTGCCAATACAGTCTCGCCATCGGGAGCAAGCAAGATATAGCCGGGCTGCGCGTTAACACCCCAACGCTCCTGTGCAAAGGCTGCATTTACAGAGCCGAGGCGCTTGCCACCCTCAATCTTTGTCATATCGTCGACATAGAGGGCGCAGATGACGAAGTCGTCGCGAAGCATAGGCAATACGCGGTCGTTGCTCCATACCATAGTCTCCATCTCGCGGCAGTTGTTACATGCGTGACCCGTAACATCCACGAAGATAGGCTTATTCTGCTTCTGAGCATCGGCAACAGCCTCCTCAAAGTCGAAGTGACCCTCAAGCTGGTGGGGAAGGTGCAAGAAGTCGGCATACTTACGTCCTGCGTTAGCATTCTCCACACGGCCGTTAACCTGATAGTCCTGAGTGCTCATAGGAGGTATGTAACCCGAGATAGCGTTCAGCGGTGCACCCCACATGCCGGGAATCATGTATACTACGAATGAGAATACGGCGATAGCCAACGAGAGGCGGAATACCGACACGTGCTCAACCTTATCGTCGTGAGCAAAGCGGAGCTTGCCAAGGAGGTAGAAGCCCAAGAGCGAGAATACTACAATCCAAATAGCGAGGTATGTCTCACGGTCGAGCAAGCCCCAGTGCATAGTCTGGTCTGCCGTCATCAAGAACTTCAAACCGAGGGCTACCTCGATAAAGCCGAGGACAACCTTCACAGAGTTCAACCAACCACCGCTCTTAGGTAGGTTCTTAAGCAACGAGGGGAACCATGCCAATACGGTGAAGGGCAGAGCGAAGGCCAAAGCGAAGGCAAACATAGTGATGATAGGCATCCACACGCCACCGCTCGTAGAGCTGATGATAACAGAGCCTACGATAGGGCCTGTACATGAGAACGATACGAGCACGAGCGTAAGTGCCATAAAGAAGATACCAATCAAGCCACCCTTATCTGCACCGGCATCACTCTTGTTAACGAGCGACGAGGGCAACGTGATCTCGAAGGCACCGAGGAACGATGCTGCGAAGACCATGAAGATGACGAAGAAGATAAGGTTGGGAATCCAGTGTGTACCGATAGCGTTGAAGATATCGCCCGCCACATTCGTACCAAAGGCATTAGAGAGAAGCACGAGCACGGCGATGGGCAACACGTAGAGAGCAACGATGAAGAAGCCATACATGAAGGCACGGAAACGACCCTGTGCGGGTGACTGCGAGCCCTTAACGAAGAACGACACGGTCATAGGAACCATGGGGAACACGCAGGGTGTCAACAACGCTGCAAAGCCCCAAAGGATAGCCTGAATGATAGAGCTCCAATCGAGATTACCACCCTCGGCAGCAGGCTCAGATGCCTCAACAGCAGCAACACCGGGCATAACGATAGCGAAGGTCGCAGCATTCGAGGTACACTGGTTAGTATCGTTGGTGCAGATGGTAGCCTGCACAAAGCCTGTAACCTTCTGACCATCCTTAGCCTCAATCTTCTGAACATAGAGCGCACGGTCGTAATAAATCTTCGAAGGCTCGCCCGTAAGCTCATCGATACCATGCTCCACGGGAGTGAGAGGCTCGGTCATCTCGCCAACAGCAGTAGCGTTGTCGAACTCGAAGTAGGGGGCCGAAAAGTCGGTCATGGGATATCCGTGGAAGCCCTCCTTAATGGCGCCATCAAACGTCACAACGAAGAGGCCATCACTCTCCTTCTCTGCGGTGATAACCCACTCTACGGGGCTACCCTCATTCTCGTAGTTAACCTCACCAACAGTCTTGTCACCCTCGGCGAAGGCCGCGAAGGGCAACATCAGTGCTAACGTGAGCACCATTGTCTTAAATAGTTTTCTCATAAATTGATAGTTTAGATATTTGTTGTTAATTCTTCATTCTCCATCTCGGGCTCGGGAAACATGTCATTCGCAGCAATAGCTCCCTCGGTACGACCATCCCATATTTTGTATCGCGATGGCGATACACCAACGCGCTGCTTGAAGTACTTGCCAAAGAACGACTGCGATGCGAAGTTGAGCTTTATGGCTATCTCGCGGATGCTCAGTCCCGAGTACTTAAGTAGTCGCTTAGCCTCGTACACCACGGCCTCGTCGATAAGTTTCGAGGCGTTACGTCCGCTCTTCTTCTTCAATATGAGCGACAGATACTTAGGCGTGATACCCATCTTCTGCGCATAGAACTCCACGCTACGCTCCGTCGAGCAGTGCTCACGAAGGAGTGCGAGGAAGTGGTTGAAGAGCTCGTCGGTGCGGTTGTTCACAGAGCCATTTCCGGGGATGCTATGCTGCTGCAAGATACCCATCACGTAGTGAAACATCGCCGCAAAGAGCGAGCTTATAATCTTCTCGCGCGAGGCTGTGGGTGCATAATCGCACAACACCGAGCGCATAAGCTTCGATATATCGTGGATATATGCCGCCTCGGCAGGCTCCACCTGAACACATGGCTCACCAAGGAAGCCATGATATATGGATATCAGGTCTTGTGTATCTACGTGTATGCTGTTGAGATACTGGCGCGAGTATGTTATCATATATCCCGACGAGCGTATCGAGGCCTTCACCTGCTCGATAACGGTATTCTCGTTGAAGATAAAGAGCGTATTGGGGCGCAACTCGTGCAGCTTACCATTAATCTTTATCTTGGCCGTGCCGCTCACCGTGACACCTATCGACACACCCTGAATAAGCGCCGTGAGGTCGTCAAGTTCACGAAACATCACCAGCGGAGTGATAACCATATCCTCCGAGTAGTATGCAGTCTCGAAGCGCGACTTTAACTTGTCTATCGAGGCTCGCTTAATACCATCCTGTTTCATCAATCCTCCTATTTTTATTCTTAGGTTTCCTTTTCTCCTTATACCATGCTGCACTCAGCAACACTCTCTCACCCCCTCAGCAACGCACCCTTAAGCCATGGTGCTCGCACTTAACTGCGAGCGGGAAGTGCGGACCCTGCTGTCCATCCACATCGGTAGGCTCATCGTACAAAGCCTCGATGTTAAGTTCACGCGCCGTAAACGACCTCACAGCCTCGGGATGTCCACCAAGCAGATAGCGTATCATGCTGCCACAGGCACGCATCACATTGCGGCGCTCCAAGAGCAACACATCCAAACGCCCGTCATCGAGGCGTGCTCCACGTGCCAAGCGGAAACGACCCGCCGTCTCGCCATTGAACACAAGGCACATCAGCACATCACTCTCGAAACTCTCGCCATCGGCCGTAACCTTCAGGCGTATAGGGTGCATCTTAGCCAAGTCGTGCATGCCAACCCACAAATACGCCATCTTACCAAACCTGCGTTTTGCCTCATCGGGGGTATGTTGTGATGTTGTCGTTAGCACACCAAAGCTGAGCACGTTGACAAAGCATCTACCATTCACGATGCCACAATCTACCCTGCGCTCGCTACCCTCGGCTATCTTACGCGCAGCCATCACAGCATCTAACGGCATACGTAGCGCTCCGGCGAGGTCATTTGCCGTGCCCGTAGGTATTATCCCTATGGGAACATCCACTCCGCGCTCACGCATGGCATTGACAACATAGTTCACCGTGCCATCACCGCCACATACCACAACGAGCTCCACCGCAGCCTCGCCTTCAAAGGGGTTTTCGTCAAAGGTAATGCGCTTAGCGTGCACCTCTATATCTCTACGGGCGAAGACCTCGACAATCTCCCTAAGGCGATACTCTATCGTTCTACGCCCCGCCTTGACATTATATAGCAACAAAGCCTTCATCACTTTCATCACCTTCTACACCCCGTGCGCTTTCTACTTACTCAGCCCCTCCTACACACACTTTATCGTCTGCTCCTATGCTCCCTCAGCACACACTACTAACGAAATGCCTCGCTACACTCGACACGATAGCCCTCGCCATCGGCATATATGAAGTAGTAGCGCCACCCATAATTACGCTCGCACTCCTCGGCAAGCACCAATGTAGCCTCCTTCGAGCCCATAGCCATAAACATCGTCGCCGCAGCATCAGCCTCGGCGCACGTGGGCGCCACAACAGTCACCGACAGCAACTCACTCACAACACTATAACCCGTAACAGGGTCAATCGTATGCGCTACTTTGCTCCCATCCTCCGTGAGATAGAAACGACGATAGTTACCCGACGTGGCCACCGCCTCATCATCGAGTGTTATAATCTTCTCCAACGAGTCTTGCGCCATATTGCCATCATACGGTGTCTCTATACCTATGCTCCAGAGCGCACCTCTATCGTTGACACCCTTTGTACGCACCTCGCCGCCAATGTTTACCATGTAGTTAGTTACGCCCATCGCCTCAAGCTCCTCAGCAACAAGGTCCACAGTGTAACCCTTAGCTACGGAGTTAAGGTCGAGTTCTACGCGGCTATCACCCTTAATGAGGCGATTACCCTCCACCGATATCATGTCGTAGCCGACAAACTGTAGCAGTGAGTCGACATTCGGCTTGCGCCCCCTCCTCTCGCGACCAAAGCCCCACGCATCCGTCAGCGGCTTAATCGTTATGTCGTATGCACCACCACTGAGCACCGAAAATCGCTCGGCCAACTCGATGTTGCGTATGATGTGTAAATCCAACGAATCCGTCTCGTTGCGATTTACGCGCGAAAGCAAC
>JAFVWO010000029.1 GCA_017501625.1 Alistipes sp.
GGGGCAGTGGCGGGGGGCGCGGTGGGGCGCGGTGGGGCGCGGTGGGGCGCGGTATCGCATTGTGGGGTCAAACCAAAGGCAGCACCCTCTTTTTTCAGTTATTCTTTTTCAAACGCTTGGCGGTTAATAAATAAATTCCTACCTTTGTGATGCCGTGGGTATATTCCCTCGGCAGACATGTTATTTTTAGTGAAAGTGTTTCGCTAATCCTCGGAAATAAAATTTGGCGATTTTAGTACAACGGGATAACGGATGCTTACATCACTTGTATCGGTATGCTTTGTCGGCACGTTCTGTGCCTGCTCCATACTGTACAGGTGTGGAGTATAGTTTATTGTTGTACGGGCCACGCCAAATGCCTATTTCCTGATAAACGAACATCTCCACACTTTCTTTTTATACTAATCCGTCGTTGGAGGTGCGGTGGGCACAAATAAACTATTATTATGAGAGCAAAACATCTACTCTTAGCTGCATTTACTCTTGCTTTAGGCGCTGTTGCCTGCGAGAATAATGTCGAGACTCCCGCGACACCCAACGAGGAGGCTAAGACCTACACCATTAGACTCCGCGCAAACGGCGATGTCGATGTAACCCACAATCCACTCACGCGCTTCACCCCCGACGACCGCGACCTGTATGCTATAGAAGTTACATACAAACCGGCGAGCGAGAGTAGATATAGCCAATATGCTTATGGACTCTTTGACAACCTCGACAATGCTGTGTTGGAGCTTACCGAAAATTACAATTATAATTTTACGGTATTACTAATAGATGATGCCAAGGATAAGATATATTGCGACTCTATTCTTGTGGACAATGTACCATACATAGGCTACAGCGCACCTTTCAAGGCATATAACAAATATCACGCATCGGATAATTCATATTCTAATACCAGAGTAACAAATGAGTTTATTATCGCCGAGGATAAATATTTTGGTAATATAGGTGATATAAGTTACCACCTTACAGATGGTACAACCTTATATAGTCCAGAGAATATAGATGTATATTATGGAGAACGCAATGGCTTCACTCCGGAAGAGGGTGTCACTGAGATATACATCAATCTCGAAAGAATGAACTATGGGCTAAAGGTCGAGGTGTCTGACTTCTTCGATGAGGGCACACTCACAGTGTCGTATCATAGTGACAGGAAGCGTATCCTTACCCCCGACAACAAATCATTTGAAACAGTATTTGCATATTCCAGACTAGAATCATGGTATAATAGTTCAAACGCAGTAACTTCTTATAGTCTGGACTTCTCATGGACCAAAGCTGATGGTAGCGTTGTAAATTGGGATAGTATAAATGTAGATTATCATCGACTACAGCAGACCGTAGTAACGCTTAACTACTATGGCGAAGACGAGGTTGCGGGAATGAACTCGTTGGTATTTACCTACGAGGATACGCCCATAGAGGAGATATACAAGGAGTATACCCACGGAGAGGATCAAGGTGATTACGAGTGGTAGAAGTTCACAACAGCGACATAGCATTTAACTAAGCTAAGGGGATGACTAAAAAGCAATTTAGTCATCCCCTATTATTAGTGAATCGATTAGTGTGTCGCTCTCTTTGCTTTGTTCGCCACCGCAGGTGGTGTTTTATAGTATAGCTGCCTTGCAAATTTATTTGCGTAAGGCAGCTATACTATAAAACATAGGCGCTCCGCCACAAAGCGAAGAGGCTTATACCACATATACTACAATAGACCACTATTACCTCAGTCAATATTTTGCACGTTCCAACTAAATTTCGTAACTTTGCTTAGAATCTTACATATTAAACGCTACGACTATGAATCGAGAGTTAGCACTTAACCCCAACAAGCTCGTTAGCTTCTTGGGCAAGCCCGCAAAGGAGTTCACCAAGGCCGATATTGTAGAGTATATCACCAAGAACGATATACGCATGGTCAACTTTATGTACCCCGCAGGTGATGGTCGCCTCAAGACCCTCAACTTCGTTATCAACAATGCCGAGTACTTAGATACCATACTCACCTGTGGTGAGCGTGTCGACGGCTCAAGCCTCTTCAACTTTATCGAGGCGGGAAGCAGCGACCTCTATGTCGTGCCACGCTTCAGCACAGCCTTCCACGACCCCTTTGCCGAGATACCAACAATAACGATGCTATGCTCCTTCTTCAACAAGGATGGCGAGCCCCTTGCATCGGCACCGCGCTACACACTCCTCAAGGCGCTCAACGCCTTCCGTGAGGTAACGGGCATGGAGTTCGAGGCCATGGGCGAGTTGGAGTACTACGTCATAGCGCCCGACGAAGGGCTATTCCCCGCAACAGACCAGAAGGGATACCACGAGTCGGCACCATACGCCAAGTTCAACGACTTCCGCACGGAGTGCATGGCATACATCGCGCAGGCGGGAGGACAGATAAAGTATGGTCACTCGGAGGTGGGTAACTTCTCTATCGACGGCCGCATATACGAGCAGAACGAGATAGAGTTCCTCCCCGTGGCTGCGGCCGATGCTGCCGACCAGCTCGTCATAGCCAAGTGGATAATACGCAACCTCGCATACCGCTACGGCTTCGACATAACCTTCGCACCGAAGATTACGGCAGGCAAGGCGGGCTCGGGACTTCACATACACATGCGCATCGTCAAGGATGGTAAGAATATGATGCTCGACGGTGGCGTACTCTCTTCGACGGCACGCCGCGCCATAGCCGGCATAATGGAGCTCGCACCCTCAATAACGGCCTTCGGCAACACCAACCCCACGTCATACTTCCGCCTTGTGCCGCATCAGGAGGCACCCACAAACGTATGCTGGGGCGACCGCAACCGCTCGGTGCTCGTGCGCGTGCCCTTGGGCTGGACAGCAAAGAGCAACATGTGTCAGATAGCCAATCCGTTGGAGAAGGCACACGACTACGACACATCGCAGAAGCAGACCGTAGAGATGCGCTCGGCAGACGGCTCGGCAGATGTATACGAGCTTATCGCCGGCCTCGTTGTGGCATGTCGCTACGGCTTCGAGCTCGACAATGCCTTAGATATTGCCGAGCGCACGTACGTAAATGTCAACATACACAAGAAGGAGAATGCCGACAGACTTAAGGTGTTGGCACAGCTGCCCGATAGCTGTGCTGCCTCGGCAGACTGCCTTGAGCGCCAGAGGGAGATATTCGAGGCACGTGGTGTCTTCAGCCCCGCGATGATTGACGGCATACTCAAGCTATTACGCTCGTATGACGACCGCACGCTACGCGAGGATATAGGCAACGACCGCGCACAGATGTTGGCATTGGTGGAGAAATTCTTCCACTGCGGATAATTAAGTTGATTCCATAAATCTGAGAGCGTTGACGTTAGAAGATTTAGCACTTATCTTTGTCCGTGGCATAGGCAGCCGCGGAGCAGCGTACCTCGTAGACCACTTCGGCAGTGCCGAGGAGGTCTACGCAGCGTCGCGCGCGGCCCTCGTTGACGATGCCAAGCTACGCCCCGAGCTCGCCGAGCGCATCATCGCGGGCGAAGGTATGCGCGAGGCGAAGGCCGAGGTGGAGTACTGCCGCAAGCACGACATACGCATAATCGCAGCAACGGACATGGAGTACCCTACACCTCTACGTGAAGCCTCGGATAGACCTCATGTGCTCTTCGTGCGCGGCAATGTCGAGGCGCTATCGCTACGCACACTCTCGATGGTGGGCACACGCGAAATATCGCCCTCAGGGCTACATGTCACCGACAAGCTCATAGGCGACCTTGCCGCCGAGGTTGACGACCTATGCATCGTCAGTGGCTTGGCCTATGGTGTGGATGGCGCCTGTCATCGCGCAGCACTCACACATGGCGCGACGACAATCGCTGTCGTTGCGAGCGTGCTCCCCGAAGTGACACCCACACCCCATCGCGCCTTGGCCGAAGATATAATACGCCGTGGCGGTGCTATAGTGTCGGAGCTACACTCGCGCACGAAGCAGAATGGCAACCTATTTATCGCCCGCAATCGCATAATCGCAGGCATAAGCACCGGAATTATCATCGTCGAGTCACCCGCAACGGGAGGCTCTCTCGCCACGGCCGAGATGGCCGACAGCTATGGCCGCACCGTCATGGCCGTGCCCGGGCGCATAACAGATGGCACCTCGTTTGGCACAAACAACCTCATACGCAGCGGCAAAGCACGCCTGATACTCTCGGCTCGAGATATAATAGACGACCTCGGCTGGCAGATAACAGCCAAGGAGTCGCAGCCCACGACAGAGGGCGACGACGATGACCTAACAGCCAACGAGCGACTGATACTTAGTGCTTTCGATAGTGCCACGACACTCGACCATGCAGCCCTACTCGCAGCAACGGGGCTATCCATCGGCGAGCTCGCCATGGAGATGATGGAGCTCGAACTAAAGGGGCGCATACGTGCCTTGCCGGGCAAGCGCTACGAAAAAGTTTAGTAGAACACACCATTAGACTATATGATAGATACCCACTCACATATTTATGCCGAGGAGTTCGACGATGACCGCACTGAGGCCTTGGCGCGTGCCCGCGAGGCGGGTGTAGAGATGCTACTCCTGCCGGACATAGACTCCGAGAGTCGCAATCGCATGTTCGACCTCGCCACAGCCCACCCCGACTACTGTCGCCCGATGGCGGGACTACACCCCACGTCGGTAAACGACAACCCACGCTGGCGCGAAGAGCTCGACATGGTCGAGGCGCTACTCAACAACCCTCCTATGGCGCTCTGCGGCGTGGGAGAGATAGGCTTAGACCTCTATTGGAGCAGGGATTTCTATCGCGAACAGCGCGAGGTGCTACACGCACAACTCGAGTTAGCCCTCAAGCACGACAAGGCCGTAGTGATACATACTCGCTCGGCATACGACGAGATGCTCGATGCCGTAGCGACATATCGCGGGCGCGGTCTTAGAGGTGTCTTCCATGCCTATGCCGCAGATGTCGACATGGCGCGTAAGCTACTGAAGCACGGCGACTTCGTCTTTGGCATCGGAGGTGTTGTCACGTTCAAAAACTCGGGGCTCGACAAGGTTGTTGCCGAGTTACCCACGGAGCTGCTCCTCCTCGAAACGGACTGCCCCTACCTCACGCCTGTGCCGCATCGTGGCAAGCGTAACGAGTCGTCATACGTGGAGTACGTATGCCGCAAAGTTGCCGACATTCACAACACCACAACAGCACACATAGACGAGATTACAACGGCCACGGCACGACGTATTTTTGGGCTATAATGACTCTCATGGCGCAAAATATCGCGCCACGTTGTGATTTTTTCACATAAAAAGGTTCATCATTCGCTTTTTTTGCGTACCTTTGTAATGATATGTGTGGCACTAACGCCACACAAGACTCGTTTATGAAACGATCATCGATACTTATTATATATACCGGTGGTACCATCGGTATGAAGACCGACGAGGCCACAGGTGCCCTTGTCCCCTTCGACTTCAGCGGAATATACGAGGAGTTTCCATCTCTCAAGCGACTAAACGTAGATATAGAGGTGCTTACCATAAAGCCACCCATCGACTCGTCTAACGTGTCGATAGAGAACTGGGCAAATATGGCACGCATCATTCGCGACAACTACGCCCGCTACGATGGTTTTGTCATACTTCACGGCACAGACACAATGTCGTACTCGGCATCGGCACTCAGCTTCATGCTCGAAAACTTGGCTAAGCCCGTGATATTCACCGGTAGCCAAATACCCATAGGCATCCTGCGCACCGACGGCCGCGAAAATCTTATCACCGCGATAGAGATTGCCGGAGCACACAACGAGGATGGTGCGCCCATCGTTCCCGAGGTGGCACTATACTTCCAAAACCGCCTCTTCCGCGGTAACCGCACGACGAAATTCAGCGCCGAGGCACTCAACGCCTTCGCCTCGTTTAACTATGTGGCATTAGCGGATGTCGGAGTAAACATACAGTACAACACCTCGGCAATTGCCCCCTATGCCCCCGACTTCTCGGACGAGTTCCGCATAAGTGAGGCGCTCTCGGATGAGGTCGTAGTGATAAAACTCTTCCCGGGCATACGTTCCGCGACACTACGCGCCATGCTCATTGACAGTGGCGCCCGCGGCGTTGTCCTCGAAACATACGGAGCGGGCAATGCCCCGACGTCGGAGTGGTTTGTGGAGTTGGTGAAAGAGGCTATCGACCGCGGTGTCGTAGTAGTGAACGTGTCGCAGTGTAAGGATGGCGCTGTGCAGATGCATCTCTACGAGACAGGCCTTGCGTTGCAGGAGGCCGGTGTCATATCGGGACACGATATGACCATCGAGGCTGCCGTCACAAAGCTGATGTACGTTTTAGGCAAAAATTTGCCACTTTTGGAAACTCTAAATTTGATGCGCAGACCCCTACGCGGTGAATTTACGCTCTAAAGCGTTGCACTTTTCGGAAATAATGCGTATATTTCGCACTGCAAAGTGCTCTCTAATTGGGGTGTCTTACGAGAGGAAGCCCCTGATAAAGAGGTGTAAAGAGTTGATTGACACAAGGTTTATAGCGACAATGGGGATATTGTGTGCCCATACATGCGTTTGGGATATATCGCATGTCGCAAGATGGAACACGTTGTACGAATTAATTTTAAGCAAAATTATAGAGATAACAACTACTAAAAATTACAAATTTTAACTAACAAAACATTATGAAAAAATTATTTTTGGTTTTGGCAGCTGCCACTCTCTCATTCGGCGCTGCTTACGCACAGGATGCTAATGAGGCTCCCGCACAGGAGGCCGCAGTAGAGCAGGTTGCTCCCGAGGCTGAGGCAGAGGAGTTGGCTGGTGAGCCGGAGTTGACTGGTGAGCCTATGCACTTCGCTCTTATGAAGAAGTTCTTGGAAGGTGGTTGGGAGTGGATGCTTCCCGTGCTTGTCTGCTTGGTTCTTGGTTTGGCTATCGCTATCGAGCGTATCCTCTACCTCACCATGTCTCAGATTAATACCAAGAAGTTCGTTGCCGACGTTGAGGCTACTCTTAACGAGAAGGGCGTAGCTGCTGCTTTGGAGCTCTGCCGCAACACTCGTGGTCCTATCGCATCGATCTACTATCAGGGTCTTCTTCGCTACGATCAGGGCTTGGAGGCTGTTGAGAAGGCTGTCGTTTCTTACGGTTCAGTTCAGCAGGGTCACCTTGAGTCAGGTCTCTCTTGGATCTCGTTGTTCATCGCTTTGTCTCCTTCATTGGGATTCATGGGTACCGTTGTTGGTATGATTCAGGCATTCGATGACATTCAGGCTCAGGCTACTATCTCTCCCGCAGTCGTTGCCGGTGGTATTAAGGTGGCTCTTTTGACTACTTTGATGGGTCTTATCTCTGCCGTTATCCTTCAGGTGTTCTTCAACTACATCCTCTCTAAGATCGAGGGTCAGGTAGTTAAGATGGAGGATACTTCAATCTCCTTGATTGATATGCTCACAGCATACAACAAGCGATAATTAAGACCAACTATTTTTAAGAAACAGTCAATTATGAGAAAATTACATAGTTACGTATTCTTGGCTTTCGCCTTGGTGTCGGTAGCAATGGTTGCTTGGGCTATCATAGCAGGTTGGAATGCTCCCGACTCTGCAAAGATTGCCACAAGCACACCTCTTGTGCAGAAGTTCGACGCTAATGGTGTTGCTGTGAATACTGAGGATGACCAGCCCGTGCCCGTAGAGTCGGCACAGGAGGGTATCGAGGCGCTTGGCATCATCTTTGCCAACCAGCTCGACGAGGGTATCCTTACCCTTGATGCCATCGAGGCAGAGAAGGAGAAGCTTGCGAACACTATCGAGAAGCTTATCCCCGAGTACGAGAAGAAGGTTTCAGACAACCGCGAGGCTGCTCTTGAGGCTCAGACTAAGGTTGAGGAGTTGAAGGCTAAGAAGAGCCTCGGCTACGCCGACAAGAAGGCTCTTGCTGCTGCCGAGCAGGTTCAGGCTGACTTCAAGGCTTTGAACGACACTCTTAACCAGCATAAGGAGAATGTTGTCATCATGCAGGAGAACATCGAGGCCTCAATCAAGGCTAACGATGCCGCAAAACTCAATGCTGAGAACATGGTAAGCCTTGCTACGGCTATCCACTGGAACCTTATGTGGTTCTACTTCTTGATGGTATTCGCTGTTTGCTTCATCGTAATGAGCGCCATCTGGAACATGATGCTCAACGCCGGTGGTTTGAAGAAGACCATCTTGGCATTGGTTGTTGTTGTCGTTGTTGTTGCTGTATCATACTTCGTTGCTTCAAGCAATGGTTGGACAGAGGGTGCTACGTTGAAGGATGCTGCAGGTTACGACCTCGGTATCGGTACTGACCCCGCAACACGCACAGTATTCGGCACATTCGAGTATATGGTTGCCGACACAAGTATTTTGGTAACTTACATCACATTCGCCGGTGCTGCATTGGCAGCCTTGTTCTCGGCTATTCGTGGTATTTATAAATCGTAGTTTATGGCAAAAGCTAAGAAAAAGGCTGGAGAGATTAACTCCAGTTCAATGGCGGATATCGCGTTCCTGCTGTTGATATTCTTCTTGGTGACAACTACGATGGATGTCGACACAGGTATGAAGCGAACGCTTCCGCCTTGGATCGACCCGACAGAGCAGCAGAACGATGTTGACGTAAACGAGCGTAACGTACTTAAGGTAAACGTATCACGTAGTGGTGCTATCATGGTTGGTACGGAGGAGTACCGCTCAAGCGACTTGCGTCGTAGCGGCGAGCACTCACGTCTCTCTCGCGAGGTATACTTCTTCCTTGTAGATCCCGAAAGATCAAACAAGAAGGATACCGAGATTGACGGCGGCACGTACAAAGTCAGCGAGGGTCTGGTATCTCTTAAGGCCGACGATGAAACAGAGTATAAGGTATATCTCAAGGTGCAGGATGAGCTTACTCACGCCTTCAGCCTCTATCGCGACGACGTATCGCGTCAGGTATATGGCAAGGCGTATGACGAGTTGGACGACATTCAGGCCGGTAACATCCGCAAGGCTGTACCTATGAAGATATCTGAGGCAGAACCTAACGATCAAACAAAGAAGTAGTTATGGCAGTAATGGCAAAAAAGGGCAAGCGTGAAGTGCCCGCTATGTCGACATCATCACTTCCCGACATCGTGTTTATGCTTCTGTTCTTCTTCATGGCAGCAACAACGATGCGTGAGGTAGATCCGTTGGTTTCGGTGCAGATGCCCGAGGCTATCGAGATTACTGAGCTCGACAAGAAGAATCTTGTGAACATTTGGATGGGTAAGCCCCTTGGCGCAGCTAAGGGTGAGGATGCGTTGAAGATTCAGCTCAACGACCAGACCCGTGAAGTAGAGGATATCCGAGACTTTATCTCGGCAACGACGGTAACCAAGGGCGTAGGTCCCAAGGACATCGTTGTTAACCTTCGTGTGGATGAGGGTGCAACAGTAGGTAAGCTCACAGCTGTAAAGCAGGAGCTCCGTAAGGCTGAGGCGCTCAACATCGCCTACGCAGCACGCGCAAACGAGACACAGCACTAATAGGTATATCCAACCTAACAAAAGAGAGGCTCGAATAATCGAGCCTCTCTTTTGTTGTTATATGGGATGATTGGGGCGCTGCATCAATGATTAGGTGATGATAAAAATTATCCTCTTTGCGCCACCACAAGTAAATCACTGTGGTTACAAATCCGCCTTCCAGAGCCCATGAAGATTGCAATACTCGTATACAGCAACAGGCTTATCCTCGCCAATGAATATCTCGGCAGAAGGTGTATCCGTAAGGTCTACACGTATGCCGCCACGCTCCGTCTCTACGTATACGAATGCAATATGGTGCTCATCGGTCATGGGATGGGGCACACTACCAACATCTACCCTTAGGCGACCATCACCAAGAAGCGTAACCACAGGTACATGCTTCTCGCCACTGGCATCTACCGTGTTAGGCACAAGCTCCTCCATCTTCTGACCACAACATACCACGGGGACCTTCGAATCGACAACCTTATGTATCACATTGCCGCAAACATTGCACTTATAAAATCTTGTTTTCATAGTATTACACTTTTTAGTATTATTGTTTCATCTTTACACTGCAAAAATAAGACAAAAAATGGTCATTGTCAAGCTAAAAATTTTTATACAGATATAAGCATGGCCTATACCTCGCATTTTAAGCATAGGCCACAGCAATATATTTAGTAAAATATATTAGTGCGCTGCCAACCAGCTATCACCACTATTGACCTCGGCAATAAGTGGCACGCGAAGCACCGCAACGCTCTCCATAGCCTCCTTGACGATACGCTTCACAGCCTCGAGTTCAGTACGTAGAGTGTCGATGACAACCTCATCGTGAACCTGCATAATCATCTTCGAGCGTATGCCCTCAGCAACGAAGCGACGACGTATCTCCACCATTGCAAGCTTCATTATGTCGGCCGCTGAGCCCTGAATAGGGGCATTTATGGCGTTGCGCTCGGCAACACCACGCACGGTGCGATTTGACGAGGTGATGTCGTGAAGTATACGTCGGCGACCAAACATGGTCACAACGTAACCATCACTTGCCGCCTTTTGTATGGCACCATCCATATATGCCTTAACCGCAGGGTACGATGCAAAGTAGTTCTCAATAAGCTCCTTAGCCTCACGATTTGGAATGTCGAGGCGCTGAGCAAGGCCAAAGGCCGAGATACCATATATGATGCCGAAATTAGCAGTCTTAGCCCTACGACGCTCGTCAGAGGTGACATCGTCGGCACTCTTATGGAATAGTCGCGCGGCAGTGGCAGAGTGAATGTCGTCACCACGCATGAAGGCATCAATAAGAGCCTCATCGCCACTCAGGTGCGCCATAAGGCGCAGCTCAATCTGCGAGTAGTCGGCAGCAACCAACACATGGTCGGAATCCGAGGCCACGAAGGCCTCGCGAATAGGCTTGCCGAGGTTATCACGTATGGGGATATTTTGAAGGTTGGGGTTAGTGGACGAGAGTCGCCCCGTAGCCGTAACCGCCTGGTTGTATGACGTATGTATGCGCCCCGAGATGCGATTTACGAGCTCGGGCAGAGCATCGACGTAGGTTGAGAGCAGCTTCTTAACACCGCGATATTCGAGCACCTTGCCAACAATCGGGAAATCGTGGGCAAAGCCCTGAAGATACTCCTCGTCGGTAGAGAACTGCTTCATCTTCGTCATCTTGGGCTTCTCGGTGATGCGCAGCTTACCAAAGAGCACCTCGCCGAGCTGTCGCGATGAGTTTATATTGAGCGTAGGCTCGTCTGCCGCCGTGCGCACCTCCTCCTCCAAGCGTTGCAGCATCGCCCTAAGGCCCACGGCATAGTCGCGCAGTCGCCCAACGTCAATAGATACGCCCTCGAGCTCCATGTCGGCAAGCACATCAATCATAGGCTCCTCGATGTCGAAGTAGAGCTTCGTCATGCCGAGCTGCTCGACCTCACGGTACAACACCTCCTTGAGCCTCAGCGTCACATCGGCATCCTCGGCAGCATACTCCGCAACACGCTCTACGCCTACCATATCCATCGTCAGCTGCTTTGCACCCTTGCCTATAAGTGTCTCAATAGCTATGGGCGTATAGTTGAGATAGCGCTCGGCAAGGAAGTTCATATTGTGGCGCGACTCAGCGTCGACGAGGTAGTGTAACAACATAGTATCTATCTTCTTGCCGCGCAACTCTATACCCAAGCCACGCAATACCATAAGGTCGAACTTAATGTTTTGGCCTATCTTTGCGATATTTTCATCCTCAAACAATGGGCGTAGTATCTCTACATAGTGTGCCGTCACTGCACTATCAGCAGTGAATGGCAGATACCACGCCTTGAAGGGCTCCGCTGCAAACGACATACCGACTATGCGGCTCGTAATGGGGTCGAGCCCCGTAGTCTCGGTATCGAAGCAAAACTCCTTAAATCTACCGAGATAAGCACACAAGTCGCGCAGCTCCTCAGCATTGTGTATCGTGCGATAATCGTGTGGCGTTGTAGCTATGGTATGCATGCCCGTGAGCTCCTCCACGGTGGCATCTTCTACCTGAGGTGCAGGCAGCGTAGTCGCCATCGTAGCGAAGAGGTCACCCTGACCCTCAAGGCTAGCACGGCGCTTCGCCTCGGCCTTGGCACGTGCCACCTCCTGAAGTTGTATCTGAGGGGCCTGTGTTGGGTGTGACGGTGTAGGCTCAATAGGCGCAACATTCTCTAAATCGCGCATGAAAGATGAGAAGTTAAGCTCGGCATATAGCCCGCGTAGCAGCGTATAGTTCGGCTCGCATATTCTCAGAGCCTCCTCGTCCAACTCTATAGGCACATCCAAGCGTATGGTCGTAAGCTCCTTGCTTAGAAGCAGCTTATCGCCCCACTCGGCAATGTTCTTACCCGTCTTACCACCAATCTTATCCGCATTGGCCAATATATTCTCTGCCGTGCCCCACTCACGAACAAGCTTCGTGGCACCCTTCTCGCCAATGCCGGGAACACCCGGAATGTTGTCCGACGAGTCGCCCCACAATGCCAACATATCGCGCACAAGCAGAGGCTCCGTAAAGCCGTACTTAGCCTCTATGGCCGCACGGTCGACAATCTCACGCTCATCGCCCTTCTGCTTGTATATCACGCAGTTATCATCTACAAGCTGGCCATAGTCCTTGTCGGGCGACACCATGAAGACACTATACCCGGCCTCGGCGCCACGCTTCGCGAGTGTGCCGATGACATCATCGGCCTCAAAGCCCGCAACCTCCAAGATAGGGATGTTCATCGCCTCCAAAAGACGTTTAACGTATGGCACCGAGAGCTTTATATCCTCGGGCGTGGGGGGACGGTTGGCCTTATACTCCGCAAACATCTCGCGACGGAAGCATCCGCCCGGAGGGTCGAAGGCTACGCCTATGAGGTCGGGCTTCTCTCGCTTGAGGATGTCGCGCAAGAACTTCGTAAAGCCAAATACCACGGAGGTGTTCAGTCCATCACGATTGCGCATAGGCCGTCCCATGAAGGCATAGTAATACTTGAATATCAACGCATAAGCATCGACAAGATATAGCGTTTTTCGCATCATGTTCATCAATTAGAGGTTATCCACAGCATACCACTCGGCATACGACGTGGCTGTCTCGTGCAGCTTCAGCGCACAGAGCTCCACCTCGTCGGGGAGGGCTCCAAGAAGCCTCTCGGCAAAGTCGGCAAGCATATTCTCGCACGTAGGTTGATACTCCGTGAGCACCACCTTCGAGAACTGCATGCCTAACGCTTCGGCCACCTCTTCGGCACGCTCCGAGCGTCGCATCATGAAGGCATGGTCGAGGCGGTCGACAATCTGCTCGTTAACTATGCGCTTGAGTATGCCAAAATCCATTACCATGCCGAGCTTCGGCGAGTCGGCATCGGTCTGCGGCTCACCCTTGACGGTAACAAATAGGCGGTACGAGTGGCCGTGAATCTCGCGGCAGAGGCCATCATAGCCCTCGAGCATGTGTGCTGCCTCGAAAGTAAACTCCTTAGTAAGTCTTATTATTGACATCGCTGTGTGGTTTATATCGTTACGATGACAAAGATACAAAAAAGAATTGACAATGCATCACTTCCAACATTAAGAGGTGTAATGCGACAATGAAGAAAGACCATCGTTACGATGGCAAAGATACGAAAAAGAAATGACAATGCATCACTTCCAACATTGAGAGATGCAATGCGACAATGTAGAAGGACCATCGTTACGATGGCAAAGATACGAAAAAGAGTTGACAATGCATCACTTCCCACATTAAGAGGTGTAATGCGACAATGAAGAAAGACCATCGTTACGATGGCTGTTCTCAATCAATTTCTTGGGAGAGGGGCTAATTTGGTGCTTCACAAAAGGATACCCCTCGGGATAGTACTAAAACGTACAACCCGAGGGGTAGAGTTTTTAGGGATGTGCCTAAGTAGGCCCCTTATCGCAAGAAATTACTTGAGAACGTTGAGCTTCTTGCCCACCTTAACAAAGGCCTCAACGCAACGGTCAAGCTGCTCGGTAGTATGACCTGCCGACACCTGAACGCGAATACGTGCCTGACCCTTAGGTACTACGGGGTAGTAGAAGCCTGTCACGAATACACCCTCCTGCTGCAACTCTGCTGCGAAGTCCTGAGAGAGCTTAGCATCGTAGAGCATAACGGCACATATAGCCGACTGCGTAGGCTTGATGTCGAAGCCTGCGGCAACCATCTTTGAGCGGAAGTGCTCAACATTAGCCACGAGCTTGTCGTGAAGAGCGTCGCTCTCCTCGAGCATCTTAAACATCTCGATAGAAGCGCCCACAACGGCAGGGGGCAACGAGTTAGAGAAGAGGTAGGGACGTGAGCGCTGGCGGAGCATGTCGATAATCTCCTTGCGACCCGTCGTGAAGCCACCCACAGCACCACCAAAGGCCTTACCGAGAGTTCCGGTGAGGATGTCTACCTTACCGCGGAGGTCGTAGAGCTCGGTGATACCGCGGCCTGTCTTACCAAGGACACCTGCCGAGTGACACTCGTCAACCATAACAAGAGCATCATATTTCTCTGCCAACTCGCAAATATTATCCAGCGGAGCAGCGTTACCGTCCATCGAGAATACACCGTCGGTAACGATGATGCGGAAGCGCTGTGCCTGTGCCTGCTTCAAGCACTCCTCCAACTCTGCCATGTCGGCATTGGCGTAGCGATAGCGCTGAGCCTTGCATAGGCGCACACCGTCGATGATAGATGCGTGGTTGAGAGCATCAGAGATGATAGCATCCTCGGCTGTGAAGAGGGGCTCGAAGACACCACCGTTAGCATCGAAGCATGCTGCATAGAGGATGGTATCCTCCGTGCCAAAGTAGTCGGCGATAGCCTTCTCAAGCTCCTTGTGCATATCCTGACAACCACAAATGAAACGTACAGACGACATACCGAAGCCACGCTCATCCATAGCGCGCTTAGCTGCGTCGATAAGACGCTGGTTATCCGAGAGGCCGAGGTAGTTGTTGGCGCAGAAGTTCAACACGGGGCGGTTAGCCACGTCTATCTCCGCACGCTGGGGCGACTCGATAATACGCTCGGTCTTGTACAAGCCGGCAGCCTTAATCTCGGCCAGCTCGTTCTGCAAATGCTGCTGAAATTTTCCGTACATTGTCTTAAATAGTTTTAGTTATTGTTGTGAATGTTTCCTTCTCTCGGACTGCGTCATGTCACTCTGCAATCAGTATCGCGACACAACACGTTACAAAGATACTAATTTTTGGCATAAAAACAACCTCCTCGACAAGAAAATAACACATTCACCGCAACATATATGGTGGTAATGGTACGAGAAAGGGCTGACTAAGAAGTAAACTTAGCCAGCCCAAATACATCGGGAGTGAATAAAAGAGGATTACTTCGTGCACTCACCCTCGCAGCAAGGCTTCTCCTCTGCGCAGTTCTCGCCCTCGCAGCAAGCCTTCTCCTCAGCGCAGTTCTCGCCCTCGCAGCAAGCCTCCTCAGCGCAGCACTCGCCCTCGCAGCATGCCTCCTCAGCAGCGCACTCTGCACAGCACTCCGTTGCAGCAGCCTCCTCCTGAGACTCCTCAGCCTTCTTCTGCTCGCCACCGCAAGCAACCATTGATACAGCAGCAAATAAAATTGCAAATGCAAAAATCTTCTTCATAGCTATAAAGTTTTAGTAAATAAATGTACTTCCTATTAAATTATATGTTAGTCGTTATCGGCAGGTTTTGCTATTAACGCCCTTGAATTTACGTTGCAATCTTTCCCCTCTTGCCCCTCTTTCCTCGGCTACAACGCCCGCATTGCACCCTTGGACCAAGATGAAAAATATCTTCAACTTCTACGCGGCTAAACGCCTAAAACCCACTTTAACAATCGCAAAAGTATGAAACAAATTTTATTTGAGCAACAAAATGAGCATAAAAATCGCGGTTTATGCCAATTTTTTTTAGTGCTGGGAATATTCTGCTACCGCCTCAGCCCCTGTTGCTAAGGATGTGCTGTCAGCCGCAATGTTCCCCTTAGCACGTACTCGTTGTAGCTCCGTGAGTTCTATAACCTCGCGCTTGGGATAGGCCTTGGGATAGGCAGAAGAGAGCTCCGCCATAAGAATCTGCGCCTCCTCCATCGTCAGGCAGTCGCCGACGGAGACCTTGAAATAGGGACTCTCATAGACAAGGTAGGCATTGATGTGAGGATATGTGTGTCGGAACATGGTGTGCACGTTCTTAGCCTTATCCCCCGCATACTGCCCATTATCCGAATATATGACCACGCGATAGCCATTTACCTGCTTCGGCTGTGCCTTGGACTCCACAGCTTCAACTGCCTGTGCCGTAGAGGCATCCTCCTCAACACGCACTAATGTACCATTCATGGTACGCTCGGCTAAGCTGTTACGCATACTCTCGATTCTCTGCGCCGAGGCCTCAACAGCCACAAGCGTGAGGATAAGCACAAGGGTAACTCTAAAATATATCTGTCGCATAAATTGTTGTATTTATGTGTTTTATATCATCTAAACAGCTCCTCGGCACGAAGTATCGCACTCTTAGGCACTGCAAACATATCGAAAAATTCCGATATAGCAATATCATCACCGCGAATACTCCTCCTTATAAGTCGTGTACCACCACGCAAGCGGTATGTTATTGTTATACCCTCGCTATCGCCCTCGGCTATACGTCGCAAGATGCTCTGGAGCGTGAGCGTGCTCGTGCTGCGAAAGCGTAGCGGCAGTAGCACCTCGCCAGCATACCCCTTGGGTATTACCACCTTCTCACGGAGCGATATGGTACTCTTAAGGTTGCCGTCAACCATGATATCCACCTCGCCTCGCTTAATAACAATCGTGCGACGGCTGTTGTTCTGCACATCGACATATACGTTTGCCCCCGAGGACGATAGATGTGTCACACGGGTTATTTCGTTGACGGTTATCTCCCGTGCATCACCCCCCTCCGCAGCATCGACACGTAGTATCGCACACACAAGGAGCATAAGCGTAAGTAGCAGCGTGTGGAGCCTCATCATCATCACCGTTTCGTTGCTACGTATATATATGCTATGCCGAAGCTCTGCGAGCGACGCACCACGTCGTCGAAACCTACGCCATGGAGTATCTCCGTGAAGCGCTCGGGCGATGGGAACTCCTCGACAGAGTCGGGAAGATAGGTATATGCACGCTTATCCTTCGATATGGTGGCACCGATACGTGGTAACAGTCGGTGGGCATATTGCGAATATATCCAATGGATAAGGCGGTTGCGCGGCATCGAAAATTCCAAGACAACGAGCTGTCCCCCGCTCTTGAGCGTGCGATATATCTCGCTCAATCCACGCTCTATATTCTCAAAGTTACGTACACCGAAGGCAACAGTCACGACATCCATCGCGCCATCGGCCACCATGGTGATATTCTCGGCATCGCCCTTTTCTAACCTTATACGCTCCGCGAGTCCCAGCCTCTCGACCTTGCCTCGCGCCACCGCAAGCATCTCCTCCGAGAGATCCACACCAAGTATTTGCGCCTCCGTGATGCTCCTTGCCATGGCTATGGCAAGGTCGCCCGTGCCCGTAGCCACATCCATGATAGCACGCGCCTTGGCTCGTCGCACGATGCGCATAACACGTCGTCGCCATATACGGTCGATGTTCAACGACATTATATGGTTGAGCCTATCATAGGTCGGGGCTATGTTGTCGAACATCTCCTCCACCTGCTCCTTCTTTGTCTGCTCCTCGTTGTATGGTTTCATAGTCTAATATTCATTACTCGTATCTCATTATCTTTGAGGGTGATATTTTGGCTGCAAGGGCTGCGGGAAGAAGCATGACAACGAGTGTCGTTGCTATGGTAGCCACAGCCGCCACCAACCACCATCCCCAGCATAGCGCCACAGGCACGGCCTCCAAAAGATAGCCCTCCGCAGGGAGCGGTATTACCGCCCACATCTCTTGTATGACAACGAGAGCCACACCGGCCACAACACCCCACAATACACCGCGCACGATGATAAAGAGTGCCCTGAAGAGAAATATCCTAACCACAGAGCTACGATGCATGCCCAAAGCTCGAAGCTCGCCAATCATACGTTGGCGCTCAAGGACGATGATAAGCAACGATGTGGTCATGTTCAGCAGCGCAACGATAATCATTATCACCACAACGGCCAAGGCCGTCACATCGTGCGTAGCCAACCAGCCAAAAATATCGGGAAATACCTCCTCTGCGGTGAAGGCCTCGGCCTCACATCCCGTCTCAAGGTATAGGTCGATAAATGCACCATTTAGCTCATCGGCAACGACAGCGCCATCGACACCCTCCGCGAGCCATAGCTCGTAGCCCGTAACCATCGCACTATTGCCATCGTAGAGGCGCGCGACATTACGCATATCCGTAAGTACAATACCACTGTCGATAACATCTACACCGGTATGATAGAGGCCGCATATCTCAAACCTGTCACGCAAGATGCCACCATCGGCATCAACGAAGACCATCTCGATACGCTCTCCCACACCTACATTCATCTTTCGGGCGATGCTCCGAGAGATGAGTATATCCTTAGTTCGTGGCTCCTTGCCTACACGCGGAAAACGACCCTCGACAATATGCTCCTCGTAAAAGGTTGAGTTGAAACTACTATCGACACCCTTAAGTAGTACTCCAAGGATGTTTTCGTCGCTCTTAAGCACCCCCTCCTTTGCCGTATATGCCGAGATGCGGACTATATCCTGCCGTTGCATCACCCCGGCCATAGCTGCGCTGTTGGCTATACGCCTACCCGACACCACACCACCACTCTGTGGTGCCGTGACGGTAATATCGGCCGTAGCGCCCGAAAGGAGGCTGCGCAGGTCGTGTTTGAAGCCTATGACAACGGAGAGGGTGATGATTATCACGGCGATGCTCACACCTGTGGCTATGGTCGCCACACGCTCCATGATGCCTGCCTTGTTTCCCGCCTTGCGACTCGACAGTCGTCGTGCTATGTCAAACTCCACTCTCACGTTTACCCTCTATATTAAAGCGATGGTATATTGTCGTTTATTTTGCAAAGATACGCAAATTTTACACTACTCCGCAACGAGTATTACACCCGAGCATGGTGCAACCTCGATTTTGCCATCCGTAGCATCGTAGCGACCTATACCCTTCACAACGATGGTATCGCCATCTGCCACCCACTTATACGTGCCCTCGGGAATATCGAACACCACGCTCTCACGTGCGCCGTTCATCAGCACGACGATGCTCTTTGCCGTGTCTATACCCTCAAGGTCGTGGAGAAGGAAGCCCACGGCTGCCGCATTGTCGTTCTCGATGAATGTGAGGTGCTCGCGCACAGCCTCGGCCGTGGCGAGTGAGAAGGCTGGATGGGCCTTGCGCAGGGCGATAAGACCTTTAACATACTCCACAAGGTCGCGATAGTCATGTTTCAACGACCAATCTATGGCATTGTACTTATCGGGCATGTTGTAGGTATTCTTCTCACCGAGCTTCGTGCGGTACATCTCCTCGCCACAGAAGATGAAGGGTATACCCTGCGATGTGAACACGCCGAAGTGCCCCAACTTGACCATCCTTAGGCGCTCCTGCTCGGTAGCCTCGGGTGCAAGATGCTCAAGGCGGTCGCGCAGGTTGTGGTCGTCGTGACACGTGATGTAGCTTATGTGCTGCGTGGGTGCTGCACACCATGCTTCCTCCGCATGGTTAACCTCGGGATGCTCGACGCCGCCTGCGATACCAAACTTCAACGCCTCCTTGTTACCCTCGACACCAAATATAAAGCCCCCTTTCGAGAGATCGAGCGTACCACGCAGGGCGTTACGTATATCGTCCGAGAATGCCGCAACACCGGGCATACGATAGGTGTAACGCTTGAATGCCAGCTTATCCTCGTCGTAGAGGGGTGCGGCGGCTGCCCAGCCCTCACCATAGAGCAATATATTGGGATTCAACGCCTCAAGACGTTCACGTATAAGGTTCATCGTCTCGATGTCGTGGATAGCCATAAGGTCGAAGCGGAAGCCGTCGATGTGGTACTCCTTAACCCAATATTCGAGTGACTCGACCATATATTTGCGCATCATGGGCTTTTCGCTTGCCGTCTCATTGCCACAGCCCGAGCCATCGGCAAACGTGCCATCCTCCCTCATGCGGTAGAAATAACCGGGCACGGTGAGCTCGAAGCCGCAGTTCTCAGCCACAGTAGTATGGTTGTATACCACGTCGAGCACAACACATAATCCCGCATCGTGCATAGCCTTAACCAATCTCTTAAGCTCACGAATACGAGCCTCAGGGTCAGCCGCATCTGTCGAGTATGTTCCCTCGGGAGCATTGTAGTTCTTAGGCTCATAGCCCCAGTTATACTGATTCGTGGGGCGCGACTCGTCAATCGAGCCGAAGTCGGCCGTGGGTAGCAGGTGTACATGTGTAACACCCATCTCGACAAGGTGGTCGAGGCCCGTAGCAAGGCCCTCAGCCGAGCGTGTGCCACGCTCTGCCATGCCGAGATACTTCCCCGGGTAGGCCACACCCGCCGAAGCGTGTGCCGTCATATCGCGGTAGTGCATCTCGTATATCACCACCTCCGAAGCGGGTATCGCGGGGGCTATATCGCCATCCCAACCCTCGGGATTTGTGTCCTGAAGGTCGATGATGGCACCACGGTTGCCATTTACGTCGAGCGCACGAGCAAAGATGCCGGCAGTCTCCTTCAGCACCTTGCCGTCAATAGTCACCTGAAAGGCGTAGTACATGCCACGCTTGTCGCCCACCACTTGAGCCCTCCATAGTCCACATTCGCCTCTTGTCATAGCCACCTCCTCCGCGAGATTATCGCCATCGTAGAGGCGCACAACGACAGCCTCGGCCGTAGGTGCCCAAAGCTCGAAGGATGTAGCCTCAGGGCTGTACGACATCTCGTTTATGGGTGTTGTGGGGATGTTGTCACCCTCCTCCTTAGGTTGCTCCGACGAGCATGCGATTGTTGCTATGGCGGCGACCACGACAGCGCCACGCGCGATAAGTTGGCTTAGTTTCATACGAACTCTACTTGTTAATAATTATCCGTTAATGCAAAGGTACGATTTTTTAGTGTAAATTTGTCATTTATGGAAATTTTCTTACCTTTACACCCGGTTTAAGTGGTGTGCAAAAGAGAGCACCAAAGATATTTAAGAGCATGAAGAGAGCAATTATTCTTATTTTGGCCCTTGTTGTTGCCATGCCGGCCATGGCATCACTGCCTGCAGGCAGCTACGACGAGGAGCTCTACGGAAGAGATAAGGTGGCTACCACGGTGAAGCCACAGTTTGAAGTAAACGTCGGATTTATTACGGGTGGCAAGCTTAAGACCAAGATTGAGAATCACGAGAAGGTGAAGACCAACCTCTCGCGCCCCTATCTTGAGCTTATCGGTGGCGTGCGCCTCGGTGACTTCCTCTTTGCCGGCGTGGGTGCGGGCGTGCAGTACGCCTATGGCGAGTGTAAATTAGTGTCGTTGGCTACCGACATATCAGGCAAAGGCTCGCCCGAGACATGGGGCTCGGTGAGCATTCCCATCTTTGCAAATGTACGCGGTTATATCCCGACACGTGTGATAGTTAAGCCCTACCTCTCGGTTAGCCTCGGTGGTCATGTTGTCGCCACGTCGAACTTCTCGCAAGAGGGCTTCGGCAAGCTCCGTGGAGGCCTGCTTATGAAGTTTGGCGCAGGTCTTAATATCGCCAACTTCAACTTTGGCCTCGGCCTCGCCTCGCAGAACTTGGAGTGGGTAGACAATAGTGGCGTGACGATGTTTAAGGCGGGCAACAACGCCTTCTACGTCGAGGTTGGCGCTACGTTTTAGTGCGAGGGCGAGAATAACGACAAAATAGGGGTAATGGGGATGACTAAAAAGTAAATTTGTCATCCCCGTTTTGTTAAGAGGCTGAATAAAAAGATGTAGTTTTAGGCCTGCGAAGCCCGAAAAAGCGGAGTTTACTTGGCGTAAATGAGCATTTTGAGGGCAAGCGTAACGAAGAAATACACTTTTTATTCAGCCTCATCTACTTTCTTATGTATAGCTCTATGAGGGGTATTATCACAAGAATATCCAAGAGCGCCAACATAAGCACGGCTCCCAAGGCTCCTATCGTCAGCGCCATAGCCAAAGCGTAGAGGAACGACAGGGCGTGGAGGAGTATCAGTGCTATTGCCACCAGACACCACAACCTCAGGCGCGTAGTGCGGTAGAGGATGATAGCCGCAGTAGTCACCATAAGCGGAATAAAGAACATGAGATTCTCGCCAATAGTGGCAATAAGTATCAGGCTGAGGATAAACATGATGCCCAAAGCCCCATATAGGCTATTTGTAGCATGTAGCAGTGCGGCTCTCTCGCCCGCATTGGCACGTATCGAGCCTGCGGTAAGGCTCACAACACCCCTACGCTCACGTAGATATAGCATAGCCACAATCGCGGTAATCACGACGATGCTTACGACCATGATAGCATTGTCGCCCGTAATGCCCTGCACAACACCAAACGGCTTAAATTCAGCATCGCACACATAGCATGCCGCCCATGCGATAAGCTCACCAACCAAAAGGGCTGCGACAGCTGCCAAAAGAGCGTACAACGCTGACCTGAGAGCCTTGTGCAGCTGCACACGTCCACGTAACAGGTCAAAAGCAAAGAGGAGCACGAAGGCTACAAAGACAACGATGTTGATAATCCAATAGCTCGTAGTCGAAAAGTTGAAGAGGCCCAACAGCGGCAGCGTGAAGTTCACGGTGCTACGCTCGGCCTTGAGGCTATCCCTATCGGCATAGGCGCCATCCGTAAGATACTTATGCACGATGGGCACAATCTGCGAGCCGTAATGCTGGATGGATTGCGGATTGACATTTGCGAAGTTATCCTTATCGGTGTGATAGTGGTTTATGTCGGCTATGGTCGAGAAGTTAAAGCCCGGAATCTCATCTTTGACGATGGTAAAGTCGGTGAAGTTGGGCATAAAGCTATATACCACCGTCGTCAGCGAATAGGTACACGGATATTCGGCCGCTGAGGCATACAACTCCATAAGTCGCTCGTTCCCGGGCGATGTCTCAAACAGGAGTGCCGGACCATACGGGCCACGCGCCTCAAGGTTTATCATCAGACCCACATTATCGAAAACATCGCGGCAATCCTGCCACTGCGCCTTCATGCCCATCATGCCTACCTCCTCGGCATCGGTGAAGAGCACCTTCACGCCCTGCTGCCACTCGTCGCGATACTTCAACGCTAGAGCCACGGTTTCGAGGATGACACCCACGCCATAGCCATCATCCGCAGCGCCATACGACCACACCGTATCCCTGCGCGGCATGGGCTGTGAGTAGCGCGAATCGTAGTGAGCAACGAGCATCAACGAGGTATAATCCCCCTCGGCACCACGTGGCGCAAACTCAGCAAGGATATTTGTGGCATCGAAGTTATATACCACGTGCTTATTCTCGGGACCCACAAGCCCCCTATATTCATAGAGTTTGATGGTATCGGCACCGAGCTCTCCAAGCCTCTCGACAAGGTAGTCACGCACCGCGGCACGCTCCACAGGATGTGCTACGGAGTGATGCTCGCGCGATATAACCTCGATATCCTCGACCACGCGCTCCGCAGAGAAGCCATCATGCTCTTTACCCTCCACCGCGGGGCGACTCCATAGGCCAAATGCCACCATACCTACAACGGCAGCCACGACCACCAAAACCATTAATCTGACTCTGTTCATACCCTAATATATGGTTAATATTTGGTAGCAAAGGTAGTAAAATCGGCAATATTGTCCTAAATAATTTTGATAATTCGCTGATGTTTATAATTATATAAGTTATATTTACAATCCCTCCAAACCTCCCTTTGAAAAGGGAGGCTTGTGGCAAGGCGTTGCCTTGCTCGCCTACGGCGACCTGATATTACTGGATATCAACAATATAATTGTAGTGCATGCTTTATTTAGGACATGTAAAATCGGGGTTACATATCACCATTCACGACAACATTCTTGCATATGGAGATTATAAAAAATGTTCTATTTGCTTGTTATTTAGAATATTTATGTATACATTTGTACTACATAAATGTGGAGAAATGCTCCACATATTGCCAAACATAGGGTGTTTTTATGGGTAATAACAGCTCCGTAGATAACAGACTTCACCCTTAAATTAACTACTAATCGTTTGTCTGGAGTCGACAAACATAAAACGCGTACAACTATGGTGAAAAAACTTAAACTCCTGCTCGTTGTCCTATTGTGTGTTGGCGCTATGCCTACAGCTATGGCACAGATTACCGAGGGCGAGCCTTCGGCTAAGACTATCCGCACGGGTAACCGCCCCGAGGCCGGCAACTTCGGTCTATACATGGGTGCCACAAGCAACATGTTCAAGGGTCTCTTTGATGGCGATGTGAAGATGGAGGCGCTTCCCCTTATCAACCTCAAGATTATGACATCGGACCAGTTCGAGCTCCGCGTAGGCCTTGAGTTCTACCGTAGCATGGAGAAGCTTAGCGGTACTATCCCCGTAGGCGAGGCTACAACGGAGGTTGAGAACGAGCGCTATGCCGAGGGTGCAGCGATGCTATACCCGGGCTTTGCATACCACTTCTCGCGCAACAACATCTTCGACGTATATGTAGGTGCTGAGCTCCCTATCGGCTGGAACAGCAACACCATAATCAGCGAGTTGGGCTCAACATCTGCTAAGAGCAAGAAGAGCTCGTTTACGATTGGTCTTGGTGCTTTTGTTGGTGTTCAGGCCTTCATTGCCAACCTCCCATTGGCTATCGGTGTTGAATACGGTATATCATCACGCATCGACACGGCCTTGAAGTACAAGAACGAATTTACCTACGATGGCAAGACTCAGGTTACCATGACTCCCGACTTGGAGAAGTTTGAGCACATCGATATTTCAGCCGATGCCTACGACAAACTTAAGGCTAAGGCTGGCGGTATCGGCAGCCAGTTCCGCGTAACTCTTTCGTATTATTTCAAATAATAGAGAAGTATGAGACTTGTTAAATTATTCGTCATATTAGCAGTATCTGTGGTGGGTCTCGCATCATGTAGCGTTGTCAGCCACAATACTTACAAGCCTGATGCCGTTCAGCTCAACCTCTCGATGGAGGATCTGGAGAAGTTAGGCGAGGTTGAAATTAGCGTAGAGTATAGCACGTATATCGGTTTCATCCGTAGCATCGAGAAAATCAACGATATACCCTACGATGGCAAGGTGACTAAGCGCGTTAGCGTTCCCAGCTACCTCGCAGGCACAATCAGTGCACCTCTTGACCGAGCTCTATACAAGGTCTTTGAGCAATATCCCGATGCAGAGTACCTCGTAGTATGCAATGCTACGCGCAACAAAGAGACACTCTTCCTCGGTAGCGAGAATGTCGCAAAGGCAAAGGTTAAGGTTTACAAATTCAAGTAACAAAGGAGTGACACCAAGTCACTATTACCGACAGCTATAACAGCACGTAAATGAAAAGAATACTCTCAATACTATTGATGTTTGCCCTGCTGGGTGCGGCATGTGAACGTGAGTCTGAGGCAGATAATGTTGTAATCTTCGTCAAACCATCCGCCACGACGGTAAATGGCGGCGAGAAGATATATTTCGACATTACGTCAAAGACCATAAACCAACAGCTTAAGCGTCTTACGATAGAGTCGTTTGACGGCATCAATGGCGAAGTTCTCCTCTACGATGAGGAGCTCTCCGAGAAGAGTATCTCGTTCCGTTATGTCTACGATGCACCTATCGTTGAGACTCCGACACTCGACGTGGAGCTAACCTTCACCGCGTGGGACAACCTCGGCAATACGCAGTGGATACGCTACAACGTGGAGGTAGTAAGCGCCATGGAGGGTCTTGATGAACTCACCGGCATAGCGCTCTACTCGCCCAGCTCGAATAAGGAGGATGCCTTCTCATTCCGCCTCATGCAACGCGTTAAGAGCCGTGAGGCCGAAGATGGCGATGTAGACATATATGTCGAGGCTGATGCTGCCGAGGAGAACACTCTCGGTCGCAGCTGGGGCAGCAAGACGGGCGTGCGTTTCTGCAAGGCCAACAACTTCAACTACGCCGCAGCCTCACAGCTCTCCATAGAGTCGGTATACAACAACTCTATAACCTCAGCGAAGATTTCCGACCTCGAAATAGAGGATATCATCCTTGTGGGCGACGACCGTGGCGCACTTGCCGCCATACGCATTGTCAACATCTACGATGAAGAGGGTTCGGCCTTCGACCGCTACGACATCAGCATGAAGTCACTGCGTGTAAGTGGTGACGATGATGCCACCACGGACGACACACCCTCCGAAGACGAGGGTGCAACAGACGAAGAGGGCGAAGAGGGCGAAGAGGGCGAAGAGGGCGAAAATAGCGAAGGGGCTGAGGTGTCCAAAGAGTAAGTGACTTACCACAACAAAGTGAGGGTGACTAAAATAGATTAGTCACCCTCACTTTATTGTATAGGTAGTTGTGGCCTCTGCTGCAAGCGACAACTCGGCATGCGACTCATACACATCATATTGCCTATAGAGGGCATGCTCGATAAACTCCCGCAGGTTGGGGATGATGCCATCATGGGTGCGTAGCGAAGCTCCTATACGATAGTGGGCCTCATCACCCGAGGTGCGCAATAGCATCAAAGCATGGTTGAACGATGCATCGCGCCCCTCAACAATACGCTCAGGGATAAATATCCTTCTATGTGTATCTAAAGCGCCACGAAACAGCAACGGATTGAGTGCTGCGGCAGCCAAGGTAGTAGATATTAGTGCAATGGCGAAGTCGTCGATATGCTTACCACTTGTCATCGTCATACGACACGGATGGTTGAACTCCGGAGTGCCATATTCGTGACACCGCTCTATGGGGATGCCCTCTCTCCACATCGCATCCATGTCGATAAGTTGCATGGTGCCATTCGGACGACAGATGATATTCTCCGGCTTAACATCGCCATGTGCCCACTCCTCGTCGAGAAGCTTGAGCGCCATGTTATCAAAGGCGCGGCTGAGATGCACAAAGTCACACTCCGCAGCCTCGGCACACACATCCAGAGGGTCACCCACAACCCAGCTGTCGAGGAGTACATCGGCAAACTCTGTACGCCCGCCAATGGTATACACCCTCAAGGCATTAGCATGAAAACGCTCACCATATATCTCCGCACCATGGCCTATCGTGCGGTAGTAACACTTCAATAGCGTATCGCCCACGATGCCGTGATAACGACAACGCGCTGTAACAGCCCTATTACCGACATTTATGGTATTACCAAATACCTCGATGCCATCAGCGACATCGAGGTATAGGTAAGGAGAGCGTATAGCATTGATGATATGTAAGGGGTTTATCATATCAATGCTGCAATGTTAGTCTATGCGCTTAAGTAGCTCGACAAGGAGCCTCCAGAACTTATCCACCGTGGCAATCTCAAGGCGCTCATCGGGCGAGTGTACACCGCGAAGTGTGGGACCAAACGACACCATCTCCAAGTGGGGATATTTCTCCAAGAACAAACCACACTCCAAGCCGGCATGTATAGCACGCACCTTAGGCTCTGTGCCAAAGAGGTCGCGGTAGGCCTGTACTGTTTCGGTAAGGAGCTTAGACTCGGGATTAGGCGCCCAACCCGGGTAGCCATCCGAGTGCTCCACATCGAAGCCCGAGAGGAAGAATACCGACTCGATAGTCTGCGAGGCGTAGAGCTTAGCACTCTCTACAGATGAGCGCTGCGAGGTGGTAACTTTTATCTCGTTGTTCTGCGTGTCAAACTTCACCGACGCGAGGTTTGACGATGTCTCCACAAGGCCGGGCATAGCGAATGACATGCCGAGGACACCATTGGGAAGGCCAACAAGCGTGAGCAACAGGTAGCAAAGGTCGTCGTTAGACATAACCTTCGTAGGCTGGGTCTCAACATCCTCCACAGCGAAGCGCATACGGGGCTCCGTGTGCTTAAACTCCTCCATCATCATCTGACCAAACTCCAAGTAGCGCTCCTCGAAGTCCTCCTTCTCTGCCGCGGGGACACCTACGATGGCAAAAGCCTCGCGAGGAATGGCATTACGCAGATTACCGCCATCCATCTCAGCAAGCACGAGCTGGAACTTGTCGATGGCGTTATATAGGAAGCGTACCATGAGCTTATTCGAGTTGGCGCGACCCTTGTCGATGTCGTCACCCGAGTGACCTCCCAACAAGTCACCAATCTCCAAGCGCACAAATGAATAACCCTCGGGTACGGCCTCCGTCTCATAGTCGAGTGTCGCCACGGTATCGATACCACCGGCACAACCGATAAATATCTCACCCTCATCCTCCGAGTCGAGATTTACGAGATACTTACCCGTGAGCATACCCTCGCCAAGGCCGAAGGCACCCGTAAGACCCGTCTCCTCGTCTACCGTGAAGAGCGCCTCAATAGCGGGGTGCTCAAGGCTCTCGTCGAGCAATACTGCCAAGGCCGCAGCCATACCAATACCGCAGTCGGCACCAAGCGTCGTACCCTCGGCACGTACCCACTCGCCATCAATCTTCGTCTTAATAGGGTCGTTGTCGAAGTCAAACTCCACATTCGAGTTCTTCTCGCACACCATATCCATGTGCGACTGAAGAATAACCGCAGGACGACCCTCATAACCCTTCGTTGCCGCCTTGCGCATAACAACATTACCCGTAGCATCGGTCTGATACTCGATATTATGTTTCTTGGCAAACTCCACGAGCCATGCGATAATTTTCGACTCCTTCTTCGAGGGGCGTGGTACACGTGTGATGTCGTCAAACTGTTCCCAAATAAGCTTGGGCTCCAAATCTCTGATAGTCATAGTATTATTGTTTTTTACGGTTAATAGTTTTTGTCTCTCGCTCGAAGAGTGTCACACCCTTGAGCATGGGGTTCTTACGGCGTAATATCAGACTCTCGGCAACAAGCATAAGCAGGGCTGCACCGAGGAACCACTGGTATTGTTCTTCGTACTCCTCGAAGGTTATATGCAACAGCTTCGTGGCCTCCAGCTCGTCCAAGTAGCCAACAACCTCATCGAGGCCAAAGGCATCGTTGCGGGAACGCATATACACGCCCTCGGTCTCGTCGGCTATATGTTGCAACAACGCCTCGCCAAGCTTCGTGACAACCATCTTGCCATCCTCATCCTCCATGATGGTACCATTGATGCTTAGGGGCACACCCTCGGGCGTACCAATACCTATGGCACATATCATGACACCATCGGCCTTGGCACGTTCTATCGCCGCCTCGGTATCGACATCGTGAGCCTCGCCATCGGTGATAAGGATTATAACACGGCTGTTTTTGTTGTGTGTGCTCTCGGTAAACGACAGCAACGCCACATCGAGGGCATTACCTATGTTCGTACCCTGACGTGCGATAAGTGTGGGCGAGAGGCGCCTAACCATCGAGCGTGCCATCTTATAGTCACCCGTGATTGGCAGCAACACCTCCGCCTCATCGGCAAAGGCTACAACACCCACCCTATCATCCTTCATGCTCTCCAAGAGGCGCGAAATGGCATAGCGCGTGCGCTCCATACGGCTCGGTGACACATCGTCGGCAAGCATCGAGTTCGACACATCGACAACAAGGACTATCTCCCTGCCTTCGGTCTCCGCACTACGTAGCTTTGAGCCCATCTGCGGGCGTGCCAAAGCTAAAGCTATGAAGCCCACGGCCAACGACAGAAAGGCTATCTTAACCCACCCACGTGCGGGCGAACTGTCGGGCATAAGCGTAGTAAGCGTGCGTATATTACCAAGCCTACGCAACTTTTTACGCGCATAGAGCCTCAACCCACCATATAAAAGCGGGATGAGCACCACGGCTGAAAGCAGCCACAACCATGCGGGCGATGCAAACTGAAATATATCTACCTCTGCCATCTATATATCTGTTATGGTATGCGGTTAAGCACCACACGTTCAACAAAGAACTCCGCCGCAAGGAGCAAGAGTGCCAACACCACCCACCATGCGTACAACTCCTCATACGTGGTGTACGATGTCACCTGTACATCGCTCTTCTCCAACTTGTTTATACGGCTGTAAATCTCCTTCAGTGCCTCGTTATCCTCGGCACGGAAGTACTCACCTCCGGTTGTCGAAGCAATCTTTCTTAACAGCTCCTCGTCAATCTCTACGTCGGCCATCACGTAGGAGGTGTTGCCAAACATATCCACCGCAGGGAAGGGAGCCTTACCACGGCTTCCCACACCTATGGTGTAGACCTTGATGCCGAGATCTCGGGCTATCTCCGCCGCCATCACGGGCGATATCTGTCCTCGGTTGTTGACACCATCCGTAAGTAGCACTACGACCTTCGATTTCGCGCCACTCTCGCGCAGGCGGTTTACTGCCGTGGCAAGACCATTGCCTATGGCCGTACCATCATCCACAACACCACTGCGCAGGCGCGCAAGCATCGTCGCCACGGATGCTTGGTCGGAGGTTAGCGGACACTGCGTGAAGGCCTCACCCGCAAAGGCTACGACCGAGATACGGTCACCCGAGCGGTCGGCAACAAACTCCGAAGCCAGCTGCTTGGCAGCTGTGAGACGGTCGGGCTGGAAGTCACGCGCAAGCATCGAGCCCGATATATCCATCGCAAGGACTATGTCGATGCCATCCGTCGTCGTTTCGCTCGACGAGTGCACATCTACAGGGCGGGCAAGGGCCACCACGATAGCTGCGAGGGCGCCAAGGCGTAAGAGTATGGGCATGTGACGCAGCCAATAGCGCAGTGTGCGCGGTGCACGCTGCCTGCCCACGGTCGAGACCTTGAGCGCAGCACCACGACTACCGACAAAGATGTAGTAGAGCAGAAGTAGCGGTACTACAACGCCTAAGATGAGTATATATGGATTCAAAAAGTGCATAATTACCAATTCTTCTTACCACGTATAAGGATAGCCTTCTCGCCCTCCTTCAACTTCTCCTGTGTCTTATCCTCCTCAGCCTGAATAGCATCCAACATACGCTCCTTGTCGCTCGTCAGTTCCTCGGGGCGTGGCGCCTCACCCTCCTCGGGTTGCTCGTTAGGCTCGCCCTCCTCAGGCTGCTCACTATTTTCACCCTCGCGCTTATCCTCGGGCTGCTCCCCATTCTGAGGCTGCTCGTTAGGCTGCTTATTGTTGTTATTGTCGCTGTTTTGCTGCTCCTTATTATTGTCCTGATTCTGATTCTGCTCTTTATTCTGCTGGTTATCTTGCTGTTGGTCGTTGTTTTGCTGTTGGTCGTTGTTTTGTTGTTGGTCGTTGTTTTGTTGTTGGTCGTCGTTTTGCTGTTGGTCGTCGTTTTGCTGCTGTTGTTGCGCATTACGCTTTTGGTCGACAATGCGCTTAGTGAGAATATAGTCGTACTTCGTCTCCCTATCCTTAGGATTCAACAACAACGACTCGCGGAAGGCGTTGAGTGCCGCCTCGTAGCGCTCCTCCACAAAGAGACTTTGGCCAAGGTTACGTAGCACCTCGGCACGCTGCCCCTTGCTTAGCAACGTATCGGCAGCAATCTGTTCATAGTTACGAAAAGCTGTCTCGGCAGTATATGTCGAGTCCTCGGGAGAGCTAAGGCGCGTATGATGGTAAGCATTGGCGCGGTTATACAACGCCTCATAGCTCGTAGAGTCGTGCTCCAACGCCTCGTTATAACGGTTGAGACTTGAGCGGAAGTTGCGGCGCTCGAAGAGGTCGTTACCATCGCGCACCAAGCCTCGCTCCTTATGATACTGAGCCGAGGCGGTAGCACTACCTACCACGAGGAGCATCGCGACCAACAATATAGCGTAAATATCTCTGTATCTCATCATTACTCCTCAATATTAGTGTCGATGGTTATCTCCGGCTTACCCTCTATGCGATTCTCCTCAACAGGCTTGGTATTCTCGACGAAGTAGTAAGCCTTGGTGTAGTTGTCCTCATTCTCCTCCGCCACGGGCTCTGCCTTAGCAAACTTAACCATATCTGCCGTGCGCATTATTGCTACAAGGCTTGAGCGACTGTCGAGCGAGAGTTGCACATCCTTAAGTGCGGCAATAATCTCATCGGTAGTCATCTCCATAGCTCCTATACCCCAACGTCTGCTGACGTATGTCCTAAGGATGTCGGTGAGTGCCGTGTAGTATTGTTTATATTTGCCGTTTTGCCATAGCTTGCGATTCTTAAGCTCGACGAGCGCCTTGATAGCCACCACATGGGGCGGTATCTTAGGCCCGGGCTTGACAACGGTAGCCCTGCGACTTACGATGCGACGTATGTACCACACCAACAACCAAGCGATGAGCGCCACGACGATAAGTGCAATAGCGCCATAGATGGCATAGTCGCGTATCTCGGCAAATATAAAGGGCATATCCTTCTGCGTGTGTATTCCCTCGTCGCGTAGCTTCTCCGCAGCAAGCTCCTTATCCACACCAAAGCCCTGCTCCGAGGTGGGGTCGGCCTTCAGGAAGAGCGTGGTGTCGAGCTCGGCATAGCTCTTAACCTTCAGGCGCAACGTATCCGCAGCATATAGCGTGTCGGGCACATCGCGGTTCTTCTCGAAGTAGAGGATTGAGGGTCGCAGGGGTATCTCGCCCGTCTCCATCACCGCCAACGTATAACGCTTACGTAGGTGCAGATGTCGGCCGTCAACGGCCACGGTGTCTAACGGATAATCCTCAACAAGCTCGAATATATCCTCGTCGTAGCTCTCGAATGTAGATATTGAACGCTTAGCCTCGCGCTCCCTCTTAACATCCTCGGGCGTGGGGTTGCCATCAAAGTCGGGGATGCCTATCTCGGTGGCGCGATCCTTCTCGATGTCGATGATGTAATCCACATAATCACCAACCTCGATGCTCTCCTTCGAGAAGCGACCCGTTATCGTCGGTTGCTCGGCACGAGTGGCATGAGCCATGACAACAGCCACAACAAGGAGGGCTGCACGACATATATAAGAGTAGCTCTTCATCGTTGCTTAAACATCTTTATCAGTTCCACAACATAGTCGCCATCGGTAGCCACCTCGGCGATATCTACGCGGTTGTGTTTCAGAAGGCCGACCATAGCTTCACGGCGCTCATCGTAGCTCTCGCGCCAGAAGTTACGCACACGGCGTGACGAGGTATCCAACCATTCACGCGCCCCCGTCTCCGAATCAACTACCTCCATGATACCGACATCGGGAAGCTCCCTGTCACGCTCATCGTATACGCGCACAGCCATGATGTCGTGCTTCGATGTGGCGATTTTGAGCGCATCCTCCAACTTGGGCATGTCGCCCTCAGCATTTACGAGGTCCGAGAGCAGGAACGATGTCGTGCGCTTCTTGTTCACTCCCACCAAGTAACGCAACGCCTCCGATATGTTTGTCGAGGTACCCGTGGGACGGAAACCTACAAGCTCGCGTATAATCATAAGGATATGGCTGCGCCCCTTCTTCGGCGGTATAAACTTCTCTATGCGGTCGGAGAAGAGTATACACCCCACCTTATCGTTGTTCTTCGAAGCCGAGAAGGCCAACGTCGCCGCCACCTCGGTGATAAGGTTCTTCTTCGTGAGTTCCTTGGAGCCGAACATACGCGAGGGCGAGACATCCACCAGAAGCATCATCGTGAGCTCGCGCTCCTCCTCGTACACCTTCACATGGGCACGATCCGAGCGAGCTGTGACGTTCCAGTCGATGTCGCGCACATCGTCACCCACACGGTACTCTCTCACCTCGGCAAACGACATACCGCGACCACGAAAGGCCGTGTGGTACTTGCCGGCGAAAATCTCGTCCGAGAGTCCGTGTGTCTTTATCTCGATGTGACGAACACGCTTAAGTATCTCCTCGTCGTTTTGGTACATTACGGAACTATGACGTTGTTAAGAATGTCGGTAATAATCTGCTCGGTGGTGATATTTTCGGCCTCGGCCTCGTAGGTGAGGCCTATACGATGGCGCAACACATCGTGACATACGGCACGCACATCCTCCGGTATGACATAGCCGCGACGCTGGATGAAGGCATAGGCACGTGCCGCCTTTGCCAAGGCGATGCTGGCACGTGGCGAGCCGCCATAGGCGATGAGTGACTGAAGGTGCTGTAGGCGATACTCCGCAGGCTCGCGCGTGGCGAAGATTATGTCGATAATGTAGCGCTCAATCTTCTCGTCCATGTATACCTTAGCGACCACCTCGCGGGCACGCATTATATCCTCAGGCGTGACGACCTTCTCAACCTCGGGCATACCCTTACCCGAGAGATTCATGCGTATGATGTCGAGCTCCTCGGCACGCTTCGGGTACGAAATCTTGGCCTTGAGCATGAAACGATCGACCTGCGCCTCGGGAAGAGGATAAGTACCCTCCTGCTCCAAGGGGTTCTGCGTGGCAAGCACAAGGAAGGGCTTGGGCAACGGGAAGGTGCTATCACCGATTGTCACCTGCTTCTCCTGCATCGCCTCCAACAGAGCCGACTGCACCTTAGCCGGCGAGCGGTTAATCTCATCGGCAAGGATAAAGTTGGCAAAGATGGGGCCATGCTTCACGGTAAACTCCTCGCTGCGCTGCGAATATATGAGCGTACCGATAAGGTCGGCAGGCAGAAGGTCGGGGGTAAACTGTATGCGTGCAAACTTAGCATCCACAGCCTTAGAGAGCGTGGTGATAGCCAACGTCTTAGCCAATCCCGGCACACCCTCCAAGAGGATATGGCCGTCCGACAGAAGACCTATGAGCAGCGTGTCGATAAGGTGCTGCTGACCAACAATAACACGCGAAATCTCCTTGCGTAGCGTCTCCACAAACACAGACTCCTGCTCGATATGAGCATTTAGCTCCTTGATGTTTACTACTTCATTCATCTTATATATCGTTTTATATCTCTTTTCTCACATATTAGACTCCCTCAGTGCTCCTAACGCTCCTACGGAGGATTTTATTGCAAATTTAGGAAATTTATTGTTTATATGGCAACTATTCGGATTAGAAGCTGTTAAATTTGCTAAGGTTAAACAACTTATTATATCTCGATACCGGCTACCTCTCCTCTACTTCATACAGCGTACCCACGAAGGGCCTATCTACAGCTATGGTGGGGGTAATGGCGATGTTAGCACGTGTGGCGCTATAGTCGCTCGTCGAAATCTTCTTTCCCGTCACCGAGGCTACGGCAGCCACGAGGCCTATGTCGTAGGATAGGTCGCCCCACTCGGCACGCGGCATGGGAAAATACTCATCCTTAACGCCCATGGTGTTATCCATGGATAGGTCTATATCGGGCGTAATACCCTCGCCCCACTCGCCAAAGCCCTTGGCATTCACACACATAAAGGTTATCGGGGCATACTCCACAGTTGTCGTACCGAAGGTACGGCGTGTGACGTCCATACCGCAATTTTTACCCTCCGTCGTCGTACCTATAACCGTCACAGGTATATCCAATCCGCGAAGACCCATAACGACCAACTCCGAGGCCGAGGCCGTATATTCTGAGCATATCACCGTGAGCTCATTGAGGTTGAGGCTTACGCCCACATCCTCCAACAGCGTCGTCGTATTACCCAGCGATGTCTTATTGCGCGGGTTGCGCCTAAGCTCCGTGAGCGTAGCTCCCGCATGCTCCGCACCGAGGAGCGCCGAGCATAGTGTCACGGCCGAAGATACATGACCGCCACCATTGGTGCGCAGGTCGAGGATGAAGCTATTGACACCCTCTGCCGCAAGCGTAGCAAGCGCCTCAAGCAGATGCTCGTCGTAGTCGGCCTCGAAAGCCGTGTATACGAGGTAGCCTATGCGCTTATCGCTATTAGGCACGGTGATAACGCTATGGTGTGCTACGGGTGTAGCCATATATGAGCCCTTTTGCAGTGTCGCGGCAACGGACGCCTCGTTGGCATTGGTTGCCGTCTGGCGCTGGGCCACAAGGCGAAGTTCCGAGGCTGTGTTGTGCTCTATGGAGTTGAAGAGCGTCATATAGTTGTCGCGATTTATAGTCTTACCATTTATCGATATTATCATATCGCCACGGCGCAGGTTGGCAGCCTCGGCCGGTGAGCCCGCGTGGACATTGTTGATGACAAAGCCCAGCATGTTGTCATCCAGCGAGACGATGGTGTAATAGAGCTCCAAGCCGAAGCCCTCGGTTGTCGTTGTCGTGCGCGTGGCGCTCTTCGCATCGCGAATATAGGAGTAGAATATACGCTGACCGTTATCGGTGATGTAGCCATCGTCACCATTGGTCGAAAGGCGCGACAATGAGTTCGCAAGATACTTATCCCACTTCAACGTGCGGTTAAAGGAGCCTCCGCGCTCCATCACCTCGTCCAGCCAATAGTACTCCTGCTCAAGGCGCATATCTATATAGTCGACAATCTGCTTGCTCGTGGCATCGCCTCCCGCCGAGGGGTTGTCTATCGATGAGTACGACGGCGATGTACACCCTGCAAAAAGAGATAAGCATACCAATGTTATAAACAAACGCTTCATAGACTCTTTGTCTTATTGTTATCGTTAAAGTATCTACAAATATCCGTTAAACCACACTCTCCGCATTTAGGTCGCCGCGCCAAGCACGTATAGCGGCCGTGGAGTATAAGCCAGTGGTGGGCTATAGGCAACAGCTCCTTGGGGAAGCCCGCCTCAAGTTGTCGCTCTGTGGCCAAGGGTGTGCGGGCGTTGCGACTGAGGCCTATGCGTGCCGCCACGCGGAAGACATGCGTATCGACGGGCATCACCTCCCTACCCCACAACACCGCGCCAACGACATTTGCCGTCTTGCGCCCCACGCCCTGAAGCGACTGTAAATCATCGGGGTCGGTAGGCACCTCGCCGCCAAACTTCTCGACAATCTGTCGCGCGAGGGTGGCAAGATGCTTTGCCTTGTTGTTAGGATACGATATGCTCCGTATGTAGGCATATATCTCCTCGGCTGAGGCCTTAGACATGGCCTCCGCCGTGGGGTACGCCTCAAAAAGTGCGGGTGTTGTCATATTCACACGCTTATCGGTACACTGTGCCGAGAGTACAACGGCAACAAGCAGCTCAAACGGATTGCGAAAGTTGAGCTCGCTCTCAGCCGTGGGCATAGCCACGCTAAAATACTCTACGACACGACGGTAACGCTCCTTTGTTGTCATCATTTATCGGGTTTTACGCCACATACGCCAAAATATCTTCTTCGCAAAGAGACCGTATGAGGCTATGTTTCTTAAAAGCGGGCGGTGCTCCTCTACATCGCGCCACCAACGCGCTAAATACTCACCTATGCCACCGTTATAGGATAACACCCATAGTGCGGTATTATGTTTTGCAACCAGTAGCTCGTGACGCATACGCCCATCGTTGTAGTGCTCATCGTACCATACACTTATATCCGCGAGCGAGTCCACAAAGGCTATCTTATCCCTATACTTCGGACTATGGCTTACGCTCTCACGAAGAACGCGGTGTACTGCCGTAGGACAATCTATGGCGCGGCACTTCGACCTCGCGGCAAACCACAACCACATGGGCAAGTCATCCGTGCGCCACTCGGGGTGCTCCTCGGGACATATCTCGCGATAGTACTGCTCAACAAGCTCACGGCGTGCCACGACGGTGCAATTCTCCGCAGGGTTTCGACGAAGCATATCCTCGAAAGTTATCGTACACTCACCCTCGGGATAAAGCGTGGTGTTACCCTCCTCGTCAATCCTCTCGGAGCGCGTATAACACATTCCCGCCTCGGGGTCGGCCTCCAATAAGTCGACCTGCATTTGTAGCTTCTTGCGGTGTGTGAAGTAGTCGTCGCCATCGAGCAGGGCGACGTACTTACCCCTCGCTGCCGCAATGGTGCGACGATAGTTCCTGCGCCAGCCCACATTCTCCTCCGAGGTGACGATGCGTATCGCCTCGGGATACATCCTCTCGTAGTCCGCGACAATATTCAGCGTGCGGTCGGTGCTGCAATCCTCACCAACGACAATCTCCACACGGAACGATGTCTGCTGGCGAAGTACACTCTCGATAGCCGCGGCAACATATCGTTCATGGTTATAGGTGGTCATTACGACCGATAGCATCACCTCCTCCATACTACGCCTTCGTTAGTTTAGCGAACTTAGCAAGCAACGTCTTCGAGCCATACTCCTTAAACTGAACCACTACCTTATGGTCTGTCGCCAAGGGCTCGATACGCTCGATGGTGCCGACACCAAATTTGGGGTGAACAACACGCTCACCTACATTGTAGGCACATGTCCCGAGTGCCGATGATGCAGCCTCACCCTGACGTACACCCACCGAGCGCATACCGGCACGACTCGGGTCGATGGGGGGTGGCGTGCTTATAATCTCGGGGTGCGGGCGCTCATGTCGCTCGGGGCGACTATTGAAACCGTTTTGTGGCTTCGAGCCATAGCGGCTCTTGAGCGATGCAAACGTCGGGCGCTCATCATCGCTGCGAAGGTTGCGCTCCCAGCGATTGCGACCACTAAGCTCCTCAATCTCAAAGTTGGCATTGAGGAACTCCTTGTCTATCTCCTTAAGGAAGCGACTCGGCGAGGTATTCTCGGTATTACCCCACACACGACGCATCTCGGCAAAGGAGAGCATCGCCGCCCTCTTGGCACGTGTGATGGCCACATACATCAGTCGTCGCTCCTCCTCGAGCTCCGTGATCGACTCTGCCGAGCGACTCAATGGAAACAAACCCTCCTCCATACCTACTATATATATATAGTCGTACTCCAAGCCCTTGGCCGAGTGTACGGTCATAAGCGTGACTTTGTTGCCATCATCCTCGGTATCCTGGTCGGTCTGGAGCATCACATTCTGCATCCACTCGTCGATTGTAGGTGTCATATCCGTATCGCGCAGACCCTCATCCATCTCGCGGTTACACTCATCCTCATACGAGCTCATCATCGCAAGCAGCTGGTCTAAGTAGTCCTTCGCCGTGTCGTTCTCGGGTTTCTTCTCCGCCTCCAACAGGTGGAGTATTCCCGAGCGTGTCATAACCTCCTTCGCGAAGTCGCACACACCCATCTCCACGCGCATGGCCGAGAGTTCGTTTATGAGCCTCACAAAGTCGGCAACCTTACGCACCACAACCCTCTCGACCGAGTCTAACACCTCCGCCGAGGCAACCAACTCGTCGACAGCGTGCCACATGGATGTCCCCTTTCTGCGCGCTATCTCCTCGATGCGCGCTATTGTCGTCTCGCCAATACCTCGTGCCGGGTAGTTGACAATACGCTTGAACGACTCGTCGTCGTTGGGGTTGAGGATGACACTGAGGTAGGCAATCATGTTGCGCACATCCTTATGATCCAAGAGCGACATGCCCTTATATACGCGGTAGGGTATGCCGCGACGTGCCAACGCCGCCTCGAAGAGGCCATGCTGCTTGTTTGTACGGTAGAGTATGGCGAAGTCGCTCCACGCGGCACCCTCGCGCGCCCTATCCTTAATATCCATAGCCACCTCAACGGGCTCGTAGCTATCCTCCAGCACGCGCACAAGGCGTATCTTCTCGCCACGCTCGGCTGCCGAGAAACACCTCTTCTCCAAGCGGCGCGAGTTGTGCGCTATGAGCGAATTAGCCGCCTCGACGATAGTCTGCGTAGAACGATAGTTCTGCTCAAGCTTGTAGACACGCGCCATGGGATAATCTCTCTGGAACGATAGTATATTCTCAATCTTGGCACCACGGAAGGCATAGATACTCTGAGCATCGTCGCCCACGACACATACATTCGAGTGCTTAAGTGCCAAGCGGCGCACGATGACATACTGCGCCATGTTGGTATCCTGATACTCATCCACGAGGATATACTTAAACTGCTCCTGATAGCGCTCCGTGACATCGGGGGCATCACGCAGGAGGATGTTCGTCTGCAACAGCAGGTCGTCGAAGTCCATCGCACCATTACGCTTGCAGCGCGCACAATACTCGTTGTATATATCCCCTACCTCGGGCATCTTAGCCTCGCGATCCTCGCCCATAAGCACCGCATTGGCAATATACGCACCGGGGGTGATGAGGCAGTTCTTAGCCATAGATATACGCGCAGCCACAGCCTGAGGCTTATAGCGCTCCTCGGGGAGGTTTTTATCCTTGATGATGCTCTTAACGAGGTTTTTAACATCGTTAGGTTCGTATATCGTATAGCTCTCGGGGAAGCCTATGCGCGTGGCATTCTCCCTAAGGATGCGGGCAAAAACCGAGTGGAACGTGCCCATGCGTATATAGCGGGCACGTGGGCCTACCAACATCTCGATACGCTCGCGCATCTCGCGTGCCGCCTTGTTCGTAAACGTAAGGGCAAGAATCGAGGCGGGGTCTACGCCCTGCGACAACATATACGCTATACGCGTCGTAAGCACACGTGTCTTACCCGAGCCGGCACCTGCGATGATAAGCGAGGGACCTTCGTAGTTTAGCACAGCCTCGCGCTGCGCAGGACTTAATTGTTGCAATATATCTTCATTCATCATTCTACAAACCATAAATTAAGACTCCGGCGATGCCCGACACGACAATCAGGAGTATCGGGTTAACCTTGCGCCACGACCCGAGGAGCGTGAGACCAAATATCGCCCAACTCCATAGGTCTATAAAGCTGCGCCCATCGTCACTCGCGGGGAAGATGAGCAGTAGCGCTGCCGAGGCTATCATGCCCACAACCACGGGGCGCATGCCCTGCACCACACCCTGCACATAGAGGTTGTCCCTCAGGCGCAGGAAGAAGCGCGTGAGAAGCATCATTATCGTCAGCGCCGGCAGGCAGACGGCCGTCGTCGCCACCACCGAGCCCCAGATGCCCGCCACCTCATAGCCAATATACGTTGCCGAGTTTATGGCTATAGGTCCGGGGGTCATCTGCGAGATAGCGACAATATCCGAAAACTCGCCATTCGTAAGCCACGCATTACGCACCACCACCTCGCTATGTATGAGCGAGAGCATGGCATAGCCACCACCAAAGCCGAAGAAGCCTATCTTCAGGTAGCTCACAAAGAGTTTTATCAACACCGCAATCCCCATCGTTATGCCTCCTTACCACGTTTTGCCACCCACAAGACTCCACCTAAGGCCCCTGCCATGAGGAACCACACGGGCGAAAGACCAAAATACCATACTACAAGAGCTATGGCGGCGGCTACGGCCATGAGCCACATATTCATACCCCGTGCAAGACCCACAATAGGAGCCACGATGAGCGCCACAACCGCGGGGCGCATACCCTTAAAGGCGGCATCCACCCACACATTATCGCGCATGTCGGCAAAGAACATCGCCACAACAAGTATTATCAGAAACGAGGGAATAACAACACCGAGCACCGCTGCAAGAGCACCACGATACCCACGTAGCTTATACCCCACAAATACCGCTGTATTGAGGGCTATAGGCCCCGGAGCGCTCTGTGCAATGGTCAGAAGCTCGACAAACTCACCCTCACGAAGCCAGCGACGATGGTTGATGACCTCATGCTGGATGAGGGGTATCATCGCATAGCCACCACCAAAGGTGAAGGCCCCAATCTTGAGGAAAGACCATAGTATCTCTATCAACTCACGCATCGCTATCGCCTGAAACGGTAATACGTACCGAAGGGTATCTGCTTCTTGCTCCTATCCTCGAAGTACAACTCGCCCATCTGCTCCATCTTGGGCACACCAAAGGCCTGATGTACCGCCGTACGTGCCAACATGGCCGAAAGACCCATAGAGTACAGATTGAAGACAAGGAAGGCACCCTCACCCTCCAGCAACGAGGCACAGCACTCCAACATATAGGCTATGTCATCCTCCAAGACCCACTTCTCGCCATTGGCACCTCGGCCATAGGCCGGAGGGTCGAGGATGATGCCGTGATACTTATTCCCGCGGCGCCTCTCGCGCTCCACGAACTTTGTCGCATCCTCCACAATCCAACGTATGCCGTCGAGTCCCGACGACTCCATATTTTCGCGCGACCACGTGACCACCTGCTTAACAGAGTCCACATGTGTCACCTGCGCCCCCGCAGCACGTGCCGCAAGCGACGCTCCACCCGTGTAGGCAAAGAGATTTAAGACCTTGGGCTCTGCCACACCCGCCTGCTGTAGCCCCTTGATGCTGTCGTAAATAAACTCCCAGTTTGCCGCCTGCTCGGGGAAGATGCCCACATGCTTAAACGACGTGAGCGCAAGGCGCATCTTTAGGTGCATACCCTTGTAATCGAATGTTACGCTCCAGCGCGACGGCATCTCGGGCTTCAGGCGCCACTCGCCACGCTCCTCGCTCTTCGCATCGCGTAGGAACGAGGCATCGGCCTTGAGCCACGCCCTGTCGTCGAGGCTCTTATGCCACATGGCCTGTGGCTCGGGGCGGCGCACGACATATCGTCCGAAGCGCTCCAATTTCTCGCCATCGCCCGTATCTATAAGCTCATAGTCGGGAATATTGGGTGTAAGTTGCTTTATCATCGTTGTTTACATTTTATCGTTTGTGCAGTCTACGAGCGACATGCGGCATTGTGCACAGTCGAAGTCGAGGCGGTAGCGATGTCTGCCATGCTCCAAGTAGAGCGTATCACGCAGTTTGGTACCCCTCTTTAGACACTCGCCAATCTCGCGGCGCAAGCAGTAGCTCGACTCCATCACACGCTCGCCCACGGTCGTAGCCCAGCTGTCCAAGCCCTCGACGATATGTTCCACGCCATGGCGCTTATAGAAGGCTCGCGAGAGCGAGTTTACGACATTGTGCTGTGGCGTGAGGCGCTTCACGGGGTACTCTATGGCGCTATTCTCGCCACGCACGTATTGTTGAGTGTGTTCCGTTGCCACCCTCGCTGCAGCCAACAGCGACAGCGCCTCGCGGCGAATCTCCGCAAGGAGTTTAGCCGTAGCGAACCACTCGGCACCCACGACATCTACGCGCGTAACACGAAATATGCTATCGCCACTCTTTGCCATCTGCTCCTCGGCCACCGAGCGCATCTTATCGGCACTCTTCGACCCTTCGAGCGCCACGCTACGCTCAACGCTCACCGTATGTCCCTCCTCGTCGGTATATGTCGCCATGACGCCATCGCCTGTCAACATAAGGCGACACGTTGCATCTATGGCGCGACGTATACGGCTACGCTCCACCATCTGCGTGAAGCGGTGGTCGTAGTTGCGGTATATCTCCATGCCGGCCTTGATGCCATCCATGCGGTTGGGAACAATAACATCGCCCTCAACGTGGTTTATATTCGTGCCGATGACACCCTCTCCCGAGGTGAAGCATACACCATCACCCGCAGCCAAGGGTACGCGGCCAACGATGCGCAGGCCACGACGACCAACGACAGCGACAGAGCCTATATACTCGCCCACGGCCTTGGGCGTATTGAACGAGGCGACACCCGCACGCTTGCCCGAGAACATATACTCGCCACCATCGCGCGTAAAACTCTTCTTCCTGTCGGGCGTGAACTCAACCTCCGAGCGCCCCACAGACGAGCGCCGACAGTCGGGGCGCGTGGCAAGCGCCTCGTCAATCTTCCGGCGGTAGTAGCTCACGACATTCTTTATGTAGTTATCATCCTTGAGTCGTCCCTCAATCTTAAACGACATAACACCCGCATCTATGAGGTCACCGATACGCTCCGAGAGGTCGAAATCCTTGACCGAGAGGAGGTGTTTTCCTCTGATAAGCTTCTCTCCACTACCCGTAACCAAATCGTAGGTGAGGCGGCATGGCTGCGAACACTCGCCCCTATTTCCCGAGCGCGACGACTGCGAGCGCGAGAGGTAGCACCTGCCACTATGACCCACACATATTGCGCCATGGACGAAACACTCGAGGTCGACGGTCGTAGCCCTGCGTATAGCCCTAATCTCGTCGAGCGACAGGGCACGCTCCAAGATAACACGCTCAAAGCCACACTCCTCCAAGAAGTGAGCACCCTCCGCGGTCATGTTACACACCTGTGTCGAGGCGTGGAGAGCCACAGGAAGGCCCATCTCATGATATGCCATATCCTGAACAATGAGGGCGTCGACACCCACATCTATAAGCTCGCGGGCAAGCCTCTCAGCGGCTCTAAGCTCGCTCTCGTAGAGTATGGTGTTGAGCGTGACAAAGACCTTAACACCAAAGAGATGGGCGTAGTCAACTACACGGGCTATGTCGGCCGTAGAGTTCGTCGCAGCACGGCGCGCACCAAAGCCCTCAGCACCGATATACAAGGCATCGGCACCGCAATCCACAGCAGCGATGGCGGCATCGTAGTCGCGCGCGGGCGATAGCAACTCTATATATCTCATTTTAGCACTCATGACAGACATATATATACAATTGTACAAAGGTACGAAAAATTTAATTACTATTTGCTAATTAGTATTCGAAAAAAAGTTGTATCTTTGTCTTTCGAATGTGAATTTAAACAACAAACTATGCTTACACTAAAGCAATTACGCGATAACAGGGAGGAGGCCATTCGCCGCCTTCAGAAGAAGGGTGTGGATGCTACCACCATAATCGACCGCATCGAGGAGCTTGACGACCGTCGTAAGGCACTGCAGGCGGAGCTCGATGCTTGCCTCGCAGAGCAAAATCAGGCAGCAAAGCAGATTGGCGCACTCATGGGCAAGGGTCTTAAGGAGGAGGCTGAGGCCAAGAAGCAGGAGGTTGCTGCACTCAAGGGTCGCTCAAACGAACTGAAGGAGGAGTCGGACAAGGTTGCTGTAGAGCTCCAGAACGAGATAGTAAAGCTCCCCAACCTCCCCGCAGAGATAGTCCCCGAGGGTCGCACGGCAGAGGATAATGTTGTGGTTAAGCTCGTGGAGAACTACACAGAGCTTCCGAGCGAGCCACTGCCCCACTGGGAGCTTGCCAAGAAGTACGACATCATAGATTTCGACCTCGGCGTGAAGCTCACAGGCGCAGGCTTCCCCGTATACAAGGGTAAGGGCGCAAGACTCCAGCGTGCCCTCAGAAACGACTTCCTCGACTGCAACACGAAGGCAGGATATCAGGAGGTTGAGCCCCCAATCATGGTAAATGAGGCCTCGGGCTTCGGCACAGGACAGCTCCCCGACAAGGAGGGTCAGATGTACCATGCCACAGCCGACGGCTACTACCTCGTGCCCACAGCCGAGGTGCCCGTGACTAACATCTTCCGCGATGTCATCCTCGAGCAGAGCGAGCTACCGGTGAAGATGACGGCCTACACCCCATGTTTCCGTCGCGAGGCAGGCTCGTATGGCAAGGATGTGCGCGGTCTGAACCGCCTGCACCAGTTCGACAAGGTGGAGATTGTGCAGGTGTCGCACCCCGACAAATCATACGAGGCACTCGATAAGATGGTCGCTCATGTCGAGAGCATCGTAGCATCGCTCGGCCTACCCTATCGTATCTTGCGCCTCTGTGGTGGCGACATGTCGTTCACCTCGGCGCTCACATACGACTTCGAGGTATACTCTGAGGCACAGAAGCGCTGGCTGGAGGTGTCGTCAGTATCGAACTTCGAGGCGTTCCAAGCAAACCGCCTGAAGCTGCGCTATCGCGACGATAACCGCAAAACGCAGTTGTGTCATACGCTGAATGGCTCGTCTCTTGCACTGCCACGTATCGTGGCAGCACTGCTCGAAAACAACCAAACGGAGGATGGAATACGCATACCCGAAGCATTAATTCCGTATACAGGGTTTGATTTTATAAAATAATTACTATATTTGCACTATAAAATAGTATTCACTCATTAAAAACTATAAGTTATGGCTTACAAAATTTCAGATTCTTGCGTTGCATGTGGTACATGTATCGACGAGTGCCCCGTTGAGGCTATTTCAGCAGGTGATATCATGGTAATCGATCCCAGCAAGTGCATCGACTGCGGCACATGCGCAGGCGTTTGCCCTTCAGAGGCTATCGCTCCCGAGGAGTAATCGTTACGTGGTAAAATGTAAGAGGCGAGTCATTGGACTCGCCTCTTCTTTTTGGGCTCGAACTCGACATACTCCGTATAGACAAGCTCGGTGTGGGGGTTTGACGACCATATCTCTTGACGTATGCCCTTGGTGCCATACCGAATAAAGAGAAACTTACGCGGCACGCGGTGGATGACTTGGCGCAGCGTATCGACGGAGTGGAGCGCAAAATTGAGGCTATCGCCCCACACTACGCCCTCGACTCTGCTCCACCTATCCTCCGTGGCGAATAGGCGCACGGTATCACGCACAGTATCGCGCAGGATGATGGTATCGCGGAGCGGCATAGCAGCCTCATAGAGACTCCTCGTAGCACTCACAACATAACTCTCGGCACGGCGCAGGCGTATGCCCAAGGAGCGGATGGCCTCAGCATCACGAGCCCTATACTCCTTAAACTCCGCCACGCTAAGTTCTAAAGCCTCGACCCTCGCGGCCGACTCATCGGCCTTTGTGCGGTAGAGCATCACGCTCTGCATCAGCGCATGTTGATTACGCCTTAGTGATTCGTTCTCTTGGGCATAGCGACGAACAACAACGAGCGACACGACAAGTGCCGCAAGGAGAGCAACAGCTCCCCACGATAAAAACTTTCTCATAGATATAAGATAAAAGGATTTGTACCCCGCAAAGATACAATCCGCGGAGTAGAAATCCTTTCTACATTTTTTAGAAAATTTTAGGGATAATAGAGAGGTTAGATTTGGCCTATAACAAAAAGGAGTGCCTTGGGATAGTACTACAATGTACAGCCCAAGGCACTCTATTTTTAGGGATGTGGATGACTAAAAAGTAACTTAGCCAGTCCCTGATACTCAAGAGAGTGAATAAAAGGATGTAGTTTTAGGCCTGCGAAGCCCGAAAAACCGCAGTTTACTTGGCGTAAATGAGGATTTTGAGGGCAAGCATAACGACAAAATACACTTTTTATTCACTCTCCTTATCACATCAAATTACTCCGTTTTGATATCCTTATTCACATTCTTCGAGCCGATAAGGGCATAGTAGAGAAGGTAGGCAAGACCTGCGACAATCACCCAGTAGCTTGTGAGATAGCTACCAGTCCAGTCGACGATGCCATTCTGCAAGAGCGGGAGGATACCACCACCGCAAACAAGTGCCATGAAGATACCCGAAGCCTTCTCGGTATACTTACCCAAGCCCTCGACAGCGAGGTTGAAGATGCCGCCCCACATAACCGATGTGCAGAGACCGCACAACACCAAGAGCGCCGCATTGATAGGCACCTCAGCCATGCCGAAGCCCTCAGTACCCTTGAATACGGGGAGGTTGACAGCGATGCTGCTCGGGAGGAAGATGGCACCAATGACCAAGCAAAGGCCTATGACAGACACCGACGTGAGCATAGACTTAGCCGACACCTTAGCACCCAAGGCTGCGCCTGCAAGACGGCCAAAGAACATCAATAACCAATATGTCGCAGCAACGGTTGAGGCGATAGTCTCGGCATTGGGGTTTTCGCCAAGGCCACCATTCTGCAACCACTTCTGCAAGACGTTGGGAATACCTACCTCAACACCTACATATATAAATATGGCGATGGCGCCCAAAACAAAGTGACGGAACGACATGGGGCCAATCTTCGAGTCGCTCTTCTCGGCCGCAACCGCTGAGGTGTTCTCGGGAATGTCGGTAAGGATGATGACGATGAAGGCCAACGCGAAGATAGCCAACGCGATGAACATCAAGGGGAAGACCTGCTTAATCTCGGCATCGACAATGCTCGGGACAAAGACTCCCGACAGGAAGATTACGGCAGTGCCCATGAACGAGTTGAACGCGCCACCCACCTGCAAGAGCTGATTACCGCGGTTACCACCACCGGCAAGCTTGTTAAGCATGGGGTTGACAACGATATTAAGCATACACATCGAGAAGCCCGCAATAAATGCACCGAGGAGGTATACGCCAAAGGCTACATTGCCTTGCAACAGACCGGCGATGGTCTGCACGCCGACACCCGTGAAGCCTACGAGGACGGCAGCGAGGGCTGTAAATTTGTAACCACGCTTCTGGAGAAGGTTACCCGCAGGGATACCCATACACGCATAGGCGATGAAGTTGGCGAAGACGCCAAGCGTACCCATCCAGTTGGCTACGTCGAACTGGTTCTTCAAAACATCACCCATGGGCGATGCGAGGTTGGTAACAAACGATATCATTCCGAATAGGAGAATCATAACGATGATAGCCAACAGATTACCTTTCTTTTGTGTACTCATAATGTTATAGTTTTAGATTGATTATACTCTACATGTCACGCTCGGCAATAAATGTGCACAGGTTCATCATAGCCTCGCGATATGGCGACTCGGGATATTTGGCCAGCAGGTGCATGGCACGCGACAGGTAGGCGTGCATCGTCGCCGAGGCATGCTCGGCACCGCGCCCCTCATCGACAAAGTGCTGTATGGCATCTACCGCATCGCTATCTACATCGCAGCGCTTAAGCTTCTCGATAACCTCTGCACGGCGCTCCTCCGTAGTGCGCTCCATAACCTCGATAAGCGGCAGCGTTATCTTATGCTCACGCAGGTCATTATTTACTGGCTTGCCGGTGTTGTTGTGGCGATTGTAGTCGAGGATGTCGTCCTGAATTTGGAACGCCATGCCTATAGCCTCGCCAAACTTACGCATCCTATCCACCTCCTCGCGCGAGGCCCCCACAGAGAGGGCTCCGAGGGCGGCGGCAACACCTATGAGGCTCGCCGTCTTGCGGTAGATGATATCGAAGTATGCATCACGCGTGGTATCGTAACTATTGGCATGCTGGCTCTGGAGCACCTCACCCTCACATAGTGTCGCCATGGCCGAGCCCACATACGACACGAGGTCGTACTGCGCACTTGCCATGCCCAACGACATTGTGCGAGCAAGGATGTAGTCGCCGAGGATTACGGCCATGTTGCTCTGCCACTTGGCATTCACCGAGGGCTTGCCACGGCGCTCCGCGGCATCATCGAGCACATCGTCGTGGATGAGCGAGGCGGTGTGAATCATCTCCACGAGCATCGCTGCGAGATATGTTCGCTTCGAGCATACACGCTCCGTGCCGACCTCCATTGTGGCACTCTGTGTCGAGCATAGCGATGCTGCGAGCATGGTGAGAATAGGGCGCACGCCCTTACCGCGCGATGATAGTGCATAGGTAAGCATCTCCTGAAGGAGTTCGCCCTCGGCACTAAAATTATCGGCAACAAACGCATCAAAAGCCTCTAAATCGGCAAGAATGGGTTTACGTATTACGTCTATTGATATCATAACACCAGCATTGAACAAGCAAAGGTAATACTTTTTTCGCAAATCTTAATTAGGAATGAGTAATTTGTAGATTTTTAGTGTTGTTCTATCAACGATAGTGCAATAATCGTTTGGTACTTAATAAAAGAGCTGGAGCAACAAAGCGCTCCAGCTCATTATCAGTTGTTAATCAGCAAATCGTATTAATTCCACCCTGCATCTACCGTGTTACCCTGCGTGAAGTTCTCGGTAGAGGCGCCCGTAGAGCCACCAAAATTCGCTACACGTGTCCATGTACTATTAACCATAAGTGGCGGGAAGTAGCCAAGGCTTGTGCCATCGTTGCTATAGTAGTAAATCATCATCTTATCTTCAGTGGCTTCGCTACTCTCAAACGTCAGCGTATCGCCATTGAGCGTAGCCACGAGATAGCCATAGTGTCTGAGGTAATTATCATTATTGACAAGAGAGAAGATACCCGAGCCAACATAGTCTACATCCTCTATCATCGGATCGGCAATACGCTCACCGGCGATGAGATAGAACTTGTCGTCGATGAAGTAAGCACGCATAGAGTCATCGGCTGCATGACCTAAGCTAAGACCCTTAACGATATAGCTTGAGCCCTCATACTCCTCCTCGATAGTCACCGTCGAATAGTTCTCATAGTAGCTACCTTCCAAATCATTGAAGCTTATGTTCCACGTTCCGGCATAGCTACTATAGGCAGCACTGCTCTCACGGATATAAGGTGTCTCGGTGATCACCTCGAAGGCTACGAGGTTGCCATAGTTGCCATCAGCATCGTAGGGCAACAGCATGATGATATATCTGGTGTCGGCATTCTCATACCTAAACTCTAATGTGCTATTGGTGTTGTGAGCATAGCCTTCACCATTCAGCATCGTCTCGTAACTACTATTATCGATTGTATCGAGGTCGAACGATGGATTCTTATACCACTCATACTTATACGATGCCCAATTGCCGCTAAGCTCAAGCGTTATCCATGTGTCGCCACACTCTGCTACATAATCTATGGTCACATCGCTATGCGTATACTCCGCCGTTATCATCGTCATTACATTATAAGCCAAGCTACCATCTGCACCCTCGGCAATGACTACAAAAGTATACGTTGTTGCGGGTGTTAGATTCTTCAACGGGAATGTGTGTGAAGCAGATGTGACAGTATAACTATCATACCAGTACAAATTTGCAAAGACCTCCTGAGGATTCGATGTAAAAATCTCCAAAAAATCGCCTTCATAAATAGCGCCGTAGAAACACTCTACATCGCCCGTAAAGCTGTATGTGTAGTCGGCGCTGTGTGGCGTGACATTCTCAATAGCTATATCCACACCTACAGCATCGCCAAACTCGGCAACATTGGTATAGGTTATCTCAGAAGACTCGAAGTTACCATCAGCATCGAAGCCTAAGAATACATAGGTATACTCCATGTTAGGCACAACCTTTAAATCAAATGTTGCACCATCTACCTGTTGGTACGTCATCCAATTGTTGAAGATGTCCACAATCGTCCAACCGGGATTTTGCTCCTTCACTTCCTCATACTCCGAAGTAAAAGCCCATCCTACGTATGCTTCATCACACTCCTCAGCGCGTGTTAGGTCGAGTGACACCGTATTCCACGTGCTACGCTCCACGTTAACAGCACCCGCAAACAAGGGCACATCGGGGGTTGCACTGATGTCGATAGGAGCCAACGGAAGCACCTCGTTACGCTTGATAGCCACGTCGACCTGCGCCTCGCGGACAACCTGTGTGCCATCGGTGCAGTTAACCTCAATCTTAAGGCTACCATAGGTTGCAGGAGGAACAAGCACGTAGAAGGCCTCGGGCTCCGTGCCGAGCGTAACGCCCACATTCGCCAAGGTCAACACCTTGCTACCCGTAACGGCACGCAGCGACAAATTCTCGAGCGTAACCTCGAACTCGCCGGCAAGCACTACATCGTTGTTGCTGATGACGATATTGTCGATAGTACCCGTACCTACAAGCTGGAACTTGATGATACCCATAAGGTTGCGGAAGGTGATATCCGTATCATTTTCGTCGAATATCGCAACCATAGGGTTAGTGTTGTTGGCAAACGAGCCACGCTTGTATGTCTGCTCCTCGGGTGTAATAAATGTCGTAGCAATTGCCCACATATCTGCGGGGTATGTAGCAACATAGTCGCCCGTAGCGCTCTCGGGCAAGATACCCTTAAACGTAGCTGTCGTAGTATTCTTGCCTTCCGTCATCGTGAATCCGTGCCCATCCACATCGCCAAAGACGCATATCACGTCGTTAGCCGACCATAGCACCTCGCCTCTGTCGTTCAACGATGTACGTGTAGACTCTACGGTGGCGGTAAGCACCGTCTCCTTAGGTTCGGGCTCAGGCTCTGGTTCGGGCTCAGGCTCAGGCCCGGGGTTGGGTGTCAATGGGTCGGTAGTACAACCCACAAGAAGAGCGACAGATGCAACAGCGGCACCAAATGCTCTAAACAATGATTTATACTCTCGTTTCATAATATCTATTTTTTATCTATTCAACACTAATATCCTATCGCTATGGTCTATTTCCACATAGGGTCAAACTCCTCAGATACAACGAACTGCTCGGTGCCACCCGTAGCATCATACGAGCCATAGAAGCCGAGCTTCGGAGCTCCGTTGTACACAATATGGTAGACTTCAGAGCCTATGGTTACATAAGCCTCGATGCCATCAGCCTTAGCTGTGAGTACGGCAGAATCAAACATTTCCACACCCCCAAGCTGACCTCCTTCTACATAGGTGCAATAACAGTTCAAGCCCCCCATCACAACATCTGTGGTTAAGTCATTCATAATGATAGTTCTGGGGTATGCCGTTCTATCTACCGCGTTGAAACTTATGGTAAACAAGAAGTTATTACCCGTCTCTGCACTTGTCCAGCCCTCGTAAATGGGGGTGTCCGTAAGGAAGAACTGTGTTGAACAACCCATGCCATGTCCATTAATATCCTCGGCGAACTCCATACCAAACATGTAGGGCATCTCGCACTCAACGTACTCCATGGGGATGTCGCCGGGTGCTACATCGTGGCGCATAACCCACACCTCGCTCTTATTGCTGTCGTACCATACGTCGTAGCCCAAACCGGGGATAACATCTACATTTATATCAGATGTATCTGTCAACGACACTGCAATGGGAGCATCCGTATCGTAGATGTCCGACGATGCCACACCAAAAGCAGTGCTCCAATCACCATTTATACGAATCTTAAAGCGTTGAGCAGTGAATACAATGTTGGAAGCATAATACCAGCCGTCACCCACGTAAGACATCACAGTATCCTCACCCCAAGAGTTATTCAATAGAGTGCCGACAACACCGTATGTCACCTCTCCGGCGGTAGCATCAGCGATATCATCGCCCGCAGCCATGACATAGAACTTCTCGTTCTCCAAATCCAAGTAGAGGTCGAAAGTACCATCGGCCTCAACCACGATATTGCCACCATAGGATACAGCATCGTAGTAGTGTCCTGCCAAGATAGGGCTATTGCCGCTGTAGCCATAGTTGTCGTATGTCCACGTGTCGCCAAGTACAAACTTAAACTCGTCACCCGCAACAAGCTCTACGCCATAGGCAACCACCATAGCGCCATCGTTGAGCACCTCCATAGGGATGCTGTTGTCGGGAGCCCACGCATTGAACGAACCTACTACGCCCCAATCCTTAACAGTAGGAGTCTCGGGGGCCTCAACCGTGATTACAGGCGATAGCGGTGTAATAACGCCACGCTCTACCGTTATGGCATTTGTCGCCGTCACCTTGACGTTATCACGCGCATCGTTGAAGTACATCGTAACCTCAAGCTCGTTGATAGTACATGGAGGACATACTACGTAGAACGACTGAGCCTCGCTCGTAAGCTCTACATTGATGTTCTGGATGCTCGTATAATAGTAGCCAGAGTACCAATCAGGAATCTCAAGAGTCTCGGGGTCAAACATATAGTCACCCGTGAGATAGTTCTCCTCCAGGGCATCGTGCAACGACAACGACTCCAACAGACCGCTACCGGCGATGTCTACGCGGAGGATACCGGCAACATTCTTAAAGGCGAGGCTGTTGTCCTCGGCATTGTAGGCTGCTATCATCGGTACAGCACCCAAATTAGTGCCTCTATCGTAGCCCGTACCGAAGCTGCCGGCAACGTAGTTCTGATTCTCAAGATAGCCATTGGTGGGGTTCCACCAATAGCCGTAAGTGGCATATATCACGCCATCCGACGACTCAGGGAGGTAGCCCTCGAAGACTGCCGTCGTCGTGCCTACGCCCTCAACAATGGCGAAATCACTTTTGGTATCACCATACAAGCTTATTACGTCGTTCTCCGACCATAGCACCTCGAGATTCTCGCCCAACGAGGTACGTGTCACGTCCATCGAGGCGGTTATTCTAACCTTCTCGGCAACAGGAGGCAACGTGTTGTCCACTCCTGTATCCTTACTACACGATACCACACCGAGTACCAATGCAAATAACCATAATATTCTACTCTTCATAATGTAATTTATTAATTGTTAAATATCTTTTAATTTTACCTTCTTGGCTTATCAAACACCCTAACTTATAAATCTCAACCACCATCATAGAGCATACTTTGCATATTTTTTATAAAAATATGAATACGTAAATACTCCCCCTCAGGGAGTTACGCAATTTACGTATTATTTGCTGCGGTGTTTAAGACTCTTTCGCTAATACAAATATATAAAATAATATCTAAGTTCCAACTATTTATATAAATATTTTTTCGCATGCGTTTTCGCAACTATTTGCATTAAAAGAGAAATTACACCACTAAAAAGACATTGTTAATAACCTTGTTTATAACTACGAAATAACTATTAATAAATAGTCGCGCGCGAAGCGTTGCCGTTTGGGATAAAATGTCTACTTTTGTGGATGTGTTAAGTCGTAAACTATGGCAAAGCAATATAAGAAAGCATCGGAAAACAATAGCGAAGCCTTCGCTCGCATGACAGGGCTGGATGGCACGGTACCACCACAGGCCACTGAACTGGAACAGGCCGTACTCGGCGCATTGATGTTGGAGAGGGATGCCATCATCGACGTGCAGGAGTATGTCAAGGTCGAAACATTCTATCTCGAAGAGCACCGCACGATATTTAAGGCTATTCAGGATCTATCCTTCGAGATGAAGGCCATAGACCTCTACACCGTGACAGAACGCCTCAAGGCACAGAAGGAGTTGCAGAAGGTGGGAGGCGCAGCATACCTCGCGGAGCTAACGCAGAAGGTCGCCTCAGCGGCACACGTGGAGTTTCACGCCAAGATTATCGCGCAGAAGTATGTTCAGCGCGAGCTTATACGCTCGGCAACGGAGATTGAGCGTCGCTCCTACGACGAGGAGGTAGATGTCACCGAGCTCATAGGCTTTGCCGAGCAGGAGATATTCCGCGTATCCGAGGGTAACGTCAAGCGCTCGGTGCTCGCAGCCTCGGACATACTACGTAAGGCTCTGGCACAGATTGAGGAGGCCTCAAAGACTGCAGGCGAATACAACGGTGTGCGCTCGGGATTTACCGACATAGACAGCGTGACCCTCGGCTGGCAACCCTCCGACCTTATCATCATCGCGGCACGTCCCTCGATGGGTAAGACAGCCTTTGTGCTCACGATGGCTCGCAACATGGCCGTAGAGTTTAAGACCCCCGTAGCGTTCTTCTCGTTGGAGATGTCGTCGGTGCAGCTCATGAACCGCCTTATTGTTGCCGAGACACAGCTCAACTCGAAAGATTTGCGCACGGGTAACCTTACGGCAGCGCAGTGGACACACCTCGAAAAGAATACCGTGGACCTCGGTCGCGCACCACTATACATAGACGACACCCCCGCACTCTCGGTATACGAGTTCCGCTCGAAGGCACGACGTCTGAAGACTCAGCACGACATACAGCTCATAATCATTGACTACCTTCAGCTTATGACCGCAGCAACGCCTGAGACACGAGGCAACCGCGAGCAGGAGGTGTCGCTCATATCGCGAACACTCAAGGCCATAGCCAAGGAGCTCAACGTGCCCATCATAGCCCTCTCGCAGCTCAGCCGTAATGTCGAGAACCGCGGTGGCACCAAGCGCCCGCAGCTCTCAGACCTCCGCGAGTCGGGAGCCATAGAGCAGGATGCCGACGTTGTAGCCTTCATCCACCGTCCCGAGTACTACGGCCTCACTGTCGACGAGAACAACATGCCCACGGCAGGCATGGCCGAGATTATCATCGCCAAGCACCGTAATGGCGAGGTCACGGACGTGCCGCTACGCTTCATCAAGGAGCAGGCTAAGTTTGCCGATGCCGACAGCTCGATTACAGCCACGACAATGAGCGGTGGCGGCGGCTACCATCCCGAGGAGAGCTACGACGACTTCTCGTCGAGTGGCAACAGACCTATGGGCGTAGCACCCAATGGCATGTCGGGCGTGCCCAACGAGTTCGACATAGCACCATTCTAACGACAGGAAAGGACAGGAAAGGACAGGAATGGACTTAGGGACTTTAGGGGTAAGCTATAAACAAAACGGGAAGTATTAATTACTCACTACTCATTACTCATTGAATTAGGCGTGTTCACAAAGGTACATACGGGAGCCATTTCGGGCATCGAGGCCTTGGAGGTCACGGTGGAGGTCAACGTCGCAGGCGGAGGCCTCGGCCTCTTTATCGTAGGTCTCCCGGACAACACCATCAAGGAGAGCCATGAGCGCATACAGGCGGCCTTCGAGAACTCGGGGTATAAGCTTCAGGCGAAGAAGACCGTCGTCAACCTCGCTCCGGCAGACCTACGCAAGGAGGGCTCGCAATATGACCTGCCCATGGCCGTGGGTATACTTGTTGCCACGGAGCAGATAACGACAACGATGCTCGACGACTCGATGTTTATCGGTGAGCTCTCGCTAAATGGCACACTACGCCCCGTGAAGGGTGTACTCCCGCTCGTGGCGATGGCTCGCAACGCAGGGTATAAGCGAGTCTTCATGCCCGAGGAGAACGTCGCCGAGGGTGTCGTCGTAGATGGCATCGAGACCGTTGGCGTGAGGTCGCTCGTTGAGCTATGCCAGATACTTATGGAGCGCATACCCTACACCGTAGCGGCAGCCACGACAATGGAGGATGGCGAGCCTCGTGAGGGTGAGTATGCCGAGGACTTTGCCGACGTCAAGGGTCAGGTGTACGTGAAGCGTGCCTTGGAGATTGCCGCAGCCGGAGGCCACAATGTCATCATGGTGGGTGCCCCGGGCTCGGGTAAGACGATGCTCGCACGCCGCATGCCGACGATTATGCCACCGATGACTCTCGAAGAGTCGCTCGAAACGACTAAGATACACTCCGTTGCGGGCAAGATAGGAACACACCGTGGTCTTATCACATCGCGCCCCTTTCGTGCCCCGCACCACCTAACATCGCAGGTGGCACTCATCGGTGGTGGCCAGTCGCCACAACCCGGCGAGGTGTCGCTGGCAAATAATGGCGTGCTCTTCTTGGACGAGATGCCCGAGTTTGGACGTAGCGTGTTGGAGGTGTTGCGCCAGCCACTGGAGGATAGACACATAGCGATATCGCGTGCCAAGTATGCCGTGGACTACCCCGCCAACTTCACGCTCATAGCTTCGATGAATCCATGTCCGTGTGGCTACTACAACCATCCGACGAAGGAGTGTACCTGCTCGGCAGCTGCCGTACATCGTTATATGGCACATATCTCGGGACCGCTGATGGACCGCATCGACATACACGTAGAGGTTGTACCCGTATCTATTGCCGAGCTATCGACAACAGAACGCGCAGAGACGAGTGCCGAGGTACGTAAGCGCGTGATTGCGGCACGCGACATTCAACTACGTCGCTTCGAGGGGTTGGATATCCACTGCAATGCTATGATGAATAGCGCCATGCTTCGTCGCTTTGCGCCACTTAGCCGCGAGTGCTCCGAGCTCTTGGAGCGTGCCATGGAGCGCCTAAACCTCTCGGCTCGCGCCTATGACCGCATAATAAAGGTAGCACGCACCATTGCCGACATCGAGGGAGTTGAGGACATCACCCCCACGCATATCTCCGAGGCTATAGGCTACCGCTCGCTCGACCGCGAGAATTGGGGGCGGTAGCAAACCCTCATATTAACACATTGGTATATACAAAAAAACGTGCCACGCGAAACTCTCCACTCACGTGGGGGAGAGTTTGGCGCAGCAACGGGACACACTCAAATATTACATTAACCAAATATATCTCTGCTACCGCAACACCCTATGGTGTGCGACCGAAACATCAATCTGTCGTTTAGATTCTCACTCGAATCATGGCCATGGTCACCTGCAACCTCACCAAGCAAGAAAAAGACCAAAAAACTACTATTCGTATAGCTGTCGGCTTATCCCACAAGAACATAGCCGCTTTCCCCCACTTCCTAATGCAAAGGTAGGGGTAAGCGCTTGAGCCACCAAATTTTTCTAAGGAAAAGATTTCGCAGGGGCATTTATAACGCATTGAAAATCAATGTGTTGAAAATTTATTTTTTAAGATATTTTCTCCGCGCTGATTATCAATGAGTTACAAGGATGGAGATATAAGACGTGAGAAACACGTCGTAATATATTGAAAATCAACGACTAATGGTCGTTCATTGCAGAAATAAGCATGTCAGCATCTACAGCGCCCGACTCTTTGATTTTTGTTTTGATACGGTATTTTATCTTCGAGAGAGCCACAGGATTACTCTCGACAAAGATACAAATTGCGCGCGAAGAAAAACCAGCAAAACTATATAACGCTACTTTGAGCTCACGCTCATTGAGCTTAGGACACTGGCTGCGGAGCTTAGACATTAGGCCACCGCGAAAGTTATTCACAAGACCCTCAAGCTCAGCCAAACGCCCCTCGTCACTCTTGATAGACTCGATAGTCTGGCGCACCTGCTCGAAGACCTTAGCCGCATGGCGCGATGTATCGCTATGGTCGTAGTAGGTCTCGCACAGGCGATTGAGGTCAACGAGGCGGTCGTTGTAAAGAAGGTCGACAGCCTCAGCCATAGGCGCAGAGCTATCACTGCGTGTGAGTTGTAACTCGTTGATAGTCTCGATGTAGTGCTGAATATCGCGATTCTTCTTGCGCATACGACCGAGCACATACGCAAAGATGGCGACAACAGCAACAGCAACGATGATATATATCGCTATGTTACGCTGGCTTCGTAAGCGTGCCTCACGCTCCTTGCTCTCAATCGTACTCTGCAACTTACCAATCTGATAGTTCAGCACAGGCTGCTCCAACGCGCTGAGGATAGTGTCGTCTTGGCGCTGGTTAGACCACTCCAACCACTTAAGAGCCTCACTATCATTACCAAAAATGCGATTTACACAATACTTCGCATAGGTGATAAGCACCTCATGCTGCGGCTCTGCCGACTCAGCAAGCTCTATATAGTCGTAAGCAGCCTCCTTATCATCCCTAACAGCCGAAATAATCGCCAGCAACGAGTAGTGGTGCGAGAGATCAAAAATCTCGTAGCCACACTTCTCGTGCATGTTCAACACCTCTGCACAGCGCTCATACTCACCAAGTTGCACATACAACTCGCTGAGATCGTATACGACAATCTGTATAAAATTGTTATCGGCAGCCTCGACAGCATAATTGTACGCCTCCATAAGGTAGCGCTCAGCCACCTCATACTCACGCTGCGCAAGGGCAAAACGTCCCAAATCGTAGTTAGAATATGCCACATGCTCGGGAAGGTTGGCACGCTCAAAACATGTCTTAGAGCGCAAATACTCGTCAAAGGCATTCTTATAAAGGCAGCCCTCACCATAAATATCGCCCTTAGCCCGACATATCAACCCCGTGATATATGGATCATCGATGTAGTGCAACGAAGCCTCGGCCTCCATGAACGAAAGCATAGCCTCAGAGCGGTGATTAGCCTTGTGCATGATGATACCATGATAATAATAGGCACGTGCGCGTTTATCGTGCTCTTTGCTATGGGCAAAGTAATTCACTGCGACACGTGAGAGCGAGTCATTGTCGACAGCAACATCCGCATAGTACAACGCCTCGCAATAGGCCAAAGCATAGTTAGCACGCTGTTGTTCAGTGGTATAACTGTGAGCATCGAGGCTACGCATAAGCTCAAGGGCCTCGCCGGGCTCTGTCCTTACCATAGAGCGCACATGCTCGAGCTCCTGCATAGCAGCACCACCCATCGAACACGACTTACAAAGCACCACGGCCACAAACAACAAAACGAGCACGCCACACGAAAGTGCTGCGCGGAGAGGTGTGCTAATAAACCTCGGACGAGTATGGCCTGTTCTCTGTTTCACGATACAAAGATAATGAATTTAATTAATCACAACCAAGAAGATTGGAAAATTATTGCTGTAAAACAGATGCTTTAGGCAAAGTAGAATTTAACGCCTCCAACAATGAGGCATAGTAGGTCTTAGATACGGGTATATGTCGAATACTCTCATCATCGAGCGTGAGGTAGTGCATGCGATGCTCCTCGCTCAAGAAACGTACCTTGCTGATATTCACAATATAAGAGCGGTGGCAACGCACCATCGTTGTACCCTCAAGACTCTTCTCCACGACACTCGTGCGACAACGAAGCATGTACGACGTAATCTTATCGTTGTGTTTGTAATGCACCTTAACGTAATTATCCTCGGATTCAAGGTAGTAGAGGGAGTCAATATTAATGGTAAGTCGCAGGGTGTTGTTATTATCGTAGAGGCTCACCATGCGGGGCATGTTATTCTGATTTGCTCGGTGCAGAGCCTCGGCCGCAGCACGTATTTCGCTGTCCTTAAGGTTTTTAAGAATCTTATAATCTGTATTTATCAGTTGCAACCTATACTGCGTGGCCTCAAGCTCCTCGCACTTTGATTGGTAGGCCGCAAAGAGGGCAATGATACTATTGGGCACAGCTAAAATGAGCGTTACACACAACAATGCGCGCACAGCTATAGCCGGTGTAGCAACACCTTCGATAGGGAAAAGTCTAACGGTTATCCACGTGTATAACAGAGAGATAAGTAAGTTTTCACCCATAATCCACCATATATATGTTGAGGGTGTGAGCTTGAGTCTATCCTGCAAGACGTTCATCAGCCAACGGCTGATGATAAGTATCACAATAGCCGCAACATAGAAAAGGAGCGTGAAGCTGAAGCGCAACGAATTATTGGTGCTAAACCACACCGCCAACGAAAAAGGGCGGTAGAGCAATAGGAATATCACCGAGAACAAAACGATGGCGGCTATCACGAGCGAAATGTATCGTCGCGACACCAAAAACTTCGGAATTTCTCTGTACGACATTTTTAATAAATTTAATTATTCGACCACAAAAGTACTATTTTTAGGATTATTCACAAAATTTTTACCACCTATATTGCGTTTTCACCACAAAATAGGGGTTTTTACCACAAATCACGTGCGCGTATGGATGATGAAAGTATCTTTGCGACGTTTTAAGAGTGAGCACCCCACTATTTTGGGTCAGACATCCTCATTTTGGCATATTCGGCCACGAACAAGGGGTGGGGTAAGGAACAACAAACAAGAAAAGGATTTTTATTTGTTAAACTAACACAATATTTCGAATGAAAATTATTGGAACAGGAGCGGCACATCCGACATGCTCTGTGACAAACGAGATGCTGGAGAAGTTTCTCGACACGAGCGATGAGTGGATTACCGAGCGTACCGGTATCAAAGAGCGTTGTGTGATTTCGTCAGAGAAGCTCGAAGATATGGCGGTGGCTGCTGCCAATAAAGCGTTGGAAGATGCTGGAATGACAGCGGCAGATATAGATTACATCATCTGTTCGAATGTGGTGAATGAGTATGTGACACCGGCACTAAGCTGTATAATTCAGGGTAAGATTGGAGCTACGTGTCCTACCGTAGATATCAACGCTGCATGCGCAGGATTTATCTTTGCAATGGACATCGCTGAGGATAAGCTTCAGTGCAAGAAGGCCAAGAATATACTTATCGTCTGCGCCGAGGAGCCCTCACGCATGGTGAGCTGGCAGAATCGTAGCACGTGTGTACTATTTGGCGACGGCGCCGGAGCTGCGGTGGTCACAGCAGGAGATGAGCTGAAGGCTATACGCCTCACCACATCGTCGCTGACAGATGTACTCTACTATCAGCGTAAGCTCGAGCCCACACCCTACATCTCGAAGGATGAAAACTTCGAGCCCTTGGTGATGAGGGGTCGCGAGGTGTTTAAGCATGCCGTGACAAGCTCGTGCCGCGACATTAGAAAGCTCCTCAACGAGACGGGCATCGATGCCAACGACATAAAGTACTATGTCCTCCATCAGGCAAACCGCCGTATAATAGACTCTATACGCAACTTCCTCGGCGTAGAGGAGGAGAAGGTGCCCCACAACGTGGAGCGCTACGGCAACATATCGTCGGCAGCACTACCGGCACTCCTCGACGAGCTCAACCGTGGAGGCAAACTACATAAGGGCGACAAACTCGTATTCAGCGCCTTTGGTGCGGGCTTTACCACGGGTGCATGCATCATAGAGTGGGCTAAATAAGATTTTGAAACAAGTTAAGTAATCAATGTGCCAGCAGGCGCAACAAAAGATAGAAGAAAAAATGGAACAGAGAGTAGTTATCACCGGTATTGGTGCAATTACCCCAGTGGGCAACCACATTGAGGAGACATGGAACAACCTTGTCGAAGGAAAGTGCGGTATCAATTATCTTAAGGGTTATGACGAGTACAACCTCCCGATAAAGGTTGCCGGCCAGATTAAGAACTTCGACCAGTCGGAGTACGATTTGAACGCCGGCTTGGCACGTCGTAGCGACAAGTTCTGTGTATACGCCATGGCAGCAGCAGCGGATGCCATGAAGGACTCAGGCCTTAAGAGTGGCGAGAATATCGACCCCGAGCGCCTTGGTGTATATATCGGCTCAGGCATCGGTGGCATGGAGACCTTCGTAAACCAGACACAGGTGCTTCTGGAGGAGGGTGCACACCGCATATCTCCATTCTTCGTGCCGATGATGATATCGAACATAGCATCGGGTAACGTCGCTATATCGCATAACGCACAGGGCGTATGTCTGCCCGTGGTTACGGCATGTGCCACAAGTACAAACGCCGCAGGTGAGGCCTACCGCGCCATCAAACACGGCTATGCCGATGCCATCATCACCGGAGGTGCTGAGGCCTCGGTACACCCCTTGGCTATCGCAGGCTTCGCTAACAGTAAGGCACTGTCACGTGCGGAGGACCCCCTTCAGGCATCGTTGCCCTTCTCGGCCGACCGCCACGGCTTCGTTATCGCCGAGGGTGCAGGTATGATGATATTCGAGTCGTTGGAGAATGCCTTGAAGCGTGGTGCCAAGATTTACGCCGAGGTTGTGGGCTATGGCAACAGCTGCGATGCTCACCACTTCACGGCACCCCGTCCCGACGGCATCCCCGCATCGCGTGCTATAAAGCAGGCACTCGACGAGGCCAAGTTCGACAGCGACAAAGACCTCCTCTACATCAATGCCCACGGCACGGGAACACCTCTCAACGATGTTGCCGAGACTAAGGCCATAAAGCTCGCCATGGGCGAGGAGGTTGCCAAGAAGGCAAAGATTACCTCTACGAAGTCTATCACGGGTCACATGCTCGGTGCAACAGGTGCTGTTGAGCTCATAGCCTCGACATTGTCGCTACACCACGGCATCGTAACACCTACAATAGGCCTAACAAACCCCGACCCCGAGTGCGACCTCGACTACACACCGCTAAAGGCCGTGGAGGCGCCTCTTACCGTGGCAATATCTACGTCGCTCGGCTTCGGCGGTCACAACGCATGTGTGGCTCTTCGTAAGTGGGAGAACAAATAGTGAACATTTAGTAATTGGTAATGAGTAATTAGTAATTAGCAATTACGATTACAAAAATAAATTAGCGAGTTATGAAACTTCTTGAAGGTAAGGTGGCACTTGTAACAGGTGCCGGACGTGGCATCGGCAAGGCTATCGCCCTTCGCTATGCCGAGGCAGGTGCTGATGTAGCATTTACCGATTTAGCTATCAACGAGGCTGTTGAGCAGACCGTTAAGGAGCTTGAGGCGATGGGCGTGAAGGCTAAGGCCTACGCATCGAATGCTGCAAACTTCGACGAGACACACGATGTCGTAAAGCAGGTTGTCGAGGACTTTGGTCGCATCGACGTACTGGTTAACAACGCCGGCATCACAAAGGATGGTCTTATGATGCGCATGTCGGAGGCTCAGTGGGATGCTGTTATCAACGTGAACCTTAAGTCGGCGTTCAACTTCATCCATGCCGTAACCCCCATCATGGCAAAACAGCGCAGCGGCTCGATTATCAACATGTCGTCAGTGGTTGGCGTTAGCGGCAATGCCGGACAGTGCAACTACTCGGCATCGAAGGCCGGCATGATAGGCTTGGCTAAGTCTATCGCCAAGGAGATGGGTCCTCGCGGCATCCGCGCCAACTGCATCGCTCCGGGCTTCATCATCACCGAAATGACAAACCAGCTGTCGCAGGAGATTAAGGATCAGTGGGCAGCTCAGATTCCTTTGCGCCGAGGTGGCACGCCCGAGGATGTTGCCAATGTGGCCCTGTTCCTCGCCTCAGACCTATCGTCGTATGTCAGCGGTCAGGTTATCCACTGTTGCGGTGCTATGAACTGCTAAACTTGTTGAAACACAACACAAAGGGGGTGGCTATAAAGTAATTTAGTCATCCCCTTTTGCTATAGTCGTAGCTATACCACCACATACACACCGACATAATACCATATTATTATATAGAGTGTGTGGATGACGGCAATTATCACTTTTTTCTAATAAAATTTTGCAGTTATTGATATTTTTTATACTTTTGCATCAATTGGAAAAAAGTGAACTTAAAATGCCGAAGGTACGTGAACAATTCGAGTATCTGAGAAAGCCCGAATGGCTTAAGATATGCCTCAGGAGTACGGCCGACACAGCTGACGTCGAGCAAATCGTCGAGGGGCGCTGTCTGCATACTATATGTAGCAGTGGTATGTGCCCGAATAAGGCGGAGTGCTGGAGTCGTCGCACGGCCACATTCATGATTCTCGGTGACATCTGCACTCGTAATTGTCGTTTCTGCGCCACGCAGACAGGCCGCCCCCTGCCTCCCGACGAGGATGAGCCGGACAAGGTTGCCGAGAGCGTGAAGCTCATGGGCCTGAAGCATGTTGTCGTAACATCTGTTACGCGCGATGACCTCGAGGACCATGGTGCCCGCATCTGGGCACGTACGGTTGAGGCTATCCGCAGGGACAATCCGTCGTCAACAATAGAGCTCCTTATTTCCGATATGGATGCCCGCCCCGAACTTATCGACGTGGTGCTGGCATCGCGTCCCGATATTGTGGGACACAACATCGAAACCGTCGAGAGACTGACACCCGAAGTACGCTCACGTGCGAAGTATCGCACGTCGCTCCGCACCTTGGAGCACATAGCGCAAAGCGGGGCGGTAGCCAAGAGCGGCCTCATGCTGGGTCTTGGCGAGAGCGAGGAGGAGGTGCTGCAAACGCTTCGCGACCTTCGCGAGGTGGGCGTGAGCATCGTCACCCTCGGTCAATACCTTCGACCTACCAAGGAGCACTATCCCGTCAAGGCGTATATCACTCCTGAGAAGTTCGAAGAGTACCGCATAGCAGCTCTTGAGATGGGTTTCAGCTATTGTGCGAGCGCACCGCTTGTGCGTTCGTCGTATTTGGCCGATGCCGCACTTGAAGCTGTTAATAAGGTATGCAGGAGGTAGAGATTAGAGATTTACATACGATGGCGTATGGCGAGTGCTGGGAGTTGCAGCGCACGCTCTTCGATGCTTTGTGCCGCAAGAAGCTCGACAAGAGTCTTGCAGCCGAAGGGTCGTGTGGCACCATACTCATCGTCGAGCACCCCGCAGTATACACCCTCGGCAAGAGTGGTAACGAGGGCAATATGCTCTGCACGGAGGAGCGCCTCAAGGCCCTCGGTGCCGAGTTCTACCATATAGACCGTGGCGGCGACATCACGTTCCACGGCCCCGGGCAGCTTGTGTGCTACCCTATTATCGACCTCGACGCAATAGGTTTCGGTATTCGACGTTATATAGATGCGTTGGAGCAGAGTGTCATAGACCTCGCCCAAGAGTATGGCATCGAGGCACACCGCTCGGAGGGTGCCTCAGGCGTATGGATTACCGAGGGCCCACGCCTAACGAAGCTATGTGCCGTAGGTGTGCGTGCCTCGCACGGCGTCACGATGCACGGTCTGGCGATGAATGTCGCCACCGACCTCAACTGGTTCCACCTCATCAACCCCTGCGGTTTTACCGACCGCGGCGTATGTTCGCTCACGACACTTACAGGTCGCGAGGTGACGATGGAGGAGGTGAAGCCCAAGTTTATACATCACTTAACGAAAAATTTAAATGTTAAATATAAAAAATAGAAGTTATGCCCATAGAAAAAAGATGGGTTGTGAAGCCACAGGGCGACCGAGCCGTTGTGGAGGCCTTAGCCTCACGTCTCGGGATGTCGACGGTGCTTACCAACCTACTGGTTCAGAGGGGCATAGACACCATGGAGAGGGCCGAGAAGTTCTTCTCGCCCGCGCTTCGCGACTTGCACGATCCGTTCCTAATGAAGGATATGGACCGCGCCGTGGAACGCATAGAGAAGGCTGTAAAGAACGGGGAGACCATAATGATTTATGGCGACTACGACGTGGATGGCACCACAGCGGTATCACTCGTTTACAAGTTCTTGAGCCAGATAGGACACAAGAAGTTGTTGTTCTACATTCCCGACCGATATGTCGATGGATACGGCATATCTATCCGCAGCATAGACCATGCTGTACGTAAGGGCGTAAAGCTGGTCATTGCACTGGATTGCGGCATCAAAGCCGTTGAGAAGGTGGCCTATGCCAAGCAAAAGGGCGTGGATTTCATCATCTGCGACCATCATTTACCTGCCGAGGAGATACCCAAGGCAGTGGCTGTATTGGATCCCAAGCGCACGGATTGTACCTATCCGTTCGACGAGTTGTCGGGCTGTGGCGTGGGATTTAAACTCGTCGAAGCGTATGCTCGTCGCAACAACATCCCGTTCTCGGATATCGAGCACCTGTTGGATTTGTTGGTTGTGAGCATCGCCTCGGACATTGTGCCTCTTGTGGACGAAAACCGCATTTTGGCATACTACGGATTGCGCAAGCTGAACTCTTCGCCCTCGAAGGGACTGCTTTCGATAATCAAGATATGTGGCCTCGAGGGTCATAACATAACCATCGACGACATCGTCTTCAAGATAGGCCCGCGCATCAACGCCGCAGGACGTATGCGCATGGACGAGGACGACGAGAATGCAGCTCCCTCGGGAGGTCATGCCGCTGTGAGCCTTCTTATCGAGGGTAACGAGCAGGAGGCGGCTAAGTTTGGCGAGGTGATAGACTCGTACAACCAAGACCGCAAGAGCATCGACCGTAACGTCACGCAGGAGGCGCACGACTATGTGGAGTCGAACCCCGAGCTCAAGGCTAAGAAGAGCACGGTGATATACAACCCCAAGTGGATGAAGGGCATCGTCGGCATCGTAGCCTCGCGCCTTATCGAGACCTACTACCGTCCCACTGTTGTGCTCACCAAGTCCAACGGCTTTGTTACGGGCTCAGCACGCTCGGTTGCGGGCTTCGACCTCTATCAGGCCGTGGAGTCGTGCTCCGACCTGTTGGAGAACTTCGGCGGCCACATGTACGCTGCGGGTCTTACGATGAAGGAGGAGAATGTCGAGAAGTTTACCAAGCGCTTCAACGACTACGTGGAGAAAAATATCGACCCGAGCATCCTTGTGCCTCAGGTGGATATCGACTGCGAGCTTCTCTTCTCGGAGATTACCGACGAGTTCCACCGCCAGCTCAACAGCTTCCAGCCCTTCGGCCCGGGTAACCCCGCGCCTGTGTTCATGACACGTGGCGCGAGCAACCGCGGAGATGCTAAGCTCGTGGGCGTTGAGTGCGACCACCTGCGCATGGACCTCATACAGCGCCAAAAGCCGCACACGACAATTCCGGCTATCGCCTTCCAGCAGCCCACGCACTACGAGTGGGTGCGCACCGGCAAGCCTATCTCGGTATGCTACCAGATTGTCGAGAACCACTACCGTGGCTCGGTGAGTAAGCAGCTGAGAGTCAAGGATATCAAGCCCGAGAGGTAGCAACAGCAAACACTTAATAAGGAGTGGACGACTAAAGAGCAATTTAGTCGTCCACTCTTTTGTTTTTGTGGGGTCCACACCCACTTTTGTATAGAGGTTTCGGAGTGAAGCGACATGTTTACTCTCTTTTTTTGCGGGTGAGGTCATCATTATGAAAAATTTTTATAAATTTGTGGCCATAAAAGAGCGATAAGATTTTCAAACGCAATACTTATTTACTAACTTACAGAACATACCTCAACCATGAAAGTATATAAATTTGGTGGCGCATCGGTGAAGAATGCCGATGGCGTGCGCAACCTACTGAACATCGTGTGTGGCGAGAGTGACCTCTTCATCATCGTATCGGCAATGGGTAAGACAACAAATGCCCTCGAGGGTGTGTTCCACGCCATGCAGCAGGGCAACGAGCCCTTAGCCATGGAGCGCATAGACGAGAGTTATGCCTATCACCGCGGCATAATCGACGACCTCATGGGTGCCGACGTAACAATAGAGCAGGTAGACATCCTCTTCCAGCAGCTGCGTAACACCATAAAAAACACGATATACCGCCCCTCGGATGCCGAGCTATGGTACGACACCATAGTAGCCTTTGGCGAGCTTATATCGACAACAATAATATCGAACTACCTCAACGGCCACGGCGTACCCAACCGCTGGATAGATATGCGCCGCACATTCCTCACCGAGCAGCGACATAAGGATGCCAACGTGAACATCGAGGCCACGGCAGTGCGCCTGAAGCGCGAGATTGAGGATAGCAAGGTGTCGGTATTCGTGGGTCAGGGCTTCATTGGCGGCGCTCCCGATGGCACAACAACAACCCTCGGTCGCGAGGGCTCGGACTACTCGGCAGCAATCGTCGCCCATGTCCTCGATGCCGAGTCAATGAGCGTATGGAAGGATGTCGACGGCATACTCAACGCCGACCCCAAGATATTCCCCGATGCCAAGAAGCTCGATAGGCTCAACTACATGGACACCATAGAGATGGCATACAGCGGTGCGCAGATTATACACCCCAAGACCATCAAACCCCTGCAACAGAAGAACATACCGCTATACGTGCGACCCTTCAGCGACAAGAACGCCCCGGGATCGGTCATCACGGGCGACGTGGAGCGCGCATACGAGCCTATAATGATACAGAAGAGCAACCAAGTGCTCCTCAACCTACACTCGCGCGACCTGTCGTTTGTCCTCGAGGAGAAGTTTGCCAAGGTGTTCACCACATTCGATAGCCACCGCATACGCATAAACCTCGTACATAACTCCGCCGTAAACCTCTATATGGCCGTAGATGCCTCGTGGCATATCGACGATGCTATATCGGAGCTACGTGCCGAGGGCTTCGACGTCGAGAAGAACGAGGATGTGGAGATGGTGACCATACGCTACTACAACGAGGAGCTATACCACCGCTACGCCTTCGACAAGCGCATAATCATACGCCAGACAACGCCCCACTCGCTACGCTTTGTGAGAACGAAGTAGGCAAAGGGCTCAATACCCACCCTGTGAGAGTGCTACACAAGGCATGATTGCATGGGTAGTGTAACGCGCAGCGTTGAGGTAGAGTGGGAGAGGTTGGGAGCTTGCTCTCAAAACCCTCTCCCACTCTACCTATGATAGTCGGCAGACTACACCACCCAAATAAACACAAAAAAAAGACCGCATCAAAAAGACACGGTCTACAACTCTATACATAAGCACCCTATCCGGCACCCTGAGCCTTGAGGGGGACTCGAACAGCGAAGCTGTGGAGCCGATACCGCAAAAAAAGCGCAGCCATGGCAATGGCGAGCAATAAAATATAACCCTATCGGCTCAACCCCCTACCCTGTGAGCAGTGCCACACAAGGCATGATTGCATGGGTGGTGTAACGCGCAGCGTTGAGGTAGAGTGGGAGAGGTTGGGAGCTTGCTCTCAAAACCCTCTCCCACTCTACCTATGATAGTCGGCAGACTACACCACCCAAATAAACACAAAAAAAAGACCGCATCAAAAGACGCGGTCTACAACTCCATACATAAGCACCCTATCCGGCACCCTGAGCCTTGAGGGGGACTCGAACCCCCGACCCCTTCATTACGAATGAAGTGCTCTACCGACTGAGCTATTAAGGCAACCTAATGGCCAACTTTGACGTTGACGGTGCAAATATCGCAAAAAATTATTAAATTCGCACCATAAAACACAAAAAAATTGGAGTAATGATAACTTTTTTTGTCTGTCTTATCGCGCTCATTGCGGCATACTTCCTCTACGGAGCTCTCCTTGATCGTGTGGTAGGCATTGATTCTAAGGCCGATGTGCCGTCGAAGACACACTACGACGGAGTGGATTATATGCCTCTGCCGCGCTGGCGCATATTCCTCATACAGCTACTAAACATCGCGGGCACGGGACCCATCTTTGGTGCCATCCTCGGCGCTTGTTATGGCCCTGTGGCATTCCTCTGGATAACGCTTGGAGGAATATTCATGGGAGCCATGCACGACTATGTTGCAGGTGTCATCTCGCTACGTAATGGCGGCAAGAGCCTTCCCGAGACTATCGGCAAGTATCTCGGTGGCGGCATGCGTAAGTTATCGCTCGTGATGATACCCATACTTATGGTGTTGGTGGGTGGTGTATTCATCGTAACACCCTCGAAGATACTCACGTCGATGACCGACATACCCTACCTATGGTGGGTGGGCATAGTCATCGCCTACTACTTCATCGCGACAATAATGCCCGTGGATAAAATCATTGGCAAGATATACCCTCTCTTTGGTGCCGCGCTCATATTGATGGCGTTGGCCATGTTTGGTGTCATCACCTTTGGCAACTACGATATTCCGGAGCTCACGACGGTGGACAATATGCACTTCAACGCCGAGAACCTCCCCATCATCCCCACGCTCTTCATAAGCATCGCCTGTGGCGCAATCTCGGGCTTCCACGCCACGCAGTCGCCCCTCATGGCGCGCTGCATGACCAACGAGAAGCAGTCGCGACCGATATTCTTTGGTGCCATGATATCGGAGTCTATCATCGCCCTTATATGGGCGGCTGTGGCCATGGCCTTCTTCGGTGGCGTTGAGGGCCTCAACACATGGATGCAGGATAACGGCAGCGATGCCGGCCTCGCCGTATCAACAATATCGGTCACAACGCTGGGTACGCTGGGTAGCATCCTCGCACTCTTGGGTGTCGTTGCTGCGCCAATCACCTCGGGCGATACAGCCTTTCGCTCGGCACGCCTCATCGTCGCCGACATGCTCAACTACGACCAGAAGCCTATCATCAACCGCCTCATCGTGAGCCTGCCGCTCTTTGCCATAGGCATAGGTATCGCTTTCATCGACTTCGACATCATCTGGCGCTACTTCGCATGGTCCAATCAGGCACTCTCGGTAGTAACGCTATGGATGATAACATCGTGGCTGATGCGCCGCGGTAGCCGATGGAGCATCGTGGCACTCATCCCCGCACTCTTTATGACCTATATATGTTCGTCGTTTGTCTTCGTCTCAAACCAGTTTATAGGCATGGGGGCGTGTGATGCTGCATATATCTATGGTGCAGCTGCCACGGCCATCATTGGCGGTTTGATGATGTTGTTGATAAAGAAAGGATTACGCAATGGAGGTGAGATTTAACCCTACTACGGAGCAGACCTTCGAGCTTGAGGGCCGCGGGCGTTATAACTTCGTTGCGCACCATGCCGCCATCGAGGAGCTTGTTTCTGCTGGGCGCTATGCCGAGGCGTGCGAGGCACGATATGAGGCCTTTCAGCTCTTGGCCGAGGTGCTTCCCGAGGATGAGGCCATGGCGCTACGCTGGGAGCACGGCAACAGTAGAGCCGCCATATCGATACTCTATGGCTCGGCTGTCGACCATTTTCGCATTGGCGACCTTGAGATGACCATGGCACAGCTGGAGATGCTCTTGGAGTGCGACCCCGAGGACCACTTCGAGGGTGTCAACCTCTTGGCGCTGTGCTACATCGCCATGGATGAGTGGGATGCCTACGAGGAGCTTAGCATAGACCTCACGGACAAGTCTGCTGAGGCGGTCATCGCACGACTATGGGCATCATTCCGCAAGCATGGCACCATTGACAGCTCGCTATTAGGACTTCTCGGCTCACGCCATAAGGCCTACTATGCCGAGATTACCGCCACGGAGCACCCCGACGATGAGGCCTTCAGGCGCGACATCGCCTCGGAGCGACCCACGGCAGCCGCCGAAGCACGCGAGTGGTGGCTTCTCACAGAGCCGCTATGGAGCGAGTTTCCGGAGTTTATCGAGAGACTGAGGGCGTAGAACACCTGCACACAAATAAAAAAACTACAAATATGATGAAACGCAACATTTATCTCATAGCGCTTGTGTCGTTACTAACAGCGGGCCTTATGGTCGGCTGCGAAGGGTTTAATATAGCGTTCACACCTACGACGGAGGAGGATGTGGGCAACAACGACGAGGGCAACAACGACGACAACAACGACAAGGAGCCCGAGGAGCCCGAGGAGCCCGATACGCCGGGCACACCCACACCGCCCGACACCAGCTGGGCCGAGGGAGAGTTGGCGTGGGTCTTCGACATGAACGTATTGCCGGAGATTACCATCAACGTCACCCAAAGTGAGTGGAACAACCTACTCAAGGCCTACGACCAAAACAGCAACACCGCAGAGTATGTACACTGCGATGCCGAGTTTAAGTCTAAGGGCGAGACCCACTACTTCGAGGATGCCGGACTGCGCCTCAGGGGTAACACCTCGCGCCGCCGCCCCGAGGGTAACGGTGGCGAGATGCACCAGACGAACAATACCGACTGGCACCACTGCCACTTTATGCTCAACCTACGTAAGTATCAGAAGGACGATGCCCACGAGCTACACAACGTGCGCAAGCTACACCTCAAGTGGCACAAGGACGATAGCGCCTACTGCCGCGAGCTGTACTGCTACGACCTCTTCCGCCGCTATGGTATTTGGACGGCTGTCTACAGCTCGTATTGCCGCCTGTGGATACACGTCGAGGGCGACTCGAATCCGGCATACTATGGTGTCTACGAGATGTTGGAGTCGATAGACGACAAATATCTCAAGAAGCGCAAGGAGCTCTTTGGCGACCACCAGCATAACCTGTGGAAGTGCTGCCATGGTGCTACGCTCAACTACAACGACATACACAACAGCTCGATACACTTCGACGACAACTCGGGTAACTACTACTCCTACGAGCTCAAGACCAACACCGAGAACTTCGCTGCGGCCAAGGCTCAACTCATAGAGTTTTCGCGCAATGTCACACAGCGCACGGGCCAAGACTTCCACGACTGGATAGCCTCGGTGTGCGACATAGACCTCTTGCTACGTACATACGCTGTGAATGTCGTCGTGGGCATGTGGGACGACTATTGGAACAATAGCAACAACTACTACATATACTTCAACTCGTCGGACAAGAACAAATACAAGTTCTTCTTCATACCCTACGACTACGACAATACGCTCGGCACCTCGCACTACTGCGGTGTTCAGGAGGACTCCGCACGCCACGACCCGCTACAGTGGGGCAATACGGGAAGTAGCCCGCTTATAGGCAAGATTTTATCTTTCGACGACTACCGCGCTATATATGTCGAGGCGCTCAACGAGTTGTGCTCACCCGAGAACGACCTCTTCCACTGGGAGAAGTCTATTGCCCGCATCAACGGCTGGCACTCTATGATTCGCAACTACGTGTATAACGATACGCACGAGGATTGCGAGATTAGCGACAACCCCGCATATTGGGGCAACCGCCACGAGTACCGCATCCTCGACACCTCGGAGAGCGTTAACTTCTTCCGCCTGAAGGCGGCATCGATACCTAAGAAGTAGAGGCTCATCGAGCGGGATAGCAGATATAACATGTAACGAGGGGATGACAAATTTACTTTTTAGTCATCCCCATTTTGTTAAGAGGCTTAATTA
>JAFVWO010000030.1 GCA_017501625.1 Alistipes sp.
CGACGGTGCTGACAATCTTTGTAGGTTGCATGGGTCGTATGGGGAGCATGGGTAGTATGGGGAGATTAGGGAATTTAGGGAAATTAAGGAGATTAGGGAAACGCCATCGCTAAACTCACTAAACTCCCTAAATTCACTAAACTCCCTACAAACCCCACTCTACCCACTCTACCCACTCTACCCACTCTACCCAATCTCCCCTTGGTAACGGTAGTAACAGAAGTAACGCGAGTAACATGGTAACAGGGGTGGGGGTACCTGTTACCAATGTTACCAATGTTACCAATGTTACTCGCGTTACCAACGAGGGGTGGAAGATGGGATTGGCTACTACGCAGACAGAGTCTGCTCCGCTTAACGCCTTTCCCTTCCGCTCGCCGCGGGGGCACCTCCAAGCTCCGAGAACAAGAGCTACATTGTAGTTTCCTTGTTTTCCTATACCTATGCTATTAAGCAAGCTTATGCATAGGTATAAAAAAACAAGAAGATGTCTACGACATCCTCTTGTTCTCGAAACTTGGGTGGAAGATGGGATTCGAACCCACGACCTTAGGAACCACAATCCTCTACTCTAACCAGCTGAGCTACATCCACCATATCGACTTGTTTCCAAATCGGTGTGCAAATATACACACTTTTTTCTATTCTCCAAAATTTTTGTGAGATAAATTTTGCTTATTTCTATTGCCGCGGGCATCAGCCACCACCTTACCCTATCATCTCCAACACCTTAGCCATGAGCACACCGAAGTGGTTACCGAGGGCGTAGCCCACGATACCGGCACCAAGACCGACTATCAGCGCACCCTTGTTCTTCATCGCCACGACCATCATAGGCACAAAGGGCGGGGAGTTGACAAAGGCCACAGACGAGGCGGTCATAGAGTCGGCATCGACACGCATAATGCGGCAGAAGAGCGCATGGAGGAGCAACGAGCCAAACACCGCAATAAGGAGGAAGAGTATCTGATTGACACCGTTGGCGAGGTTGAGCGTAGAGAAGTCTGCCATAGATGCCATGGCGATGCTGAATATATATATAAGGTACATGCCTATGTCGAAGCTGCGACGTAGCGCACGTATAGGCTTGAAGAAGGAGCAGACGACACCCAACGTGCTGAGCACAAGGATGAATATCACCATAAACCACTCCGCAGGGAATAGTAGCGTTGCGAGTGCCGACACAGCAACGATAATGAGCGTGACACCCACAATCTTGGCGAGCTCCATCATGCCATCCTTGCTCCACAGCCCCGCGTAGGGGTTACGTTTCTGCTCAGCAATCTCGCGCTCGAGCTCGGCACGGTCTTCGTCCGTGAGCACCCGAGTAGAGCGCTCGCCATAAAGTCTGCGGAATAGTTTGTATCCCACCGACACCAAGAATACGAGGTAGAGGAAGGATATCACAATGTCGTATGAGCACATTATGACGTATGCCTCCTCCTCGACACGGAATATCTGTTGCAGGGCCGCAGCGTTGACCATGCCTCCCGTATACATTCCCGACATGATGCCACCAATCGCGGTACCCTCCGAGAGGTGCTTGCCAAAGATGAGGTAGCCCACAACAACGGCAATAAATACCGACAGGAAGCCGCTTATGCATACGCGCAGCTGTAGACTTGCCTCGCTGAGCGTGAAGCGACACGCGAAGAGCATCATAGGTATAGCCAAGGGTATCGTGGCGTTTGTGGCTATCTCCTGAACCACAGGCATCTGCTCGGGATGCCAGCCTATGTTACCTATGAGTATACCCAAGCCGTACAGTATCATTATGGGGCCCAGCTTGTCGAGAAGCGGGAAGCGACGACATAGCCACAACACTAAGGCCGGAAGAAGCACAAACAGAAGCGCGATAAACGCATAAGTAAGTATTGACATATATAATTTAGGTATAGCAGTTTTTGACTACACAAAGGTAGGAAGAAATGAGCTATACGTCGATAAGTATAAATACGTATAATGCCCTAAATAGTCCAAAAAAGAAGAAAAAAATGTAAAAAATGTTATAACTTTGTAGATTGAAGAGTTGTTATAAACTTCCATTATAAACCAAGCCGATACCCCGTCGGCAACAAAAACTTACGTAGATGAAAGAGATATTGTCGACCCTCGATGCGTTAGTTATCGACCTTGGCGCACGTGAGATGTTATTGGTAAACGTCATCCTCGCAATCGTGATGTTCGGCGTGGCGCTGGGCATCAAGATGCAGACCTTCAAAGATGTATTCCGCAGCCCCAAGTCGGTAATCACAGGCATCATCCTACAGTGGATAGCCCTACCTGCGGTGACTTGTCTGTTGGCCATCGTCCTCAATCCTTTCATCACCCCCATGGTGGCTATC
>JAFVWO010000031.1 GCA_017501625.1 Alistipes sp.
CTTAAATGAGGTGAGAGCCAGACGCATACGCAGGCTCATAGCCTTATGCTCGTAGCGCACAATCCAGCGCGATGGCATCTCGGGCTTCAAGCGCCACTCTCCTCTATCCTCTACCTTGGCATCACGCAGAAACGAGGCATCGGCACTCTGCCACGTACGCTCATCGAGGCTCTTCTGCCATATGGCCTGAGGCTCGGGACGACGTACCACATAGCGGCCGAAACGTTCCAATTTCTCACCTGCTCCCGTATCCAGGAGCTCATAATCGCGAATATCGGGCGAAAGTTGTTTTATCATCCTATCTAAATGTTTCTTTTTCGGTACAATCAATAAGCGACATACGGCACTGCGCGCAGTCGAAGGCGAGGCGATAACGGTGACGGCCGTGTTCGAGGTATAGCTCGTCACGCAGCTTTGAGCCTCGCTTCAAACACTCGCCAATCTCGCGACGCAGGCAGTAGCTCGACTCCATGACACGCTGACCTACGGTCGTAGCACAAAGGTCAAGACCCTCGACAATATGTTCCACACCGTGTCGCTCGTAGAATCTGCGGGCAAGGCTGTTTACAACGTTATGCTGTGGCGTAAGGCGCGACAAAGGATAGCGTGCCCGACCATCGTCCTGACGTATGTCGTGGGGCAGTTCCCGCTCGGCACGCATCGAGGCAAGACGTGATAGTGCCTCACGACGTAGCTCTGCCAACATCTTGGCAGTAGCAAACCACTCGGCCCCTACAACCTCGACACGGCTTACACGAAAGATGCTATCGCCGCTCTTTGACATCTGCTCCTCGGCAACCGCACGCATCTTATCCGCACTCTTGGCCCTATCGAGGGTGACATCACGGCGCAGCTCCACGCTGAGACCCTCACAATCGGTATAGCGGACGACGATACCCTCACCCGAAAGGGATACGACACACTCCGTATCCACCGTGCGGCGTATACGGCTACGCTCGACAAGCTGTGCAAAGCGATGGTCGTAGTTGCGATATACCTCCATACCCGCCTTGATGCCATCCATACGGTTGGGCTCTATGGCATCACCCTCGACCGAATTGACATTCGTACCAAGGATGCCATCACGTGTGACAAAGCAGAGGCCGTCACCGGCATTTAGCGACATGCGACCATCGAGGCGGAAACGACGACGCTCGGTAGCTCTCACACGACCTATATACTCGCCCACGGCCTTGGGTGTATTGAACGATGCCACGCCGGCACGCTTACCCAACAACATATACTCGCCACCATCACGCGTAAAGCTCTTCTTGGGGTCGGGGTCGAACTCCACCTCGGAGCAGCCCACCGAGAGTCGGCAGCAGTCGGGACGCGAGGCAAGTGCCTCGTCTATCTTACGGCGATAGTAGCTGACCACGTTCTTTATATAGTTGTCATCCTTTAATCGACCCTCGATCTTGAACGACATAACACCGGCATCGATAAGCTCGCCTATACGCTGCGAGAGGTCGAAATCCTTGACCGAGAGCAGATGCTTACCACGAATAAGCCTCTCGCCTTTCTCCGTAACGAGGTCGTAGGTGAGGCGGCAAGGCTGCGAACACTCTCCCCTATTTCCCGAGCGCGACGACTGTGAACGCGACAGATAGCAATGTCCGCTATGTCCTACGCATATGGCTCCATGTATGAAGCACTCCAAATCGACAGTCGTGGCACGACGTATATCGCCTATCTCGTCGAGCGACAAGGCTCGCTCCAGGATAACACGTGTAAAGCCGCTATCCTCCAAAAAACGAGCCCCCTCGGCAGTCATATTACACACCTGTGTCGAGGCATGCAGCTCTACGGGGAGTCCCATCTCGCGGTAGGCCATATCCTGCACGATAAGGGCATCGACACCTACGGCTATAAGCTCACGCGCCAAACGCTCCGCTCCCTTAAGCTCACTCTCGTAGAGAATGGTATTCAGCGTTACGTATACCCTAACACCAAAAAGGTGAGCATAGGCCACAACACGCGCTATATCCTCGGTGCTATTGGTTGCAGCACGACGTGCACCAAAGCCCTCGGCACCGATATACAGGGCATCGGCACCGCAATCCACGGCAGCTATGGCAGCACGGTAGTCACGTGCCGGAGCAAGTAGCTCTATCTTTCGTTTTGCAGGACTCATACTAATATCTACACTTATCGCACAAAGATACAATTTTTTGCGGGAGTGCGGAACAATATTATTAATAAAGTTGTATCTTTGTACTTCGAATTAAAATATAAACAAAAGACTATGCTTACATTAAAGCAATTACGCGATAACAAGGAGCAGACCATAGCCCGTCTTGCGAAGAAGGGCGTGGATGCCGCACCTATTGTTGCCCGCATAGAGGAACTCGACGACCGTCGTAAGGCCATACAGGCCGAGTTGGACGGATGCCTTGCCGAACAGAATGTGGCAGCCAAGCAGATTGGCGCACTTATGGGCAAGGGCGAGAAGGAGGCTGCCGAGGCTAAAAAGCAGGAGGTGGCAGCACTCAAAACCCGCTCACAGCAACTCAAAGAGGAGGCCGAGCGTGTAGCCGACGAGCTACAAAACGAAATCGTTAAGCTTCCCAACCTGCCAGCAGATATAGTACCCGAAGGTCGTACGGCCGAGGATAATGTCGTGGTAAAGCTCGTGGAGAACTACACCGAGATAGCCGGCGACGCACTGCCCCACTGGGAGCTTGCCAAGAAGTACGACATCATCGACTTCGACCTCGGCGTAAAGCTCACCGGCGCAGGCTTCCCCGTATACAAGGGTAAGGGCGCAAGATTGCAGCGCGCGCTGATAAACTACTTCCTCGACTGCAATACACGTGCAGGGTATCAGGAGGTAGAGCCACCGATTATGGTAAACGAAGCGTCGGGATTTGGTACCGGTCAGCTCCCGGATAAGGAGGGTCAGATGTACCACGCAACTGCCGATGGCTACTATCTTGTACCGACAGCCGAGGTTCCCGTGACAAATATCTTCCGTGATGTGATTCTCGAGCAGAGCGAGTTACCTGTGAAGATGACGGCATATAC
>JAFVWO010000032.1 GCA_017501625.1 Alistipes sp.
CACCCAATCAGCCTCGCATGTAGCCTCAAGCTCTACGCCCTCGGCAGGATTCTCCAACGTGTAGGTAATCTCGCCATTGCCACCCTCAGCCTCGAACTCCAAAGTAGCCTCCGAAGTGAGTGTCAACACGGGCTCCTTGGGCTCCTCGGGCTTCTCGGGCTCATCAGCCTTCTTAGCCTGCTTAACAGCTACCTCGAAGCTCTGCTCGCCATAGGCAACAACAACCTTTGTCTCGCGTGCCTCGCCCTCATTAGCAGCAACCGTGAACGTAACCTTCTCGCCAACAGTAGGGTTAGTCACCCAATCAGCCTCGCATGTAGCCTCAAGCTCTACGCCCTCGGCAGGATTCTCCAACGTGTAGGTAATCTCGCCATTGCCACCCTCAGCCTCGAACTCCAAAGTAGCCTCCGAAGTGAGTGTGAGAACGGGAGCTACAACCTCGCCCTTCTCAACCTGCTTGTATGTAACCTCGAACTTCTGTGTCTCGTAGGCAACAACAACCTTAGCCTCGCGGGCATCGCCCTCGTTAGCCTCAACAACGACCTTAACCTTATCGCCAACGGTAACGTCAACCCAGTCAGCATCGCATGTAGCAGTGAGCTCTACGCCATCCTTCTTGTTCTCCAACGTGTAGGTAATCTCGAACTCGCCACCCGTAGCCGTAACATCAACGGTAGCCTTTGAAGTGAGCGTCAACACCGGCTCCTTAACCTCGGGAGTCTTATCGGCATCGTCCGAACCCTTCTCACATGCTGCAAATACCAACGGTAGCGCAAGCAACAGATAGAATAAGTTTCTAAGTTTCATAATGTTAGTAAATTAAAGTGTTAAAATATTTTAGTAATATCATTGCATCCACCTACGCCCTTTATCTGAGGTAAAATGGGAAATCTTTTCACAAAAATATCTATTTTTTCTTAAATACACAAAGTGTAGCCATTTTTTTTGAAATTATGGCGGTATAATAAATGCCGCTTATCTCCCACACAGCTCATAGGGACGTAATCTACTCGGCCTACTCACCACCGAAGTTGAAACCCTCGATAGTACCTGTCCAGTCGACATCTATGCGCTGGCCATCCACCGACACCATGAAGCCGCTGAGTGTCGATGTGCCGTCAGCATTGTGCACAAGCTCAATCTCGGCATCTGCCACAGCAGCACCCTCGCCCGTAGTGACATTAGCGACGATATTCGACCACTTACCGATGGTGCCGTCGCTCTTTCGATACTCCCCCGCCGAGAGGTAATTATCGTTGGGAGCAATCTTGTCGAACATGTCGAGTGCGTGGTAGTTCTTGGCATCGATATATAGGCCGAGCTCGAAGTTACCCACCTCCCACGATGCCTCTCTATACGCCTTGACAGCCACAGGCACAAAGTCCAACGTCGCAGGCTCATCCTCTATCTCCATATCCAAGACAACGCCCTCGTAGGTAAAGTGATAGACGCCACCATCCTCACCCGTCAGCTCTATGTCGAAGCCGTAGGTGTCGCCGGCAAGGGTTACAACAGCACATCCCGATGTAAAGGCATACTCGCCCTCAGGCTCGTATACGAACATCTCACAGGCAGCAGCCAACAATGTTTCATTGCTGCTATCATACGTGCCTGCCTGCAGCACCTCGTCATCCACAGCTCCAGCCAAGACAACGCCCAGCTCCACATTCTCGGCATCATCGGCAAAGGCCAAGGCGTAGTAGTTATCCGCAAGACCTATCTCACGGCTCGGTATGCGCATAGCCACAGCCAAAGCCACATCCATAATATACTCGGGCTGAGGCTCCTCGGGAGTGTTTGGCTCTTCAGGCTCCTCGGGGGTGTTTGGTTCCTCGGGCTCCTCTGGCTCCTCGGGAGTATTCGGCTCCTCGGGCTCTTCTGGTGTGTCGGGTTCCTCAGGCTCCTCGGGGGTATTGGGCTCCTCGGGAGTGTTGGGCTCCTCGGGGGTGTTTGGTTCCTCGGGCTCCTCACCATCGTTGGGAGTCTCAGTGGTCTGCTCATTCTTCGTTGGCTCATCGCTCTCGCAGCCCACAGCCACAAGGCCGAGTGCCGCAATCACAAGTGTAAAATATAAAAACTTTCTCATAGCTATTTTTTTTGACATTCGCTTATGCAAAGGTACATCTTTTTTCTAATAAATGAGAGAGGGAGTGTCCGATAAGTTTTTTAGACACTCCCTTCTTGTCGTAAGTTGTATTACACCCCAAAAGAGTGATTAAACATCATACTCCGGCAATACACCTCTCCATATAAAGGCATGAACCTCCTCAGTGCCATTATCGGGCACCCACGTAGCGTTGATGGTAGTCTCACCATCTGCTGTAGATACTATAACATCTGCGCTCTTCATAGGCGACATATTATTGCTGTAATAGAGGTGTCTACAGTAATCAGGATTCAACGTACCATCCTCTATGCTATATATGCCATCCGCAAGAACACCATCTACCAAGCCTGTGAACTCAAACTTGAACTGATCCTGCGACTCATTCTCATCAAGAGCAGTCTTGAAGGTATAATCCGAAGCCGAGCCATTGCTCCATGAGCATACGCACTCAACGATAGGCCACTTAATAATGTTCAGAGCGCTTCCGCCCTCTTCGCCGCCTTCTTCGCCGCCTTCATTGCCGCCTTCATTGCCGCCTTCTTCGCCGCCCTCTTCGCCGCCTTCGTTGCCGCCTTCATCCTCAGAACCTGCCTCCTTACCTACGATAGTACCCGTGATAGCGTAGCCGGCATCATCGACGCCGTCGAAAGTGAAGGTATACGTACCATCCTCGGCAATCTCAATCTTAAGCTCAGCTTCAGAGATAGGTGCCATATCCTCGGTGTCGTAGTTTACATACCAACAACCGTAGTACTCCTCATCATAGTCGCTATAGTAGCCCGAGAAACCAGTATAAGGCTCCTCCCAATCGTTGATCTCGTATGTACCGGCAATGGTTGTAACATCAGTAGGAACCAATATGTCGAACATCATATACTCACCTGTTTCACCTGCGGCATCCTCTAATACATATACCAAGTAGTTGTTGCAACCCCAAATATAATCGTCGCCAAGGTTATCAAGCACTACCGTAGCACCTGTAATATTTACCTCAACATCATCAGTAAGCGTAGAGATAATCTCTTCATCGCCACCTAAATTCTCTGTATAGTCTACAATAACAGGATTTAAGCCATCACATACGAGCTTATAAGGCTCTCCTCCGATAACAACCTCGGCAACAAAGCCATCCGCACTAACAGTAAGTGTACCCTCTGTAATCGGCTCATCAACTTCCCAATCACCAGTGTAATAGGCGGCCGATGCTACAACACCAACCTCTGCAGAAGAATCCGCTGCAAGCGTATAAGTTCCATAGGGAACAGATATGCCATTTGTCTTATCTATGCACTCAGTGTAGGTGTCAAACTTATAGTAATGACCATCTTCATACTCCCAGCCATCTTCTGTCAAACCTTTATCGCCAAGGATGATAATGAAGTTATCGGCCTCTCCCGGGGTGTAGAAATCTCCATAATAGTATAGCATAGTGTGCGATAACTCTACTACAGTACCATCAAAGGGCTTCTCTGAGCCGTTCTTAAGGGTCATAGCGCCCTCGTAAGTAACCGTGTGCTCAACACCATCGATAGTAACAGTAAGAGTCAAGCCGCTCTCAGTAACAACAAGCTTACCAGCCTCAAAGTATGCAAAATCCTCAGCACCAGGAACCATATAGCCCGACATTTCTGCTGTAAACTTACCGGCAGCTTTGCTATTCTCCGTATCCAACGTGTACTCACCAACGGGGAGTGTCATGTTCTCCTGCCACTCACCATCGTAAGCAGCAACGTAGAGGTCTACAGCATAAGCATTAGCCGTAGAATCTAAACCGCCCTCAGCCGTGAAAGGCTTATCCGAAATAGTGAAGAAGTAGTTATCTACATCCATCTCCAACTCAGCAGCGCTTAAGTATTCACCGCCAAATGCTGCAGCCGTAACTGCTACGGGCTCTGCGGGCTTCTCGGGCTCATCAGTCTTCTTAGCCTGCTTAACAACAACCTCGAATGACTCGGTGTCATACGTAACAACAACCTTTGTCTCGCGGGCATCACCCTCATTTGCAGCTACCTTGAACGTAACCTTCTCTCCAACAGC
>JAFVWO010000033.1 GCA_017501625.1 Alistipes sp.
CTTAATTGGATAGAGTGTTTCGAGCGTAGAGCCAAGACTCCAACCGACAATCTCCTCACTATACGCATCCAGTACAAGCGATAGGTACGAAAACCTCGGTTGAGCATCTATAGGGCGTATAATAATATAGCTTATATCACTTACCCATAGTTGGTTAGCTGCGGTAGGAATAAAATCGCGGACTAAGTTAGGATATAGTCTATATCCGTGTTGAGAGTTTGTAGTGCGTGTTGTACGCTGTTTGCGGCGTAGCTTTAGACCATACTTCGATAGTATGTCGTAGAAACGATCACGACCTACGGGGAAGTTGTCACCAAAATCACGGCAGTACATATACCATAGCTTGTTACCTCCTATGCCACGGTCGCGCGTGCGAATATCGCGTACATAGCGTAACACAAACTCCTCCTGTACAGCCTTGCGATGTAATATATTGTCATCAAGCTTATAATATGCCTGCTTCGTCACACCAAACAGCCCACAAAGAGTACTTACGCGATAACGCGCAGCACTCTCTGTGTGCAGACACCTTACTGTTTGGTGCCAGATTTTTTTCGTATCGGGATGTTAAAGGTTGCCTCGGCAATGTCAATCATCTTGTCGTAAACCTCGGCGCGTATCTCAGCCATTTCAAGCTGCTTCTGCAATCGCTTAATCTCGGCCTGTAACGCTTGCACTTCATCATCTTGCGATACAATTTTGGGTTGTTCTTTCGACTTGCGTGACATATTGGATAATAGTATGTATTGGTATTCGGGTGCAAATTTAGTAATCCATCTGTGAACTGCACTCTTGCTTATCGATAATTCTTCCGAAATACGATTCATACTGTAACCTCTTTTGCGTAATTCGATAACTTGAGGTAAATAATGTCGCTGTAACGCTGATTCCATAAATGTTAAATTTATGAGTCAACTTTTTTCCGTACAAGACAAACTCGTTGTCATTCTGAGCTCAACGCCATCCACCATGTCATTCTGAGCGAAACGTCACCCACCGCTGTCATTCTGAGCGAAACGAAGTGAAGTCGAAGAATCTAAGGTAGTAGCCACAGATGTTTCGACTTCGCTCCGCTCCGCTCAACATGACACGGTTGGCCAAGGGTAGTTAAGAGTAGCGAGGAGTAGTTAAGGGTAGTTGAGTGGTCGCGGCGAGCCGCAACGAGAGGCCGCGACGAGTGGCCGCGACTTCGCAATGGTCTTAGCGGTCTTAATGGTCTTAGTTTTAAGTTGTCCGCAGGCGCAGTGATTGTTTACGCTCCATCAGCGGTTAGACCCCCTTTTGTTGTCAGAAGGGGTCAGATGTGGTCTCGACATGAAATTGGCTCGGATGGGACATACTAAGCGTATTTCCCATTCGAGCCAATGATTGAGAGGTCGCAGATGACCCCTTATCACAACAAAAGGCGGTAGCGGTTGTCGGTAATCTGCTCAACACTATAGCTGGCGTAACGAATGGTGTAGCCATCGCCACCGGCGCAGTGGGTAGCCTCCTCCCATAATAGGCCTATGCGGGCGTCGCGCTGCAAGGTCATGGTGGAGTAGGCAGCATCGAGAGTGGTGAGCTGCTTGACACCCTCCCAATCCTTGGCGATACGCTCAGGCGTAGAGTAGTCGTCGGCACTCACAAATGCTTTGTAATATACGCCCACGCTGCTACGACCCGGCCCCATGGGGAGCGACTGCAAGAGGAGGTGTACATGCTTGCCATCCCTCTGACGCACAGCGGGGAGAAGCATAACCTCGCCATTGGTGGAGTTCTC
>JAFVWO010000003.1 GCA_017501625.1 Alistipes sp.
ATCTCGACTATATTCTTTATCTTCTCCAAGAAGAAGAGGTCTATCTTCGTGTTGTCGTAGACGTGCAATAGGTCGACACCGCGACGTATAAGCTCTGCGATAGCATAGATGCGGTCGTCCGTGCCCTTGCGTATATATGCCAAGATACCCTCCACCGACATCGTGTCGAACTTCTTGTGATATATGTGGCATACACCCGTTTCGAGTGAGCGTACAGCCTTCAGCAAGCCCTCCTCGAAGGTGCGACCTACTGACATCACCTCGCCCGTAGCCTTCATCTGTGTGCCGAGCTCGTTTGAAGCATCGCTAAACTTGTCGAAGGGGAAGCGTGCCACCTTCGTTACGATGTAGTCCAACGATGGCTCGAAGCTCGCAGGGGTATTTGCTATGCGAATCTCGTCGAGGGTCATGCCCACAGCAACCTTCGCCGTAACGCGAGCGATAGGGTAGCCACTGGCCTTAGATGCAAGAGCCGATGAGCGGCTTACACGTGGGTTAACCTCGATGATATAGTACTTGAACGACAAGGGGTCGAGGGCAAACTGCACGTTGCAACCACCCTCAATCTTCAAGGCGCGGATGAGCTTTAGGGCGCTTGTGCGGAGCATCGAATACTCCTTGTGTGCCAGCGTCTGGCTCGGGGCTACGACGATAGAGTCACCCGTGTGGATACCTACGGGGTCGACGTTCTCCATCGAGCAGATGGCAAGCGCCGTATCGTTCTTGTCGCGCATAACCTCGAACTCAATCTCCTTATAACCCTTGATGCTCTTCTCGACAAGCACCTGATGTATGGGTGAGAGGGCAAGGGCGTTGCGCATAACATCACGCAGCTCCTCCTCGTTGTCGGCAAAGCCACCGCCCGTGCCACCAAGCGTGAAGGCGGGACGAAGAACTACGGGATAGCCTATCACCTTCGCTGCCTCGACACCCTCCTCGATAGAGTTGGTGATGCGCGAGGGGATGACGGGCTCGCCGATACGCAAGCATAGCTCCTTGAAGAGCTCTCTATCCTCAGCCTCCTCGATAGAGGTGAACGACGTGCCGAGAATCTCCACGCCACACTCCTCCAAGATGCCCTTCTTGGCAAGTTGAACAGCAAGGTTAAGACCTGTCTGGCCACCAAGACCCGGAACGATAGCATCGGGGCGCTCGTAGCGTATAATCTTAGCCACATACTCCAGCGTGAGAGGCTCCATATATACCTTGTCGGCAATATGTGTGTCGGTCATGATTGTTGCAGGGTTGGAGTTGACGAGTATCACCTGATAACCCTCCTCCTTGAGTGCAAGGCAGGCCTGCGTACCTGCATAGTCGAACTCGGCAGCCTGACCAATGACAATAGGGCCTGAGCCGATGACCATTACTTTCTTTATATCTGTTCTCTTAGGCATGTTTCTCCTCCTCCATCAGTTTAATGAATTTATCGAATAGATATGTATCCATCGCCTCGGGTGTACAATCGGGCTGATACTGCACCGAGAATACCTTATCCTCCTTTGACTCGATGCCGGCAATCGTGCCATCCAACAAGTTGCGATGTGTGACCGTGAGCTTCGTGCCCTCGAGCGATGCCTCGTTGACAACGAAGTTGTGATTCTGAGCGACAATCTCCAACTTGCCATTCTCCAAGCACTTCACGGGGTGGTTAGCACCATGGTGGCCGAACTTGAGCTTGTCGTTCTTCGCTCCGTATGTCATGGCGATAATCTGATGGCCAAGGTCTACACCAAAGATGGGTAGCTTGCCACGTAGAGCCTTGATAGCCTCGCCTACGACAGTAACATCTGCGGGGTCACCCGGGCCATTAGACACGAAGATGCCGTCGGGGTTAAACGCCATAATCTCTTCGGGTGTAGAGTTGTACGGCACGATGGTCACGTTGCAACCCTTGGCGTTGAGCTGACGTATGAAGCTGTATTTTATGCCGCAGTCGATAGCCACGACATCCCACGTATGGTTTGGTGTGCGCGAGAACCAGCGTTTCTTACAACTGATGCTCTCCACTTGGTCGTGGCGCGGTGTTGTGTTCTTGATGAGCGCCATAGCCTCATCGTGGCTCATGTCGATGTCGACGATGGCGGCACGCTGTGTACCCTCATTGCGGATGATACGAGTAATCATGCGTGTGTCCACGTCGCTGATGCCTGTGATGCCGAGCTCCTCGAAGGTCTCGTCGATGGTCTTGGTGTAGCGGAAGTTGCTCGGTGCCTCGCAACGCTCGCGGACAACCATGCCTCCCATCGAGGGGAACTTACTCTCGTAATCCTCGTCCATGAATCCGTAGTTACCCATGAGCGGGTAGGTCATCACGACAATTTGGTCGGTGTACGTCGGGTCGGAAACAATCTCCTGATATCCCACCATCGAGGTGTTGAATACCACCTCGCATACGGCATTGCGCGACGAGCCAAAGCCATAGCCGGGAAACTCCTTACCGTTCTCGAGTACAAGTTTCTTTGTAAAAGGTTTCATCTATTTAACTTTTTATTGTTTTGATTATCTCTCGTATACTATATCTCCGCGGTGTATGGTCATCGCCACCTCGCCCTGCAACTCGCGACCGACGAACATCGACACCTTACCCATAGAGTAGAACTTGTCGCTATCTACCCTCCACTTTTTCTCGGTGTCCAAGAGGACTATGTCGGCTCTGTCACCCACGGTTATGCCTCCAGCGATGCGGAACACCTCTCTCGGGCGCAGGCTCATAAACTCCACAAGGCGCTCCAGCGTGATGATGCCCCTCTCGACTATGTGCGTATTCATCGCTGCAAAGGCCGTTTCGAGGCCTACGATGCCCATGGCGCTATCCTTCAATCCC
>JAFVWO010000034.1 GCA_017501625.1 Alistipes sp.
TACGGTCAAGTCGGGGTTGTAACGGAACTCGGTCGCTGCGATAAGACCCTCGCTCTTGTAACCGATGTTAACGGTAACCTCGCGCTTGTTGATGTCGGTAACGGTACCCTCAACAACCTCGCCAACAGCTACGTTAGACATGGTCTTGCCATAGGCCTCCTCGATAGCATCCTTCGACTGGTCGTATACGCCAAGGTCATTCTCGAATGCATTCCAATCGAAATTCTCGTTCGCTACAATTTTGTTCTGCTCCATAATGGAAATAGTTTTTGCGATACAATCGCTCGTTAAAAAGTTAGTAAATAAATCTATGCTCTGCGTGCGCGTGCGCACAAACAGCCCGCAAAGATAATGATTTTTTCCTAACACAACGATATATCGGTCAATATTTTGTCATATTTTTCAAAAAAAGCAGAGGGAGCATCCAAAAAGTTTTTGGACACTCCCCTCATGCCATAAGTTGAATAACAAGGACTATCTTGAAGCTGCTCGCAGACCATAAAAGGCCGCAAAAACCTTGTCAGACAACTTCTACGAATATATTACTGTCGCAACACCTCTTAGAAGTAGAACGACATATATAGCGAGCCACCAAGGTTTTCAGTACCAAAGCGGAAGGCGCTATCGCCCGGTGATACGATGTCGTAGCGCGTATCTACCTTGCTAAGGTATACATTGTAGCCCTCAGAGTAGGTATACTCCTGACCACCACGCACGTAGTACAACGCCAAGTTCACCTCGGCACCCAACGCCAACTTAGGCGCCACGAACCACTCGACACCCACGCTGCCATAGAGACCCAAGAAGATGTTCGAGGCCGACTTATTCGTAAGCGTGCGGTAGCCATTGGCATTCATCGTACCCCATGCCGACGTGGGATACTGGTTTATAGATGTCAACGCATTGGCATAAGTATATTTCGTCACCTGCTTATTGAAGCCCACGAGGACACCGGCACCAAAGATACCCTGAATACGGCGGCTACCTCTGTGGTACTCAGCACCCAACATCGCGCTCATGCCATGGCGCTGCATGTTGCGTCTGTCAATCAACTTATCCTCGCTAAGAGGGTTATTCAGTATGGCAGCATCGTCAGCGACATATATTTTCGTCGTATTCGACCTAATCATAAGGCCTATGTTTGCACGCAGAGCCCAATTGTCCGTGAGCATATACTTACCCATAATCGACACATCGGGCTGAATGTCGTCAACATCGAAGCCGTCAACATCCTCCGTGAAGGGCTCACCACCGAGGCTCTCAAGCGTATTATCCGTCGAGCCGTTGAAGAGGTTGCCCACATATCGGAACAGCGGAGCTACGTCAATGCCGATAGCAATATCACCCTCCTCGGGTAGGTACTGCTTCGCGGGCTCCTCCTGCGCATGTGCCAACGATAGTGGCACGATGCACATCGCCAATAAAAGAATATATCGTTTCATAGAGCTACGTCATTAAAATTCAACATCGTACCACTCGTAGGGGCTATAACCATAGTCTTCAACATCGTCGAAGGGGATGAAGTTCATCCTTACGCGAGTCTCGGGCGTAGGCATACCGTCAATCTTGTCAAACGACACCATCACTGAGTCATTGTCGGCCTGCTGGTAGTAACCACCCTCGATATCATAACGACGTATATATACAGTCTCCTCGTAGGTCTCCTCGTCATACTCATACTCCTCGGCGTAGTAGACGAAGTTATTCACAACCTGTGTCAGGACATCAATAGCGATATTTGCCGACCACTTCTGCTTCTTTGCCGGAATGTCAAACTCGGCAACACCAAAGCTATTGGTCTTGGCTACATACTTCAACGTCTTGTCATTCTCATACGTCACGCTGATGATAACATCAACGCCCTTAGCAACCTTATACTCCTGAAGTATGACATCCTCGTTCTCCTCGTTGCGACCCACGCTATATGTAGCCTTGCCTACCAACACGTCATACTCCGATGTATAGTCATAACCCTCCTCTATATTACGCTCGTTGTGATAATATATGCCGTCGTGTATCTCGATGTCGTTGGGCATAAGGTCTATATGTGCCTCCGTAGCTGAGAATACAACCTCCTTCTCCAAGTATACGGGCTCGCCATTATCAATATCCTCGACAGCAGTATACGTGCCGACGAAATCTACGGGCTTAACACGCGCCGTTACGCCATCGCTCGGAACGGGAATACTAATCTCGAAACAACCATCTTTGTCCGTATGAGTATAATAGGTGATAACACCATCCGATGCATTGTCAGAGTACTCGTCAGCATCGATTCTAATCTCTACCTTAACGCCTGCCGCAGGCTTGATAAGGCATACATAGTTGCCATTGACAAAGTCCTGACCCTCGTCGTAGCTGTAGCTGCCGACAATCTTTGCACGGTTAGGCATACTGCCTGCTTCCATAGAGCTCTGCTCCTTAGCACATCCCACCATTGCGAGCACAACGGCCAGCAACAGCGCGAACTTCATGTTGGTAAAATTCTTCATAATGTAGTAGTTATTAATGTTAAATGTTAAGCATTTTCTCTCCTGCTCTATACAAAGATAATAATAATTATCGAGAAACAATCTATTATGCCCGATAAAATTGCAGCATACGGGGAAATAATTGTATATTTGTGCATGTAAATTGGATTAGAGAATGTTTAACAAATTAGTATAGAGTCATGAATATATTGAAGTATCTTTTAGGCGCTGTGGCACTTATCGCCGCAGTGGGTTGCGTAGCCGAGGACGAGGCGAAGGACTACCCCGCCATTACCAATCTTAGCAATACGCTATGGGAGAATCGCTCCGAGGATAAGAGCGGCAACTTCTACCTCAACACCCTAAGTTTCGATAGCGAGGAGAGGGGCGTGTTCACATCCTACGACAGCGACAACCTGCAACAACCTTTGGAGTCATGCCTATTTACCTACAGCTACCCTCTCAACGAGCACTGGGGCCTGACCATCACCTTCGATGATAGCACCACGCCGAATAGTATGGCCGGCCGCAGATACGACGGCTATATCGTTCAGAAGGGCAACATTCAGGTTGACTTCAAGGATGTATACGTCATCCAACTCTTCGAGGTGGACAGCGAGGGCAACACCATCCTCAACGACAAGAACGAGCCCGCCTCGTCGATGACCTTCTGGAAGGAGTAGGAGCATGCCGAAGTTGTGAGAAACTCATTCAGGAATTTAGTGCATTAGGGATATTTTTTCTTAAACACTCTAAATTCCCTAAATTCTCTTATCTCACTAATTTCCCTAAACTCCCTAATTTCCCTAACCACAACCTCCTGAGTTGTAAGACCCAATTTCTTGTCAGAAGGGGTTAGGCTTGGTCTCAACATGAAATCAGCCCGGATGGGACATACTTAAGCGTATTTCCCATTCGGGCTGATGATTGAGAGGCCGAGAATGACCCCTTATCACATGAAATTTCTTGTCAGAAGGGTGCCGAGTGCTACACTCGGCAAAAATGCCACCGATGGGTAGTACTTGAGGTACGTCCCATTGGTGGCATTTTTTGTTAGGGGCCGCAATCGACCCCTTATCACAAGAAATTACGATAGGTCAGCCTTAAGACCTACGACAAGGTCATCATAGTCGCGGAGACCTGTACCTCCCGGGATAGGATTACCCGTGATGACATTCTCCTTAAGGTTAACAAGATCATCGCTCTTAGCCTGAATAGCAGCCTCGTTGAGTACCTTAGTGGTCTCTTGGAACGATGCTGCCGAGATGAAGCTCGATGTCTGCAACGCAGCACGTGTGATACCCTGAAGCACCTGATTAGATGTAGCAGGAACGATAGGACGCACCTCAACAAGTGCCATATCGCGACGCTTCAATGCCGAGTTCTCATCGCGCAACTTACGCATCGAGATAATCTGACCGGGCTGAACATTCTGCGAGTCACCGGCAGCCGTAACGACAACCTTATCATAGAGCTCGTCGTTAACGTCCATAAACTCCCACTTGTCGACAACCTGATCCTCGAAGAAGCGTGTATCACCCGGATCCTCGATCTGTACCTTAGACATCATCTGGCGGACGATAACCTCAAAGTGCTTATCGTTAATCTTCACACCCTGCATACGGTACACCTCCTGAACCTCGTTCACGATGTACTCCTGAACCTTCGTAGGTCCAAGGATGCGAAGAATGTCGCTCGGCGTGATAGCACCATCCGACAACGCCATACCTGCACGCACGTAGTCGTTCTCCTGAACGATAATCTGACGTGACAGAGGCACGAGGTACTTCTTCTGGTCGCCATCCTTCGAGGTGATGATAATCTCACGATTACCACGCTTAATCTTACCGAATGTTACCTCACCATCAATCTCCGATACGATTGCGGGGTTCGACGGGTTACGAGCCTCGAAGAGCTCCGTAACACGTGGCAGACCACCGGTGATATCACCTCCGGTCTTACCCACAGCACGAGGAATCTTGATGAGGATATCGCCGGCGTGAATCTTACCATTATTCTTAACCATGATGTGTGCCGATACAGGCAAGTTGTAAGCCTTAATCTCGTCACCATCCTTGTTAACAATCTTAATAACAGGGTTCTTAGTCTTATCCTTCGACTCGATAACCACACGCTCCGAAAGGCCTGTCTGCTCGTCGCGCTCCTCGCGGTACGTAACACCCTCGATGATGCTCTCGTAGACAACCTTACCCTCGCTCTCGGCGATGATAACAGCGTTGTAGGGATCCCACTCGCAAATCATATCACCCTTCTTAACCTCCGAGCCATCCTTCATAAAGAGGGTTGCACCATAGGGCAGGGCGTGAGTATAGAGCGTAATATCTGTCTTGGGGTCAACAATACGGAACTCCGACTGGCGCGACATAACGATGTCGATAGTCTCACCTGCCGCGTTCTTACCCTTAATCGTGCGCAAGTCGTCGATTTCGAGGCGACCCTCATACTTCGAAACAACATTTGTCTCAACCGTAGAGCCACCGGCAACACCACCGACGTGGAATGTACGAAGTGTAAGCTGCGTACCCGGCTCACCGATAGACTGTGCCGCGATGACACCTACTACCTCACCCTTCTGCACCATACGTGCCGTAGCGAGGTTGCGGCCATAACACTTGGCACATACACCATGGCGAGCCTCACACGTGAGCACCGAGCGTATCTCTACAGACTCCAGCGGTGACTTGTCGATAGCCTCAGCAATCTCCTCCGTGATCTCCTCACCGGCACGGCATATAATCTCGCCCGTCGAGGGGTTAATGACATCGTTCAACGCCGTGCGGCCAAGGATACGGTCGTAGAGCGTCTGCACGACATCCTCGTTACGCTTGATAGCCGTAGCTGTCAAACCACGTAACGTGCCACAGTCCTCCTCGTTGATGATAACATCCTGCGCAACGTCAACCAAACGACGTGTCAGGTAACCGGCATCCGCCGTCTTCAACGCGGTATCCGCAAGACCCTTACGCGCACCGTGCGTAGAGATGAAGTACTCCAACACCGACAATCCCTCCTTGAAGTTCGACAAGATAGGGTTCTCGATGACCTGCTGACCACCCTCGACACCCGACTTCTGGGGCTTAGCCATAAGACCACGCATACCCGAGAGCTGACGAATCTGCTCCTTAGAACCACGGGCACCCGAGTCAAGCATCATGTAGACAGGGTTGAAGCCATCCTGATCGCTCTTCAGGGTGTTGATAACCTGATTTGTGAGCTTATTATTGATGTTTGTCCAAATATCGACAATCTGGTTGTATCGCTCATTGTTGGTAATAAGACCCATGTTGTAGTCGTCGATAACGGCATCAGCAGCGGCATAACCCTCGTCGATAAGCTGCTGCTTAACGTCGGGAATAACCACAGCGTCGAGGTTAAACGACAGACCACCTTGGAATGCCATACGATAACCCATATTCTTGATGTCGTCCAAGAACTTGGCAACCTTATCGGCACCCGCCTTCTTCATCACCACAGCGATGATGTCGCGCAACGAGCGCTTCGTAAGCACCTCATTGATGTATCCCACCTCCAAAGGTACGTTCTGGTTGAAGAGGATACGACCAATCGTCGTCTCCTTCAACACGAATATCTCGTTACCATTCTCGTCGAGGTCGCGCACACGGCACTGCACCACGGCATGAAGGTCGGCACGCTTCTCGTTGTAGGCGATGATTGCCTCCTCCGGACCATAGAACTTCAAGCCCGTACCCTTAACACCCGGACGAGGCTTCGTAATGTAGTACAGACCGAGGACCATATCCTGCGAAGGAACGGTAATAGGCGCACCATTTGCGGGGTTCAAGACGTTGTGCGAACCAAGCATAAGGAGCTGTGCCTCGAGGATTGCGGCATTGCCCAAGGGCAAGTGTACCGCCATCTGGTCACCATCGAAGTCGGCGTTAAATGCCGTACACGACAGCGGGTGGAGCTGCATTGCCTTACCCTCGATAAGCTTAGGCTGGAATGCCTGAATACCGAGACGGTGAAGCGTCGGAGCTCGGTTCATCAATACGGGATGACCCTTGATGACATTCTCCAAGATGCCCCAAATAACGGGATCCTTTCTATCGATAATCTTCTTGGCGCTCTTTACGGTCTTGACGATACCGCGCTCGATGAGCTTACGTATAACGAAGGGCTTGTACAACTCTGCGGCCATATCCTTCGGAATACCCATCTCGTGCATCTTAAGCTCGGGGCCCACGACGATAACCGAACGTGCCGAGTAGTCTACACGCTTACCGAGCAAGTTCTGACGGAAGCGACCCTGCTTACCCTTCAACGAGTCCGAGAGCGACTTCAACGGACGGTTAGACTCATTCTTTACGGCATTGCTCTTACGCGAGTTGTCGAACAACGAGTCGACAGCCTCCTGCAACATACGCTTCTCGTTACGAAGGATAACCTCCGGAGCCTTAATCTCTATAAGGCGCTTCAGACGGTTGTTACGTATGATAACGCGGCGATACAAGTCGTTGAGGTCTGACGTAGCAAAACGACCACCATCCAGCGGCACCAAGGGGCGCAACTCGGGGGGTATCACGGGGATATCCGTGAGCACCATCCACTCGGGACGGTTCTTGCCATTCGAGGCGCGGAACGACTCGATGACGTTCAAGCACTTCAAGGCCTCAGTCTTACGCTGCTGCGAGGTCTCACGCGATGCGCGGTCACGCAAAGCATACGACATAGAGTCGAGGTCCACCTGCTTCAAGAGGGTGAGGATTGCCTCGCCACCCATCTCGGCTACGAACTTATCCGGATCGTCGTTCTCTAACGCCTGATTACCCTTAGGAAGTGCAGCGATAACGTCGAGGTACTCCTTCTCCGAAAGGGTCTGAAGACGCTCGATACCCTGCTCCTTTGCAGCACCGGCATTGATGACCACATAGCGCTCGTAGTAGATGATGGCCTCCAACTTCTTCGACGGGATACCCAACAGGTAGCCTATCTTCGAGGGGAGCGAGCGGAAGTACCATATATGCACTACGGGAACTACCAACGAGATATGTCCCATACGCTCACGGCGCACCTTCTTCTCAGTAACCTCCACACCGCAACGGTCACAAACGATACCCTTATAGCGGATACGCTTATACTTACCGCAATGGCACTCATAGTCCTTCACAGGACCGAAGATACGCTCGCAGAATAAACCGTCGCGCTCAGGCTTATACGTGCGGTAGTTGATGGTCTCGGGTTTGAGCACCTCGCCGCTCGACTGGGCACGAATCTCCTCGGGAGAGGCAAGACCAATCGAGATACGGCTATAGCTACTCATCTTATTATTATCTCTGTTAAATGACATAATGTCCTAAGTTTTAATGTTCGCTTACTCAAGTTTTACCGACAGTGCCAAGCCACGCAACTCGTGCAAAAGCACGTTCATCGCCTCCGGAACACCCGGACGTGGCAGATTGTCACCCTTGACGATGGCCTCATAAGCCTTGGCACGACCTACAACATCATCCGACTTGATTGTGAGAATCTCCTGAAGGATGTTGGCAGCACCGAAGCCCTCCAAGGCCCATACCTCCATCTCACCGAAACGCTGACCACCAAACTGTGCCTTACCACCGAGAGGCTGCTGCGTGATGAGTGAGTAGGGACCAATAGAACGAGCGTGCATCTTATCGTCGATCATGTGACCGAGCTTAAGCATGTAAATAACACCCACCGTCGCAGGCTGGTCGAAACGCTCACCCGTACCACCGTCATAGAGGTATGTACGTCCGCTGTGAGGTATACCGGCCTGTGCCGTGTACTCGTTGATTTGTTCGAGTGATGCACCATCGAAGATGGGCGTTGCGAACTTCAAACCGAGCTCTCTACCTGCCCAACCGAGTACGGTCTCGTAAATCTGACCGAGGTTCATTCGTGAAGGCACACCAAGCGGGTTAAGACAGATGTCTACGATAGTACCATCCTCCAAGAAGGGCATATCCTCGTCGCGAACAACCTTCGCTACGATACCCTTGTTACCGTGACGTCCCGCCATCTTATCACCCACCTTGAGCTTACGCTTCTTGGCGATGTAAACCTTGGCCATCTGTATAACACCCGATGTGGGTATCTCGTCACCGTTGGTGAGGTTATACTTCTCGCGGTTAACAGCCGCAGCCGCCTTCTTACACTCGATAGTGTAGTTGTTGATAGTAAGCGATATCAGAGCATCGTCATGGTCGTTGCCTGTCCAGTTTGTGCGACCGAGGTTCATATAACCGTTGGCAACACCCGTCTTGCTATCATAGCTTGTCGAGGCGATGTCCTCCAACATCTTGACAGTAAACTTCTCGCCCGCAGCATACAACTCCACGTTGTAGTAGTCGTAGATGCCCGTGGTGGTCTTACCCTCCAACAGACGCCACAACTTCGCAACCAACGTCTTTGTGAGCTCGGCAATCTTTGCTGCGTACTCCGCATCGAGCTGCTCCATTTGAGCCTTCTCGGCATTGCGGTTACGCTTACCATCCTTCTGCGTGTGGCTATAGAGCTTCGTGTCGATAACGACACCATGCAACGAAGGCTGTGCCTTGAGCGAAGCATCCTTAACATCGCCGGCCTTATCGCCGAAGATAGCACGAAGAAGCTTCTCCTCGGGCGAAGGATCGCTCTCACCCTTAGGCGTAATCTTACCGATAAGGATGTCACCGGGCGTAACCTTGGCACCTACGCGGATGATACCGTTGGCATCCAAATCCTTCGTAGCATCCTCCGATACGTTGGGGATATCCGACGTAAGCTCCTCAACACCACGCTTCGTATCGCGAACCTCCATGATGTACTCATCGACGTGTACCGACGTGAAGATATCCTCACGCTGTATACGCTCCGAGATAACGATAGCATCCTCAAAGTTGTAACCCTTCCATGGCATGAACGCCACCTTCAGGTTACGACCCAAGGCCAACTCGCCACGCTCAGTAGAGTAACCCTCGGTAAGAATCTGACCCTTCGTAACCTTATCGCCCGTGAGGACTGTAGGCTTGAGGGTAACGGTAGTATTCTGGTTTGTGCGGCGGTAGCGAGGAAGCTCATATACCGTAACCTCGGGAGCAAACGTAGCAATCTGCTCATCCTCAGAGCGGTTGTAGCGCACCTCGATGCGTGTAGCATCTGCAAATACCACCTCACCGTCGCCATCCGCAACAATCTGTATGCGGCTGTCGACAATCATATCCTTCTCGATACCCGTACCAACGATAGGAGCCTCAGGACGTACAAGAGGTACGGCCTGACGCATCATGTTCGAGCCCATCAACGCACGGTTAGCATCGTCGTGCTCCAAGAAGGGGATAAGGCTCGCTGCGATTGAGGCAACCTGATTAGGAGCCACATCGACAAGGTTAACCTCCGTGTCGTGAACGACGGGGAAGTCGGCACCAAGACGCGCCTTGATACGGTCGGTGTTCAGGAAGTGACCGTCGTCCGAGAGCTGCTCGTTAGACTGTGCCACAATCTGACCCTCCTCCTCCTCGGCCGAGTAGTAGCGAATATTATCGTTATTAAGGTCGACAATGCCATTCTCCACCTTACGGTAAGGAGTCTCGATGAAGCCCATGTCCGAAATCTTGGCATATACGCACAACGACGATATAAGACCGATGTTCGGACCCTCAGGCGACTCGATAGGACACAAACGACCATAGTGCGTGTAGTGTACGTCACGAACCTCGAAACCTGCACGATCACGCGAAAGACCTCCGGGGCCCAACGCCGAGAGACGACGCTTATGTGTAATCTCGGCCAAGGGGTTGATCTGATCCATGAACTGTGACAACTGGCTCGTGCCGAAGAACGAGTTTACCACGCTTGCCAACGTCTTGGCGTTAATCAAATCCTCGGGGGTGAAGACCTCATTATCGCGAACATTCATACGCTCACGGATAGTACGTGCAATGCGCACCAAGCCTACAGAGAACTGGTTGGCAAGCTGCTCACCCACGGTACGCACACGACGGTTCGACAAGTGGTCGATATCGTCGACGTCGGCCTTCGAGTTGATAAGCTGGATGAGGTACTTGATAATCTCGATGATATCCTCACGTGTGAGCGTGCGGATGGCGGGATCTATCGACAAATCCAACTTCTTGTTGATACGGAAACGACCCACGTCGCCCAAGTCGTAACGCTTATCCGAGAAGAAGAGCTTCTCGATGACGTCGCGAGCCGTAGCCTCATCAGGTGGCTCCGAGGCGCGCAACTGCCTGTAGATATATACTACGGCGTCCTTCTCCGAGTTACACGGATCCTTATGGAGCGTATTGTAGATAATAGAGAAGTCGATACCCGAGGGATTCTCGTTATGCAAGAGGATGGTCTTTGCACCCGACTCGATAATCTGGTCGATGTGCTCCTCCTCGAGCTCCACCTCGCGGTCAACGATGACGTTGTGACGCTCGATAGATACTACCTCGCCGGTATCCTCGTCGACGAAGTCCTCAAACCATGTCGACAATACACGTGCGGCCAACTTGCGGCCCACATTCTTCTTCAAATTCGACTTCGTAACCTTTACCTCATCCGCCAAGTCGAAGATTTCGAGAATCTGCTGATCTGTCTCGTAGCCGATGGCACGCAACAAGGTTGTCACGGGCAACTTCTTCTTACGGTCGATGTAGGCATACATCACATTGTTGATGTCGGTGGCAAACTCAATCCACGAACCCTTGAACGGGATGATACGTGCCGAATAGAGTCTCGTGCCGTTGGTGTGCATGCTCTGACCGAAGAACACACCGGGCGAACGGTGAAGCTGCGATACTACTACACGCTCGGCACCATTGAAGATGAAGGTACCACGCTCGGTCATATAAGGGATAAGACCGAAGTAGACATCCTGCACGACTTCGTCGAAGTCCTCGTGCTCGGTGTCCGTGCAATAGAGCTTAAGCTTCGCCTTGAGGGGTACACTATACGTCAAACCGCGCTCCAAACACTCCTCAATGGTGTAACGGGGCTGGTCGATGTAGTAGTCGATGAACTCAAGAACAAAGTTGTTTCTTGTGTCTGTGATTGGGAAATTCTCGTTGAACACCTTGTATAGGCCCTCGTTCTTACGATTCTCGGCCGTGGTGTCAAGCTGGAAGAAATCACGGAAAGATTTAAGCTGTATCTCCAACAAATCGGGGTACGGAACCCTGTTTTTGATGGTAGAGAAGCTTATTCGTTGTTGTTGTGTTGCGGACATATAATCCAATTATTTTTAGTGAATTTATACACTTTTGACCTATCACCGGCCGCTAGATATACGGCACTGATCGTTCAACATCTCCTAAGACTCCTGTCATTTAGCCTCCGACAGCCGACATTCGCACTACGTAACACATGAATTACTTACCTTGCGGCACATAACACCACGCATAACGCCAAAATGCGGTAGCCATAGCCTGAAAACTAACGCCGAAGCCCTCGATATGTCTGCACCCTTCTAACATTACGGCAAGACGACACAACATCCGCCTCGCTAGCACCAAAGAGCAACGATATGGGCATAAGCCTAAAAATTTCGGGGCTTGATTATCCCGCTAATGCTCTCAGTGTAAAAGCATTACACTCTGAGAGCATTACGTTGTCATATACTCGGGCACAGCCTCTAATTGCACTCCCGAATATTAGACCATAAAAGGCATAGAGCTTACACGTAGTAAGCCCTACACCTTAAAGGTTGGTGAGATAGCCTAAATTACTTAAGCTCAACCTCTGCACCTGCCTCCTCAAGTGAAGACTTGATAGACTCAGCCTCCTCCTTAGAGATACCCTCCTTGATAGCCTTAGGAGCGCCGTCAACCAATGCCTTAGCATCGCCCAATGACAAGCCGGCAACCTCCTTAACGACCTTGATAACCTGAAGCTTAGCCTGACCAGCGCTCTTCAAGATTACGTCAAAAGTTGACTTCTCTGCAACAGCAGCCTCGCCAGCGCCAGCTGCGGGAGCTGCAACTGCAACAGCTGCAGCAGCGGGCTCAATACCATACTCCTCCTTGAGGATAGTAGCCAATTCGTTTACCTCCTTAACAGTCAAGTTAACCAACTCTTCTGCCAAA
>JAFVWO010000035.1 GCA_017501625.1 Alistipes sp.
AGGAGTGAGGAGTGAGGATTTTTTTATTAATAATTATAGTTGAGAATACGGGTGCAATGAGGAGTGTGGAATTAACGATTAAATGGTCAGGAAAAATGAAAAAAAGTTACTCACTCCTCACTACTCACTACTAATTTGAAATTTTAGAATAAAATTGAAATACTATGGCTTTACAATGTGGAATTGTAGGACTCCCCAACGTGGGTAAGTCGACACTCTTTAACTGTCTGTCGAATGCGCGTGCGCAGGCGGCAAACTTTCCGTTCTGTACCATCGAGCCCAACGTGGGCGTGATAACCGTGCCCGACGAGCGCCTCGCGAAGCTCGCCGAGATAGACAACCCCAAGCGCGTTGTGCCCACGACAATCGAGATTGTCGACATCGCAGGCCTCGTCAAGGGTGCTTCCAAGGGCGAGGGCTTAGGCAACAAGTTCCTCGCAAACATACGCAACACCAACGCCATCATCCACGTGTTGCGCTGCTTCGAGAACGATAACATCACCCATGTGGATGGCACGGTAGACCCCGTGCGCGACAAGGGCATCATCGACACCGAGCTTCAGCTCAAAGACCTCGAGACCATCGAAAACCGCATAGGCAAGTGCCAAAAGCAGGCCACGGCAGGCGATAAGATAGCCAAGCGCCAGTACGACATCCTCTGCCGCTACAAGGAGGCACTCGAGCAGGGACTCTCGGCACGTACCGTGGAGCTCAGCGCCGAGGAGCGCAAGACGGTATGGGACCTCAACCTCCTCACGGACAAGCCCGTGTTGTACGTGTGCAACGTCGACGAGGCTGCGGCCGTGACGGGCAATGCTCACACCGAGGCTGTGAAGGCGGCCATCGCTAACGAGCATGCCGAGATGCTTATCGTTGCGGCCTCTGCCGAGGCCGACATTGCCGAGCTCGAGAGTTACGAGGAGCGCCAGCTCTTCCTTCAGGATATGGGCCTCGAGGAGTCGGGCGTGAGCCGCCTCATCAAGGCTGCATACCGCCTCTTGGACCTGCAGACGTTCTTCACCACGGGCGCTGACGAGAGCCGCGCATGGACCTTCCGTCGTGGAATGAAGGCCCCCGAGACCGCAGGCATCATCCACACCGACTTCGAGCGTGGCTTCATACGCGCGGAGGTTATCAAGTATGCCGATTATGTGGAGCTTGGCTCGGAGCGTGCATGTCGCGATGTGGGTAAGATAGGCATCGAGGGCAAGGAGTATGTCGTCGAGGATGGCGACATCATGCACTTCCTGTTTAATGTATAACGACTAAAAACTATAATACCATGAACAACCTTTGGAAATACATCATCATCGCCACGGCCATAGTACTCTCGGCCGTAGTGCTCTCCACCGCCTACACGCAGCGCTACCGCACAGCCACGGGCACAATCACCGTTACGGGCCTCGGTGAGACGGAGTTTACCTCCGACCTCATCATCGTCAAGGGCCGCATCAGCGTCGAGAACTTCAACGCTGCGGAGGGCTACCGCGAGATGGACAACGACCGCACGAAGGTCATTAACTTCATCAAGAGCCACGGCATCACCGAGGAGAGCATCTCGTTTGCCATGCTCTCGCACAACGAGACCTACAACTCGGTATATCAGGATGGCAAGTATATTGGCGAGGAGTTTGACGGCTACTCGCTGACACAGGAGTTCACCATCGAGTCGAAGGATATAGATGCCGTGGAGAGCGTTGCACGTGAGCTCACCTCGCTCCTTGCCGACGGCATCAACATCAGCGTCTACGAGCCTATGTACTTCTACAGCGACCTTAACACCCTGAAGCTCGATCTCATAGCCTCGGCCGCAGCGGATGCTCGCAGCCGTGCCGAGCTTATCGCCACAAACTCAGGCGCGGAGCTTGGCGCCCTCACATGGTCGTCGGCAGGCGTCTTTCAGATTACGGCAGCCACGGGCGACGAGGAGTTCTCGGCAGGTGGCGCCTTCAACCTGTCGTCGCGCGAGAAGAAGGCACGTGTGACGGTGCGTGCCGAGTACAGAATCAAGAATAAGCAATAGTAACACTTAAAAACAGATATAACATCATGAAACGTGAAGTAAGAGTACGTTTTGCGCCGAGCCCCACGGGACCGCTACATATTGGTGGTGTGCGCACAGCACTATATAACTATCTTTTTGCCCGCCGTCATGGTGGCAAGATGATTCTCCGCATCGAGGATACCGACTCACAGCGCTTCGTTCCGGGCGCCGAGGAGTATATAATAGAGTCGCTCAAGTGGTGCGGCATAGAGATAGACGAGGGCGTAGGCGTGGGTGGTCCTCACGAGCCCTATCGTCAGAGCGAGCGCCGCGAGATATACCTCAAGTATGCCAAGCAGCTTGTTGAGGCGGGCTGGGCATACTACGCCTTCGACACTCCCGAGGAGCTCGACACCCTGCGTAAGGAGGCCGAGGAGGCGGGTAAGACATTTGCCTACAACTACGAGGTGCGCCATAAGCTGCCTACCTCGCTCAGCCTCACGGCCGAGGAGGTCGAGGCACGCATAGCGCGTGGCGACCAGTGGGTTGTACGCTTCAAGATGCCCGAGAACGAGGGGGTGAAGATGGACGACCTCATCCGTGGCCATGTCGAGGTAAACACATCGACGCTCGACGACAAGGTGCTCTACAAATCGGCCGATGCACTGCCCACATACCACCTTGCAAACATCGTCGACGACCACCTCATGGAGGTGTCGCACGTCATCCGTGGCGAGGAGTGGCTGCCCTCGTTGCCGTTGCACTACCTCCTCTATCGCGCCTTCGGCTGGACGGATACACAGCCCGAGTTTGCCCACCTGCCGTTGCTGCTTAAGCCCACGGGCAGCGGTAAGCTCTCGAAGCGCGATGGCGACAAGATGGGATTCCCCGTATTCCCGCTATTTTGGACCTCACCCACGGGCGAGACGGCACGTGGCTACCGCGAGGATGGCTACCTCCCCGAGGCATTCATCAATATGTTGTCGCTCCTTGGCTGGAACCCCGGCAACGACGAGGAGATATTCTCTATGCAGGAGCTTATCGACCTCTTCTCGCTCGACCGCGTGTCGAAATCGGGTGCCCGCTTCCAGCCCGACAAGGCTAAGTGGTTCAACGCCCAGTATATGCACAAGCTGAGCGACGAGGAGCTTGCACCCATCGCTCAACCTATATATAAGGCTCATGGCGTAGCGACTACGGACGAGCTTGCGGGCAAGGCTGCCGGCATCATGAAGGAGCGCATGACCCTCACGACAGATATATGGGAGCTCACGTCGTTCTTCTTCGTGGCACCCACGGAGTACGAGGAGAAGCTCACAAAGAAGCAGTGGAAGGGCGACAACCCTGCGATGTTAGCGAAGTTGCGCGGTCTCTTGGAGGGTATCGACGACTTCTCGAAGGAGAATACCGAGGCTGTGGTGCGTGCATGGATTGAGGCCGAGGGCTACGCCTTGGGTCAGGTGATGAACACGCTACGCTTGGCGTTGGTAGGCGCCGGCAAGGGCCCCGGCATGTTCGACGTGACGGAGTTCATAGGCAAGGACGAGTGCCTGAAGCGCATAGACAACCTTATTGCCAACGTAACACCCGCAGAGTAATGGAGATATTGCAGCATATTTGGGGCTCGACACCCGAGGGTGAGGGCATCATCCTCTACACCATGCGTAACAGCCGTGGCTCGGAGGTGCAGCTGTGCAACGTGGGCGCCGCCATCGTAGGCGTTAAGTTTGCCGACCGCAACGGTAATATTGAGGATGTGGCTCTCGGCTACAAGGATGCCATGAGCTACTTTGGCGATGGCGCAGCGAGTGGCAAGAGCGTAGGTCGTGTTGCGGGACGCATTGCCCGCGGCCACATGGAGATTGAGGGCGTAGAATACCGCCTCGAGGTCAACAATGGCCCCAACCACCTCCACGGTGGCACGAGGGGCTTTGCCAACCGCTACTGGGAGGGTCGCGTGGAGACCAACCGTGTGGTGTTCAGCTACATAGCCGAAGATATGGAGCAGGGCTACCCGGGAGAGCTTGTTGTCGAGGCCATATACGACTTCGACGATGAGGACAACCTCGAGATTACCTACGTGGCGAAGTCGAACAAGACGACGGTTGTCAACATGACCAACCACCTCTATTGGAACCTCCATGGCGAGGGCTCGGGTAAGACAATCCTCGACCACGAGCTGAGGCTTAACTGCTCCGAGGTTTTGGAGATGGACAGCGTGCAGATACCTACGGGCAAGCTCCTCGACGTCAAGGGTACGGCTCTCGACTTCACGTCGTGGCGCGAGTTTGGCCGCGATATAGACTCGGAGTTTAACAACATACGCCACTACCACGGCTACGACCACTGCTTCAAGGTTGACGGCTGGAGGAAGAACATCCTGCAGGAGGTTGGCGAGCTACGCTGTCAGGCAACAGGCCGTAAGGTGACAATCCTCTCGTCGCAGCCCGCAGCGGTGCTCTATACGGGCAACTGGCTTGCCGGTGGTTGTCCCATAACCAAGAGCGACAAGCGCTATGACGACTATGCAGGCGTGGCCATCGAGTGTCAGGCGTTCAGCGATGCTGTGCACCACCCCCACTTCCCGACCATCGAGTTGCAAGCAGGCGAGCTATACTGCTCGAAGATAGTCTTTAAGCTCGGCACGTTTTAGAGGGTAGTTGATTATTGTTTCGAGATTGTTTGATGACATGCTTCGAGGATAATCCGTGCGACAGGTGCGCTACGAGTAATTTTTTTACTCATTTATACTATTTTTAACGCTTTTTTCGTATATTTGTTGCTGAGAGAGAATAATTTTCGAGACGAATACTTTAACAATATGAAGAAATTTTTATTTTCAGTCGTTGCTGTACTTCTCTTGGTAGGTTGTATGCACGATAATTTAGACCAGATTTCATGTGATGCCACACCCCATGGCAAGATTCGTAATTGGGCTGAAGATGCAGCCAAAGGCCGCCTTATGGTCTATCTTGCAGATGGCGCCGAGGATTTGAACATCGAGGGCCTTCAACTCGATGTTGAGCCTCTTCTTCCGGGCACAAAGAGCGCCGAGATGTCGCGCTGGCAGCTCGTACACTTCGACAAGAGCCTCGACCTCATGTCCGTAGCAGAGCGCATTGCCGAGAGTAGCAGCGTAGAGGTCGTGGAGTTCGACCTCCCCGTGAAGCGCATAAAGAGCGAGAGCCTGCCCATGCCCGAGCACCGTTCCGTGGCTACACGCTCGGAGACGTACCCCTTCAACGACCCGGAGCTCCCCTTCCAGTGGCACTACCACAACACGGGAGCGCTACCCGACGGCTACGATGTCAACCCGCAGTATTGTATAGCGGGTGCCGACATCAACCTTTTCAATGCGTGGAAGTACACCACGGGCGACAAGCGTATCATCGTTGCGGTGATAGATGGCGGTGTCATGGTCAACCACGACGACCTTAAGGACAACATGTGGATTAATGAGGCGGAGTATAACGGCCAGCTGGGTATCGATGACGACATGAACGGCTACGTCGACGACATCCACGGCTACAACTTCGTGCGCGGCAATGGCAATATAACGGCCGACGACCACGGCACACATGTGGCGGGTACCATCGCTGCGGTTAACAACAATGAGTTCTGCGGCTGCGGTATTGCCGGTGGCTCGGGAAATGGTGACGGTGTGCGATTAATGTCGCTACAGATATTCCAAGGCGAAGATAGTTGCTATACGTATCAGCTCGCCCAAGCTTTTGCGTACGCAGCCGATAATGGTGCCGTGCTTATCAACAACTCGTGGGGCTACGACCCCGGGACAATAGCATCGGATAGCCAGTTTGAGGCGTACGACTCGGTGCTCAAGGAGGCCATAGACTACTTCGAGGCCAACGCCCGCTTGGATGGCGTCATCGAGGGCGGTCTTGCCATCTTCGCTGCGGGCAACGAGACATATCCCGAGGCGGCATACCCGGGTGCTTACCATAAATATATATGCGTATCGGCCATGTCTTCGAACTACACCGCGGCATATTACACCAACTATGGCCCGGGATGCAACATCTCAGCCCCGGGAGGTGATGCTTCGTATGGTACACTCCTAACCATATCGTCGACATCGACGGATAGGTACGGATATGAGTATATGCAGGGCACGTCGATGGCTACACCCCACGTTACGGGATGTGCCGCCTTGGCGCTATCGTATGCCGTAAATAAGGGTTACTCTCTCACCAACGAGCAGCTTCGCAACCTGATACTCACCTCGACACACGACATCAACGCCTATCAAACAGGCACGAAGATGTTCTACGACTTCAACGCGGGCGAATACTACGAAGTGTCGCTCTTGCCCTACCAGAAGATGCTTGGCTCGGGATATATCGATGCCCACAAGCTCCTTATGCAGATGGATGGCACGCCCTGTCTATACTTCCAGACGGGTGTGGCAGCAGAGCTATCGCTCGACGAGTACTTTGGTGGCGGCTCTAAGGACCTCAAGTACACCAGCCTGAGTATCTCTGACGAGGTGCGCGAGGCGTTGGGCATAACCACAACGCCTACAATCAAGGAGGGCTTGCTAAATATCACATGCACAAAGCCCGGTGTGGGACGTATCACCGTGAAGGCCATCGTTGGTGGTCAGGTGCTCGGTGGTGGCGACAAGATTGGTGGCATGAACGTGGAGCGTGAGTTCGAGATTGTTGTACGTGGCGCCGTGGCAGAGAATGGTGGATGGCTATAGGCTCTAAAAGCTTAGGTTTATGAAGAAGTACCTATATATATTATTGTCGGCGTGTGTGGCGTTCAGCTCGTGCGAGCTGATAGGCCTCGACATAAACCCCAACAACGGCAATAATAGCAACAATGGTGGCGACAACAGTGGTGACAATAGTGGCGACAACAATGGTGGCAACGAGAACGAAACACCGGAGTACGATGTTGAGTTTTACTTCAACGACATAGATGTAACCACCACCGAAGATGGCGCTACGATAAAGACCGTAAGGCCCTACATGACGGTCGATGGCGAGACCTTGCCCTCGGCAGAGATATATTTGGAGTATAACACGGCAGAGAGCGAGGATACTACGGTTGTGGATGATTTTGTGGCATCGAGCGGCAACACCATCACCTTCGAGCTCGCCGACCTCAGCCCCAACACCCTCTATCAGGCATATCTCTATGTCGATGGTGGCAGCGACTATGGCCGCAAATACAAGTATTTCGCCTTCAAGACTACCGAGAGCCACAGCTACGCCATATCGTGCCATAGCAGTGTCGAAGCCGCAGGCCTCAAGGCTGTGGTACATCTTAGCGATGTGAAGTATTTGGTCGACGACAAGCCCGTAACCATCGCCTCGGTGCGCTTGGAGTACTCACGTGCCGAGTCGAACAAGTGGATAGCCATAGATGTTGAGGGCAAGGCCTTCAACGACAACGAGGAGTCTATAACCCTTCCAGCCAAGGGCGAGGAGTACCTCTTGGAGAATACCGCCTATCGCTACCACATGACGATAACACCCAAGGATAAGAGCTACGAGGCTATGACTACCGAGGTGAGGAGCTTTGAGACGACGATTGCAGAGATTAAGGTGGGACTCTCGACACCGAAGGTTTCGCTCGACGAGGAGGCTCTGCATGTCGAGATAGAGAGCATCCACATCACCTGCGACGGCATCTACTACCCCGACTACCCTCATTGCGGATACTACGTATGCATCCAAAAGGTAGGGGCAAGCTCATGGGATGCGTACAAGGCTACAAGAACATCCGACGGCATGAATGTAGACATCCCCGTCACGGAGCTCACGCAGGGTACTACCTACCTTGTTGCGGGAGTCCTTGTCGTAGGCATTGAGCAGGAGCAGTACTCCTCAGACATAGTACAAATAGCGATACCTAAGAGCGAGAAGCCCACGCCCAAGCCCCCTGTAGGTGGCGATGCTGACACTACGGCTATTGCCGGAGAGTGGAAGCTCACCGAGTGGCGCGAGGAGGTGCCCACCTTCGACGTATACCTCTCGATTAGCGAGGATGGTGTCGTAGGACTATGGCAGAGGCTCACAAGCCGCCAGTGGGAGCTATATTACAGCACCGTAGCATACGAGGATAACATCATATATGGCGAGTATACCGACGGCATAAGCTGGGGTGCCGCCTACTACGTAACGATTAGTGGCGACAAGATGACGTGGACGGATACGACCGATAGCAGCGATGTGTCGGTATATACCCGCACGACGCTCCCTGACGACATCGCCACAACAAGGATGTTCAACACAACAGAATTATCACCACGTTTCCTATAAACTATGAGACAGCTACTACTTATATGCACTATCGCACTCACGCTCTGCGGGTGCGCGAAGGATACAGCCCCCGAGGGGCCGGCAGCTAACACTCCGAGCAAGCGTATATACGCGACGTTTGAGTATCCCGAGACACGTACATACATCGACGGCGAATTTAAGATACACTGGCATGCCGAGGATGCCATATCGCTCTTCCGTGGCGAGAGTACCAACGTGCGCTACCTCTTTGAGGGTGCTACGGGCGACCTCGAAGGCTCGTTCATGATGGATGACTCTACGAGCGGAACGGGCGAAGCTCTCGACCGCACCTATGCGTTCTATCCCTACGCCACGACGACGTCTATATCCGCTGACGGAAGCATAAGCTACACCATCCCCGAGGTACAGACCTATGCCGTATCGACATTTGCACGTGGTGCCAACACGATGATGGCCGCAGCGGATGCATCGTCGGAGATGCTATCGTTCAAGAACTGCTGCGGTGCCATATATCTGAAGTTATACGGCACGCAGACGACGATAAGCAGTGTCACGTTAGAGGGCAACATGAGTGAGCCTCTTAGCGGTGCTGCGACGTTTAAGATGAATCTCGCGGACCGTCCCCAGACCGCTATGGCCGCCACGGCATCGAGCACGGTGACGGTAGAGTGCAGCGAGGGCTTGCTCCTTAGCGAGAGTGCCGAGACACCTACGGTGCTCTACATCATGGTTCCGCCCACGACCTTCAGCGAGGGCTTCACCATAACCGTTACCGACGACCTCGGGCGTACCTTCACAAAGACAACCGACAAGAGCATCACCATCGAGCGTAACGTCATACAGCCCATGGCAGCCTTGGAGGTAACCTTAGAGGAGGGCACCGAGGAGAATCTCTATACCACCATTGCGGGCACATGGAAGCTCACCTCGTGGCGCGGTGATAGCCCGAATTTCGAGGTGTACTTGGATATCGCAGCGAGTGGCGATGTCACCCTCTGGCAGAAGATAGATAGCCGCGAGTGGAGCCGCTACGAGAGCGTTACGACACTCAGCGACAACGTCATAAGCGGCACGTATAGCGATGGTATTGCATGGAGCACAAGCTACGACGTAGCTGTCGAGGGCGACAATATGACATGGACCGCCACCATCGACAGCACCGACATATCGGTATACTCGCGTGCGGAGCTTCCCGACACTCTCCCCGTGACACGAAGCAACACCACAGGGGACGATGGAGGAGAGCGCTTCTTGTAGTTCTCCTTTATAACGATAAATGGGGCTATCCACATCAGGATAGCCCCATTTATCGTATATGTTACCACGTATTAGTTCATCGTGGGGAGGAACGAGTAGTCGCGAGCATACTCAAGATGCTGCTCCACAAAGTTCGTAGGATAGATAATCTTAACATCCACAACCTTGCCATCCTTGTCCGTTACGAGCTCGTAGTCGGGGTTTACAAAGCCGCTATAAGGCTCGATATTGAGCGCCTTGTTACGCGCGATAACCTCGGCATGCAACTCAGGGTCAACCTTCACGGCATAAGCCTCAACGAGAGCCTTACCAGCCTCGTAGTCGCCCTCAGACTTGATACGCTGAACCTCACAGAGAAGCTCGCCAAAGAGCTCGCGAAGGCGCACGAAGTCGTTGATAACGACATAGCGCTTATCGTTCTCCGTAACCCACTCGATAACATTCTCGGCCTTACCCTTCTCGTAGCACCACTCGGCAATAAGCTTACGGTTACGCATGTGGTCCTCCTCGACATTCTTGCCGGGCTCGATGCGCGACAGCTGTGTCATGATACCATTCATAATATAGTCGCTATACTGTGCCCATGCCACATCCAGCGTGGGGATAAGACCAATCTCTACGAGCTTCTGGTCACCGAGATAATAGAGCGCAAACAAGTCGGCACGTGCCTCCTCCAACGTAGAAGAGTAGGTGCGAAGCTCGTCACCCTTAGTGCCGGGGGCAAGCTGACCCGAGCCGTGACCAAGACACTCGTGAAGGTCGGTGTGGAGGTCGTCCGAGAGCTTACCATACTGCTTCATGCGCTCGCGGTCGGCCTCGCGAAGAACGAACTCCTCCATGAAGCCGTTGCCCTGAGCGACCTTGTCGTAGGCGTAGGTGATGTTGTCGATAGTCACCGACTTCGAGCCATACTCCTTACGAATCCAGTCGGCATTGGGGAGGTTGATACCAATGGCTGTCGAGGGGAAGCAGTCGCCACCAAGCATCGCCACGGTGATGACCTTGGCCGATACGCCCTTAACCTCCTTCTTGCGGTATGCGGGGTTTATAGGAGCGTTGTCCTCGAACCACTGAGCATTGGCCGCCATAATCTCGGTACGCTTGCACGCCTCCTCATCGCGGAAGTTAACGACAGACTCCCATGACGACTTGATGCCGAGGGGATCGCCATAGTTCTCGATGAAGCCGTTAACGACATCTACGTTAGAGTCGGTATCCTGCACCCAGAGGATGTTGTAGGCATCGAAGTCGGCGAGGTCGCCCGAGCGATAGTACTTAACGAGGGCTGTGAGTATCTCCTGCTGCTTGGGGTTAGCCACGGTGATGGCCTTCTCCAACCAGTACACAATCTGCTCGATAGCCTCGGTGTACATGCCACCCACCTTCCATACCTTCTCGACAATCTCACCATTCTCGTCGCGCATAAGCTTCGAGTTAAGACCATACGATATAGGCTCGGGGTTGCCCGCATCGGCAGCCGCCATAGCAGCATAGAAGGCCTCGGCCTCAGCCTGTGATACACCCTCGTAATAGTTGCCGGCAGAGGCCTTGACAACATCGACACCCTCCGTGCGGTTTAGGCGCGAGGCGTAGAGCTCCTCGTCGAAGATAATCTTGCAGAGCAGGTCGTCGTCAATCTGACGGTTTGCATCGTTGATATACTTGGCAAGCTGCTCGCGGAACCACGCCTCAGAGAACTCGGCCTTGAACTTATCGTTGGAATAGTGGTGGTGGATGCCGTTAGCAAACCACACCTTCTTAAGATACTTCTCGAAGGCTGCAAACTCCTCACCCTCGCGCACCTCAGAGGCTGTGTAGATGCTCTCGAGCGTGCGGCGCACAGCGAGATTATACTTAAAATTCTGGTCGAAGAGAATGTCACGGCCACACTTAGCAGCCTCGGCGAGGTAGTAGATGAGCTCCTTCTCCTCGAGGCTGAGCTCCTCGAAGCCCGGCACCTCGTAACGAATAACCTTAATGTCGTCGAAGCGGTCGACAACCCACGGCTTCTCCACCGTCTCACTCTCCACGCTTGTGGCGCACGATGTCAACATAGAAACGCACATAATGGAAAATCCTAAAATCTTGTTCATATTAGAATAGTTAATGGTAATAAAATTTGCACAAAAATACAACATAAATGCGAGATACCCAAACTTTATTGCGCATGACGAGCCACGGAAAGCCATTTTTCGTTACCTTTGCCGCGGAAATGTAAAACATAAACCCTAAACAGCTATGTTAGTTAAAGGTATATCGACAATAGGACTGCTCATCTGCTCGAACATATTTATGACCTTGGCATGGTATGGCCATATAGCCTTCAAGTCGAGTCTCCAGCGCTACGGCATCGTCGCCATCATACTCTTCAGCTGGGGTATAGCCCTCTTCGAGTACTGCTTTC
>JAFVWO010000036.1 GCA_017501625.1 Alistipes sp.
ATAACACAAAGGATTAGAGGTACTACCACCAAAGCTAATCTTGCACCATGCTTCAATATCTGTAATATCAACACTTGTCAGTTTGTTGCAACGAGTGAATGCACTATTTCCAATTGAAGTAACGCCATTGCCGATTGTAACACTTGTAAGCGAGTCGCAATTAGAGAATGCAGAACCTCCAATCTCAGTAACGCTATCGGGGATTGTTACACTTGTCAGCGAGGTGCAATATGCGAATGCGCTATCTCCAATAGAAGTAACGCTATCGGGAATGGTTATACTTGTCAGCGAGGAGCAACCTCTGAATGCCTCATTACCAATAGAAGTAATAGTATCGTCAAAGGTCAGTACGCCTTGTCCATCCTTATACACATTAGAAAGAAAAGTTGCTCCAAAGACCGCGTCCTCGGCTCTATTGGGGAATAGTCTTTTACCATCAGACGAGGTGTAGTAAATCTTATTGTTCACAAGTGAAGGGTCGCCACCATCATCGGACGTTTCTTCAGCTATGTTCACTTCCTGCATCGGCTGAATATGGTTGCGCTCGATGGTGATAGACTTATTAGTAGATTTGGTTATTGTAGCACCGTATGATGTTTTAATATCTACGGTAAAGCCGTTGGTAAATGTCCGAGGAGGCAGCGCGATATAGAATGATGTGGCCTCCGCGCCCAAAGTGATACCCGTGTTGCAGTCGAGAGTTACCTCCGTGAGGATAGTGCCGGGGCGTACAAGTGTGCCGCCAACATCATTGCCGTCGCTCCCCATAGAGGCTGATGCAAGGGTGCATGTAGCATTCGCAGAGTTGATATATACCTCGCCAGCAACCTGCTCGCCATTATTACCCTTTAGTGTGATGCTCGTAATGCTCTCCCCGTCACCCGTGAGTTGCAGTTGGAGCCAACCACATACGCTCTTAAGCAAGATTTGGTTGTACTCGCTCGACGAAATGAGGATGTTACCATCCAGACCATAGCTATCCTTAAGGTAGTGCTGTGTGGCGGGGAGCATAGCCTGAACATTATACGTATCGCTATTGTAGTAGTAGGCATCGTTATATGGGTAGACAACGACTATGCGGTTATTTGTGACAGGTGGTATAATGGAACTATCAACAGGGATAATATCGCCTGTGCGTGCGCCGGTATCGCCGTTATACTGCCACTGCTCGTTCACAGAGCTTCGGTAGAAGACCGATACAAGGTCGCCCTTGGTCCAGATGGTCTGCTGTGCATCGTTAAGTTGTATGCGTGTGTCGTCACCCTCGAATGATACACTTAGAGTGCGGTCGTCGAGTATCGGCAGACCGCGCTGCTCGTCAATAGTGTCATCCGTACACGATGCAAACATAATAGTTGCAAGTGCAAAAAGTAAAAATCGTTTCATATCGTATTGATTTTAATTCTCTACTACCAATCCTCCTCGGGGTCTCTGATGGGGTCGCTGAAAGAATAGCCCCCTTCAACCGCGATACTTAGCCCTATTATTTCGGGTGCAGAATATGCAATAATGTCGCTCTGCGTTTGTAGTTCCATAAGTATATTATTTGTTTTTAAAGAGTGACACTTCAAAGCAATACAAAATTAAGCAATTTTTTCTAAATATCCAACATTCAACACTCTGTAAGCGATTGGGTTGGCGATTGCCACCGCATAAAAACACTAAAGGCGACCTATTGGCCGCCTTTAGTATTAGTTCCCGAGGGAAGCTAATCCATATTATTTCTGTGCGAAGAAGTTCTTAATCTCCTCGTCGTCCAAGATGTTCTGTGTCTGGAACACGTAAGCACCGGTCTTCTCCGACTTAACCATCTTGATGCACTTTGTGTACTTCTTTGCAGTACCCGTCTTAAGGGTTGCAACTACTTTCTTTGCCATACTTTACCTACTTGTTAAAATTACTTAATCTCACGGTGTAAAGTTACTCGCTTCAAGTAAGGATTGTACTTCTTACGCTCCAAACGGTCGGGAGTATTCTTCTTGTTCTTTGTGGTGATGTAGCGTGACATACCTGCTACGCCGCTCTCCTTCTGCTCTGTACACTCGAGGATCACCTGCACTCTGTTACCTTTCTTTGCCATTTTCTGTTACCTTTTTTTAGTAAACCTTCTTTGCGGCCTTAGCCTCACGAAGTGCAGCTGCAAGACCCTTCTTGTTGATTGTTTTGATGCCGGCAGCCGAAACCTTCAATGTGATCCAGCGGCCCTCCTCCTCCGACCAGAAACGCTTTGTTCTCAAGTTGGGCGAGAACTTACGCTTTGTGCGGATGTGCGAGTGAGAAACATTGTTACCCACCATCGCTACCTTTCCAGTGATTTCACAAACTTTCATTGTCTCTTGTTTTTTAACTTTAGTGCCACCGCGGCACAAAAGCGCACAAAGATAGGCAATATTTTTTATTCTACAAAATATATCTCGACTCATTTTGCATTATAAGCCATATAAATAGCCTCGTAGCGTGATGCTGCGAGGCTATTTTATGGCTTTGGCGAGGCGTTTAGTCGTTGCACTTGCCCTGAGTGCGGAGTAGGTAGCGGTATACCTTAACCTCCTCGGGGTCACCCATCTCCTTGCCCTCTACATCCGAGAGCTTCACGCACAACTCCTTGGGTTTACGTGAGTTAATCTGACACGACGATAGCTTCATCACTATGTTGCACGAGGCGTGGCCCGTGTCGCACGTTAGGTTTGTGCCGATACCGAACATACACTTGATGCGTCCCTCGCACGCCTTCTTAATCTCCACGCACTTCTCGAAGTTGAGCGAGTCGCTAAAGACGATGCTCTTAGTCATGGGGTCGATGCCGAGTTCCTTATATCTGTTAATTGCGAGGTCGATAAAGGCTATAGGGTCGCCCGAGTCGTGGCGCACACCGTCGAAGAGGCAGGCGTGCTTCTTCGAGAAGTTGTTGAAGAAGACCTCCGAGCCGAAGCTGTCCGTGAGTGCTGTGCCGAGGTAGCCGTCGTAGACCTTCACCCAGTCCTCCATTGTCAGGTAGTTGGCATTTCGTGGGCCACCATTTACCGCTGCGATGAACATGGGCAGCTCATGCGGGTAGGTGCCTATCATCTTCATGCCCAGCTCCATGGCGAGGTGGCAGTTTGACGTGCCGGCACATCCGCAGGGGTTGTTCTTCAGATGTTTAACGACCATCCTCTGTACGTCGTATGAGAAGCGGCGGCGCGTGCCGAAGTCCGAGAATAGGAGGTTGTTGTCGCGGGCAATCTGCTCCTTCTTCTCCAAGCGCTCAATCATAGCATCGGCATCGTAGCTGTTGCGCAGGTGGTAGAGCTCCGATACGGTGGCGAGGATGGGTATCTCGTACAACGTAACCTTATACATGTAGTCCGTGACGTTTATCTGTAGGTGGCGCTCCTCATCGAGCCATACGTTTATCTTCGAGGCATCGAATCTAAAGCCTGTGAGCCACTCAAAGTAGTTCTGCGGGATGTATTTGCAATTCTCGTTCATGTAGCGGAACTCGTCGTCCGAGAGTGCTATGCGCTCCAAGGCCTTGAGCTCGGCCTTGAGGTCTTCGAGAAAGTCGTCGTCGTACTCCGTCTTTGCGCGGTCGTTGAAGGTGAAGGTACCTATAGCCTGCGGGTAGAGCTTGAAGTAGGCATACGACGTGGTGAATTTGTAAAGGTCAGTGTCTAAGATTGAACGTATCATAATTCAGTGGTTTTTAGTTCGTTGTATAGTAGCTCTATGGCGTATGCCGATGCACGGCTTGTTATCTGACCACGGTCTGTGCCTGAGTTGCGCATTATGGCAAATATCTTTGTGGGCGTTGCCACAGCCATCCACACCGTACCTACGGGCTTCTCGGCACTGCCTCCCGTAGGGCCTGCGATGCCTGTTGTGGCTATGGCGTAGTCGGCACCTGTCGTGCGACGTGCGCCCTCGGCCATCTCCATTGCCACCTGCTCACTCACGGCTCCATATCTTGCGAGGCTCTCGTTGCTAACGCCGAGGATGTCGTGCTTCGCCTCGTTGGAGTAGGCTACGATGCCCGCCATGAAGTAGGCCGAGGCTCCGGGTATTGCTGTGAACTTCGATGCTATCACTCCTCCCGTGCAGCTCTCCGCAACGGCAAGCTTAAGACCACGCGCGACGAGCATTTCGTGTACGCGCTCCTCGAGTGTTGCGCCCTCCATGCCTACGATGTTGTCGCCAATGATGGCGTGCAGCCTCTCGAACTCCGCGCTCATCTCTGCACGTGCCACCTCTTCATCAACATCGTATGCCGAAAGACGAAGCCTCACCACGTTGGGTGCAGGGAGGTATGCAAGGTGCATATATCGGGGTAGGGCATCCTCCCACGCTGCTATGCGCTCGGCAAGTATCGACTCGGGTATGCCGCGCGTTATGAGCGTGAGGTGTACGATGCTCTTAAGCTTGAAGCGAGACTTGAGACGTGGCACAACCTCATCCTCCATGAGGTGCTCCATCTCGAAAGGTACGCCTGGGAGTGCGATAACCACGCCGCCACGTTCTGTGTCGAACCACATGCCCGGGGCTGTGCCATGGGCGTTGTGTAGCACGGTGCAACACTTCGGGAGCATCGCCTGACCGCGGTTAAGGTCGGTAAAGGCTATGCCGCGACGTGCTAATAGGGAGCGCACATGCTCACCCTCGGTCTCGTTGTAGCATAACTCGCTGTTAAACATGCTGGCGAGCGTATGTTTCGTGATGTCGTCCTTCGTGGGACCGAGACCTCCGGTTATGATGACCACCTCCGAGCGGCTCATGGCGCGCTCGACGGTCGTGATAATCTCCTCGCGGGTGTCGCCAATAGATACCTTTTCGACGATTGTGATGCCCGCATTGTTGAGCTTACGGGCGATGGAGACACTGTTGGTGTCGACAATCTGCCCTATAAGTATCTCGTCACCTATTGTTATTATCGTTGCTTTCATCGCTATTCTGTTTAGGTGCGGCTAATGCTTCAGCTGCGTGCTTGAGTAGTCGCATGCCATTCTCGCGTATTCCCGTGTTTAGTGCTACGAGTGAGGCTCCGGCCTCCATCATACGCTTTATATCCTCCTCGCTCATCATTCCTCCCGTGCCGATGATGGGGTAGTTGTGCTCCGAGCGCTCGGCGACGTAGCGTACAACCTCTATGGCGCGGTCGGTGAGCATCGCTCCCGTTATGGCACCTTGGCGCGATGGCTCCATGTCGAATGAGCCGGCCACAGCCTCAATGCCGTCAAGGGGTGTCTCTATGAGTATGTCTACTACGGTGTCGATATCCTCGCGGCTGAGGTCGGGCGATATTTTGAGTAGTATCGGGCGGTAGTCCAACTGTCCGCGACGAAACTCGAAGAGGGGCTCTACCAATGCCAGTAGCTCCTCGCGGGCGCGGGGCACATACTGCTTTGAGGCGGTGTTACATGCGGTGTTGATGACGAAGAAGTCGACATATTGATACATATTGCGGAATACGCGCAGATACTCCTTCGATATATCTTCGGGGTGTGTCGCCGTAAGCTTGCCTATGTTGCACCCTATGACAATGTCGCGCGTATGCTTCGTGCGCTTGCGCACCTTGTCGAGGACATACTCCAACCCGCGACTCGGGTATCCCGAGTTGTCGAGCAACGACATGGCTTTGCGCAGCCTCTTTAGTCGTGGGCGCGGTGTTCCGGGCTGGGGGCGGGGTACTACGGAGCCTATCTCCACGAAGCCGAAGCCCATGGCAGCTAACTCGTTGAGTCTGTCACCATTGGGGTCGAAGCCCGCGGCAATGCCTATGGGGTTGCGGAAGTGTACGCCGAAGACCTCGCGCTCAAGGTTGAGCTTGCGCGAGGGGGCATGACACACCTTAAGCCACCACTTACCCGTAGGTATCTTGCCCACAAATCCGAGGAGCGCCATGCGTACCCTATGTGAGCTCTCTGCCGGTAAGAGTCTGAGTATATTTTGAAATAGTGTTCTTCTCATCTCCTTGTATAATTATACAAAGGTAATAAAATTTAGCTGACGTTATCTCTTTTCGCGCACAAAAAATGACGGACAATGCAAAAATTACACTATCCGTCACACTCAATGCTTATGTGGTGTCGCTATTTCGCGGGCTTGATGTCTGCGCCTCCGCTCTCTTTGATATCCTTTGTCGTGGGGTTGCCACCGTAGCGCACATCCGAGCCTCCCGAGGCGTGTGCCTTGAGCGAATTTGTTGCGTATACATCCACGTCGGCACCTCCCGAGGTTGCTACCTCGACATCCTCGGCGCGAAGTTTAGAGGCATCTACATCCGAGCCTCCCGAGGCAGTGATTGTGAGGTGCTTGCAGCTGCCATCTATCTCTACGTCGGCACCTCCCGAGGTGGCTATGTTTATCTCCTCGCTATTGGCGGTAATCTCCACGTCGCTACCTCCCGAGGCTGCCACGCTTAGCGATGCCACTGTGCAGTCGTGCCACTCAAAGTCGGCGCCTCCCGATACGGCTATGGCGTTGAAGTCGTAGGCGGGGACTTTCACCTTGAGGGTCTTGGCTCGTAGTGTCCAATTGTTTAGGTCGATATTGAGTGTTGTGCCCACCACCTCGATGTCGACATTATCCATCAAGTCGGTGTGTGTAATCACGCGCACCTCGCCACGTGGCATCGTAGGGTCTACGACTACGTCGAAGCCCTCCGACACAGCAATGCCATTAACCTCGCCACTCGTCGTAAGCGACTTCTCGATGACCTCGCCCTTAGCAAACTCCATCACGCTGCATGAGCCGAGCACAATGGATACCATAAGAATAAAAGAAATACGTTTCATAATATATCGTTAAATAGATTGATTGCTAATTGTATACTATTAATTTATTAGTTGTTGCCACCACCTCCGAGTCGGCTACGATCCTCTGCCGAGCCGCTCTCCACGCTGCGGGCACGGAACTGCTTGCCCGAGTTGAAGTTGTACGAGACGCTAAACTTAACACCGAGGCGCTGCCACGGCTGGTTGACCACCATCACGCGCTCGAAGTCGGCCTCGTTGATATATATACGCTGCTTCGTAGGTATGAGGTTCTGCGCTCCGAGCGTTAGCGTGAGCTTGTTGTCGAGCATGCGCTTCTTGAGGGCGAGGTTGAGGTTACCCATGTCGCCGATGCGTGTGTTACCCACCTGTGCACCGTGCATATACATGCCGTCGAGCTCGATGAAGAAGTTCTTGGGCAGCGTGAACGACATCTGACCATTTGCCGTAGCCATGAATATATGTCTTACAGGCTCGTCGGGGTATATGCGCTGACCCATATACAACGCCATGAGGTTGAAGTTTGCCTGCCACCACTTGGTGAACTGGAAGGGGAGGTTCGCCGAGGCGTAGTAGCTGTTGAGTGTGGGGAAGTTGATGGTCTGGAGGATAAGCAACTCGGGGTTATCCTTGTCGATAAGCGTAGCCTGATTGATGGCGTTCTCCATTATCTGCATGCCGAGCGTTATCGAGTACTTGTATTTGAGTACCGCTGTGATAGATACGCTGTTGTTGTACGAGGGCTTAAGGTTGGGGTTGCCGCGCTGTATCATGTACTCCGAAATCTTCGTTTCGTTGGGTGACAGCGCCCAGAACGAGGGTCGCGATATCGTGCGCGAGTACTGCGCCACGATAGAGTAGCTGCCGTCGGCCTTCAGCGCATACGACACGTTGGCATTGGGGAAGAGGTCAAAATAATTCTGCTTGACCTCGTTGTCCTCGGAGCGGAACGATGTGTACTCGCCACGGAGACCTCCCACGAGGCTCCAGCGTCCGAGGTGTGCTGTGGCTATGGCGTAGGCAGCGCCTATATTCTCGGTGTAGCCTATGTCGTAGCTCTGCACGGTGTTGGGTAGCCAGATATTGTTTTTGAGGTACTCGTAGTCTGCCTCGTTGTTGTTGGTGTTGAAGGTGTACTTAAGGCCACCCTTCAACGACACCTTCTTCGATAATACCTTCTCGAGGGCTACGGTTGCCGTGGCCATCTGGTAGTGGCTCTCGGCAGCATAGCGATATGTCGAGTCACGCTTAACGTCGGGCGTGACGAGGAGGTAGTTCGTGTCGAAGTAGTTGTTACGGCTCGGTGACTTCGAGTCGGTGTAGTCGCCAATAAACTTGAGCGTTGAGCCTACGTTGTCGAGCTTGTATATGTAGTTCAGCGTTGCTGTCATCATGCGGCTGTGGCCACGGTCGTCATACGTACCATCGCTGCGCGAGGCTATGCCCGCGAAGCTGCGCTCCGTCCAAGTGTCGGTGTCGCCGTTGTGCCCCCAGTAGTTGTACTGAAACTCGGCACCTACCGAGTGCTTGTCGGTGATGTCGTAGACAACACCGGCATTACCTCCGGCCCATACCGACTGCTCGTTCATCGTCGTCTCGGCATCTATCACCGTGCCCGAGGTGTAGTCGGTGTGCTCCTCGGAGGTATACTTCTGACCGTTTGTTCCTGCCCACACGCGACCATAGGCGTTGACCTTACCCTGATTGTAGTTGAGCGATAGCGAGGGCATCACGTTGTATGCACCCTGCATGCCGTTTACCACAAGCGATGCCGAGCCCATAAGTCCTGAGTCTATGCGGCGCTTTGTCGTTATCTTGATTATGCCACCCGAGGATGAGGCGTCGTAGTCGGCACCCGACTGCGGTATGACCTCTATCTTCTGAATGTCGTCGGCACGTAGCGAGCGGAGGTAGGCTATGAGCTGAGCATCGTCGAGCTTCACCTCGCGGTCGTTGAGGTATACCTTCGAGCCCGAAGAGCCGTTTATCGATATTTTGTCGTCCTGAATCCACACGCCCGGGGCACTCTTGAGTAGCTCCTCGCCATCCTTGCCGAGGGCTATGGGCGAGTTGGCGATGTCGACGACGAAGCGGTCGGCCTCGCGACGTATGAGCTGTGCCGTCACGACCACCTCGTCTATGGCGGTGTCGTTGCTTGTGAGCGTGACGATGCCTATGTCGGTGGATGTTGTCACCTCCACCTCGCGCACTACGCTATCGTAGCCTATGTAACTTACGTTGAGCGTGTATCTCCCCGCTGCGAGGCTCAGGGAGAATGTTCCCTCGCTGTTTGTGGCACCACCGGCTGCCTGAACGCCATCCTTGAGGGCTACCACCGTGGCATAGGCTATAGGCTCATTGTTGCTGCTCTCCACGCGACCACTAAGCGTGTGGCGCTGTGCTGTGGCTGTCGTAACTCCGGCTACGAGCGCTAAGATTGTTACCATGTATCGAAATCCTCTCATAACACCTTTTTGTTTATTCGTTGTTCTCATTATCACTCTCCCTCCTAAAGAGAATATATTGCAAAGATAAGCATTTCCCCCCCCCACCAAATTTTTTTTGCACTTTTTTTCTCTCGGAGGCTCTTTTGCCTTTATAACGATTCTATTGCTCGTTTTGTAACATTGTCTTCAAACATTTTTGTCGTTGTGTATCGGTTGGCTAATTCAGTTTTGGTGTATTACATAACTAATACACTGCAAATATAGGGCAAAAATCTCAATCTGCAAATTTTTGAGCGATAATTTTACAACAAATTTTCAATACATATATTATGCACACGCGCACGTAAACGCTGTTTTTTTGATGTTTTTATTGAAAATTTCGGGCCGAAAATTTGCAAGTATAAAAATAATCTCTACCTTTGCAGTGTATTAATTGGCTAATACACTGTTTTGGTTGTTAAACGCAAAACCTAAAAACTATGATTACGACAAAAAATCTTACGTTTGGCTACTCGTCGGGACACACGGTGCTAAACGACATAACGCTTGAGCTGGACGAGGGACATATCCATGGTCTCTTGGGTTGCAACGGCATAGGTAAGACTACGCTCTTGAAGATTATCTGCGGTATCATGCGCCCGAAGAGCGGTAGTGTATTGGTCGATGGCTCGAATCCTCATAAGCGCCGTCCTGAGACATTCGAGAATCTGCTTATCATCCCCGAGGAATTCGACCTCCCGAATGTGAGCCTTGAGTACTATGCAAAGGTGACATCACCCTTCTATCCCGGCTTCGATATGGGGCAGATGCGCTACTATGCCGAGGAGTTGGGGGTGAATACCACGGATAGGTTGCACTCTATGTCTATGGGTCAGCGCAAGAAGGCATACATAGCCTTCGCGTTGGCATGCAATGCGCGTATGCTCCTCTTGGACGAGCCTACAAACGGCCTCGACATACCGTCGAAGAGCGTCTTTCGTCGCCTCCTTGCTTCGTATGTCAACGAGAGCCGCATGGTTGTAATATCGACACATCAGGTGGCCGATGTCGAGCAGCTTTTGGATAATATCGTCATCCTCGACCGTAAGGGCGTGGCACTCAATGCTACGACGTCGGAGATTACGCGCCGCCTGAAGTTTGGCAAGGCGGGAGCTGCCGACAAGGTGATATACTCCGAGTCGACGATTGCCGGTGTGATGTCGGTGATGGAGAATGATGGCGATGATGATACGATGCTTAACATCGAGCTTCTGTTCAACGCCGTCGCTGCCGAGCGTGATATGTTTTCGTTAATCTTTAAGCGTAAGTAGAATTATGAGAGGTTATTCATTCCGTAGGGTTGCGCAGTATGCTCGCTACCACTACACGTCGCAGATGAAGAATTACTTGTCGCTGTTTCTCGTGTGTGTCGCTTTTCCTGCACTGTTTGGTATCTTGTCGCGCGACGTCTTTGTTGCCGAGGGCATATCTACGGCGATATATACGCTTGGAGGTCTTGCCTTTGCGCTACGTACAACATACGCCATGCGCCACCGTGGCACAAAGGTCATGGAGTGTTCGCTGCCCGTGTCTAACGAGGAGCGCATGACGTTCATGCTGCTGAATTTGTTGTTCGTATTCCCGCTCTTTGTCTTCGTTACGGCCATTCTTGGCATGGTCATAGTATACCCCTTTACCGACTATAGCATAGATATCGTACCTGTGCTTACATCCCTATTAAGGGAGTCCTTCCTAAGCTGGTCGCTCTACGTCTTTGTGCAGTTGGTTATGTCGGTGTCGTTGTTCCTAAATATCATTGCGGGTCGCAACCTCTTTGTCGTATACCTCGGCACGTTTGTGGGCGTTATGGTCTTCTTGGGTGTCATGGCACGTGTGGGCGTACATCTGCTCATGAACCTCGAGCCGGGCTACTATGTCGAATCATACGAGTTTAACGACACCATTGCGACTGTGGTCTATATCCTTATGCCTGTGGTATTCTACGCCCTCAGCTATTGGGCTCTGCGCCGTCGTCAAATGAAGTGGTAGGGTATGGGATACTTACGAAGCATACGCGAGTATGCTGTTAAGTACGTGAAATAAAGATGTAAGCGTTATGATGCAGTTTTCAGAGGAGAAGCCTATATGGCGACAGATATACGAACTTATAGCCATGCGAGTACTCTCCGGCGAGTGGGCCGAGGGTGAGCGTGTGGTGTCGGTGAGGGAGATGGCCACCTCCGTGGGTGTCAACCCCAACACCGTTATGCGTAGCTACGAGCGTCTCGAGGCCGACGGCATCATCTTCAACCGCCGAGGCATCGGTTTCTTCGTCTCCGAGGGCGCCAAGGAGCATATACGTCAGCTCGAAAGACAGAAGTTCATGGACGAGGAGCTGCCCAAGCTTCGCGAGCGTCTTCAGCTGCTGGGGCTCACTATCGACGTGGGAGTTAAGGAGTAAACACGCAGCACTTCTCAAGCGCGCTTCAGAGCGCAGTCATGGTGGGATTAGGGAATTTAGTGAGTTTAGTGAGTTTAGTGAGTTTAGGGTAAAGCGTATCAAATATTACTCTAAATTCTCTAGATTCTCTAGATTCTCTAGATTCTCTAAATTCCCTAAATTCCCTAATTACTTTTTTTATTTTTTGCCCCTCTATTTTGCGCGTTATTTCGAGAAAAATGCGTACATTTGCAAATTGAATAATTTGTAAGATTCTAACGACGTTTATTATGTTAACAATTCTCTATTATCTCGTATGTTTGGTGGTAGCCTTGGTGCTTTATGTCGCCTCGTTTATCGCCCTTGTGGTGTGCTATCCCTTTGATAAGAAGCGCTGTGTGGTGCATACATTGTCGAAGTGGATTACGGATGTGGTCTTCGGCCTGCCCATAAGAATGAAACGCGAGGTGATAGGGGCGGAGAATATAGACCCCAAGCAGGCGTATGTGATAGTCCTCAACCACAACTCGATGATAGACATCATGAGCATATACAACCTGCCGTTGGTATTTAAGTGGGTGTCGAAGAAGGAGGTATATCGCATACCTATCGTCGGCCGTCTGCTCTTTGCTCATGGCGATATCGTCATCAACCGTGCCAGCGCCAAGGAGGCGATGCAGCTTGTCCACGACAAGGGTAAAGAGTGGCTTCGTAAGGGAGCCTCGGTATCTATCTTCCCCGAGGGCACTCGCTCGAAGGATGGCGAGATTCACAACTTCAAGGCCGGAGCCTTCATCCTCGCCAAGGATGCCGGTGTGCCCATCCTCCCCATTGTCCTCGATGGCACAAACACGATGGTGCGCAAGGGGTGGCTGATGAATTGGCGCAACAAGATAACGATTCGTGTGTTGCCCCCAATCTCGGCTGCCGAGGTCGAGGAGCGCCCGATAAAGGAGGTTATGGCCGATGTTCACGACACGATGGTGGCGACGTTGGCCGAGATACGCAGAAACAAGTAGCAGAGAGAAGAGAGTGATTTAAGATATGGCAGAGCAGAGTATGTCAACAGCCGCGTATGGCAAGGATGCGATAGTCACACTATCGCCACGCGAACATATACGTCTACGTCCCGGTATGTATATTGGAAAGCTTGGCGACGGAACACAGGCGGATGATGGTATCTACGTACTCCTCAAGGAGGTTGTGGATAACTCCATCGACGAGTTTATCATGGGTGCCGGCAAGCGCATAGAGATAAGGATTGAGGGCGATAGGGTGTCGGTGAGGGACTATGGTCGTGGTATTCCGTTAGAGGCGTTGGCCGATGCCGTGAGTAAGATGAACACGGGAGGTAAGTATGGCGGTGATGCCTTCAAGAAGACTGTGGGTCTGAATGGTGTCGGTGTGAAGGCTGTGAATATGCTCTCGAGCCACTTCCTTGCACGCTCGGTGCGCGAGGGTGAAGCTCGCACGGTGACCTTCGCTCAGGGCTTGGAGCAGACGGATAGAGCCGAGAGTGGTGTAGCAGAGCAGAATGGTACATACGTGGAGTTTGTCGTCGACCGCGAGGTCTTTGGCGACTACGCCTACAACATGGAGTACGTGGAGCAGATGGTCAAGAATTACACCTATCTGAACCTCGGCCTTACGGTTGTTCTCAACGGCACGTCGTACACATCGAAAAACGGTCTTTTGGACTTGGTCAACGACAACCTATCGAATGAGCCTCTCTATGCTCCGGTGCATATCTCGGGCGAGGATATAGAGGTAGTCATCACCCACGGCAACGGCTATGGTGAGGCATACTACTCGTTTGTCAATGGTCAGTATACACCGCAGGGAGGTACGCATCAGGCAGCCTTCCGCGAGGCTATAGCAAAGACCATCAAGGAGTTTTACCACAAGGATTATGACCCTTCGGACATACGCACGTCGATTATCGCAGCTATATCGGTGCGTGTCGATGACCCTATCTTCGAGTCGCAGACCAAGACGAAGCTCGGCTCGAAGGATAAGGAGGAGGGCGTTACGATGCGACAGTTTGTGGGCGATTTCCTCTCTACGAACTTGGATAACTACCTGCATAAGCATCCCGAGGTGGCGCAGACGCTGCAAAAGAAGATTGTCGAGAACGAGAAGGAGCGTAAGGCTATTTCGGGTGTGCAGAAGAAGGCAAGGGAGGCCGCAAAGAAGGTGTCGCTGAACAATAAGAAGCTGCGCGACTGTAAGATACACTATACCGACAAAAGTGACCTCGCCGACCAGACGATGATATTTATCACCGAGGGTAATTCGGCCTCGGGCTCAATAACCTCAAGTCGCGACCCGCGCACGCAGGCTGTCTTCTCGTTGCGTGGTAAGCCGCTCAACTGCTATGGCCTCACGAAGCGTGTGGTATACGAGAATGAGGAGTTTAACCTGCTGCAGGCTGCACTAAACATCGAGGAGGATATGGATAACCTGCGTTACAATAAGGTTATCATCGCTACGGATGCCGATGTCGACGGTATGCATATTCGTCTCTTGCTCACGTCGTTCTTTCTGCAATTCTTCCCCGAGGTTATACGCATGGGCCACCTCTACATATTGCAGACACCGCTGTTCCGTGTTCGTAACAAGAAGGAGACGCACTACTGCTATAACGACGAGGAGCGTCAGGCGGCGGTTAAGAGGTGCGGTGCTCAGGCTGAGATTACGCGCTTCAAGGGTCTTGGTGAGATATCGGCGGCGGAGTTCAAGGAGTTTATTGGTGAGGGTATGCGTCTGGATAAGGTGCGCCTTACGAAGGATGACCCTATACACGACCTTTTGGACTTCTACATGGGTAAGAATACGCCCGATCGTAAGGATTTTATCGTGAGCAACTTGCGCGTAGAGGAGGATATTATCGAAAACCTGAAAATGCTTAACTAATGGAGGACAGCAAAGATATATTGGAGGTTGAGGAGTCACAGTTGGAGCCTCAGGATGGTGGTGACGATGTGGCGGATGTGGCAAAGGGCAAGTACGACCAGCTAACATCGGCCGATGACAACGTGCGCCGACTTACGGGTATGTACAAGAATTGGTTCTTGGACTACGCCTCGTATGTTATCTTGGAGCGTGCCGTGCCGCACTTGGCCGATGGACTTAAGCCTGTGCAGCGCCGCATACTGCACGCGATGAAGTGCGTGGAGGATGGTCGCTTCAATAAG
>JAFVWO010000037.1 GCA_017501625.1 Alistipes sp.
AGTTATAGGGGAATTTAGGGAGATTAGGGAATTTAGGGAAATTAGTGAATTATCGTTTTCCTTATATTCCCTAAACTCCCTAAACTCTCTAAACTACCCATAACTACCCACGCTCCCCATTATTTCTAAAAAAATAGAAATAATTCGGTCAAAATACTTGACAACGACCTCAGAATGTTGTATATTTGCAGTGTGATAGGGGCGCTAATCGCCACATACCAATAGCAACATACACAGCGACAACACACTAATAGTCAACACTATGTTAAATATATATTTAGCATAGCGGGTCGTCGTATAGCCATCCCAAGGAGGCTATGTATATAGTTCAATACCTTAATAGACATGTCGTTATAGAGTCTATTAAGGCGTGGGAGCACGACAGTACGCGACGGTGCTGACAATCTTTGTAGGTTGCATGGGTTACGTAGGTTATTGTAGGGTGTTATAGGGCCTTATAGGTTACTTAGGTTCTTGTAGGCTACATAGGGCGCGGGTATCGCCAGCCCCACAAGAACCTACGAAAACCCACAATACCCTACAACCCCCTACAATACCCTCCACCATCACGAGTAACATGGTAACAAAAGTAACATGGTAACAGGGGTGGGGGTACCTGTTACCAATGTTACCAATGTTACTGCTGTTACTAAATGGGGAGCATGGGTAGCATGGGGAGATTAGGGAATTTAGGGAAATTAAGGAGATTAGGGAAACGCCATCGCTAAACTCCCTAAACTCCCTAAACTCTCTAAACTACCCACTCTCCCCACTCTACCCACTCTACCCATCCTCCCCACTCTCCCCACTCTCCCCACTAAATCCTCATTACTGATTAAAAATTCAGAAAAAAGTTGTATCTTTGTCCGATTATGCGCGCCTACGTGCGCCTACGCACATGCATACAAACGATTAAAACATTATATACTATGCAGTTAGCAGACAAGTATTCACCCGAGAGTATCGAGCAGAAGTGGTACGACTTCTGGATTGAAAAGAACCTATTTCACTCTGAGCCTGACGGCCGAGAGCCCTATTGCATCGTAATACCGCCACCCAACGTGACGGGCATGCTCCACATGGGTCACATGCTCAACAACACGCTTCAGGATGTGCTCATGCGCCGCGCACGCATGCAGGGAAAGAACGCCTGCTGGGTGCCGGGCACCGACCACGCATCGATAGCCACGGAGGCCAAGGTTGTGGCCAAGCTCAAGGAGGAGGGCATAGACAAGGCATCGCTCACGCGCGAGGAGTTTCTACGCCACGCATGGGAGTGGAAGGAGAAGCACGGCGGCATCATCCTCAACCAGCTGCGCAAGCTCGGCGCCTCGTGCGACTGGGAGCGCACATGCTTCACGATGGACGAGGCACGCACTGCGGGTGTGCTCAAGGTCTTTGTCGACCTCTACCGCAAGGGTCTCATCTACCGTGGCGTGAGGATGGTAAACTGGGACCCCTCGGCAAAGACAGCCCTCTCGGACGAGGAGGTGATATACAAGGAGTCTAACGGCAAGCTCTACTACCTGCGCTATAAGCTCGAGGGCTCGGAGGAGTATATCGTCGTGGCGACAACACGCCCCGAGACCATCCTTGGCGATACGGCCCTCTGCGTAAACCCCAACGACGAGAGATACAAGCACCTCAAGGAGGATGCCCGCGTCATCGTACCCCTCGTAGGTCGCTCAATCCCCATCATCCGCGACGAGTATGTCGACGTGGAGTTCGGCACGGGAGCGCTTAAGGTGACACCCGCGCACGACGTGAACGACTACATGCTTGGCGAGAAGTACGGCTTGGAGTCTATCGACATCTTCAACGACGACGGCACCATAAACGATAAGGTGGGCCTCTATGTAGGTGTCGACCGCTTCGACTGCCGCAAGCAGATAGAGGCAGACCTCACCGCCGCAGGCCTCATGGAGAGGGTCGAGCCCTACACCAACAATGTGGGTTACTCGGAGCGCACGGGTGTGGCCATAGAGCCTAAGCTCTCGATGCAGTGGTTCCTCTCTATGGAGGAGCTCGCCAAGCCCGCAACGAAGGCCGTGATGGAGGACGTCATATCATTCGTTCCCGCGAAGTACAAGAATACATACCGCCACTGGATGGAGAACATCAAGGATTGGTGCATCTCGCGCCAGCTGTGGTGGGGACAGCGCATACCCGCCTACTACCTCCCCAAGGGTGGCTACGTCGTGGCCGAGAGTGCGGAGGAGGCGTTGAAGCTCGCGCAGGAGAAGGATGCCTCGCTCACCATGGCCGACCTACGTCAGGATGAGGATGTGCTCGACACGTGGTTCTCATCGTGGCTATGGCCCATATCGGTGTTCGACGGCATACGCTACCCCAACAACCCCGAGATAGAGTACTACTACCCCACCAACGACCTTGTCACGGGCCCCGACATCATCTTCTTCTGGGTGGCACGCATGATTATGGCGGGCTACGAGTGGCGTGGCGAGCGCCCCTTCAAGAATGTGTACTTCACGGGTATCGTGCGCGACAAACTCGGCCGTAAGATGTCCAAGCAGCTCGGCAACTCGCCCGACCCTCTCGACCTCATCGCCAAGTATGGTGCCGACGGCATGCGTGTGGCGATGCTCATGTCTACATCTGCGGGCAACGACGTGATGTTCGACGAGGCCCTCTGCGAGCAGGGACGTAACTTCTGCAATAAGATATGGAACGCCTACCGCCTCATCAACATGTGGGAGGAGGATAGCACCATAGCACAGCCCGAGGCCGCAAAGCAGGCCATAGCATGGTTCGACGAGGTCATGCGCGAGCGTATAGAGCGCGTAGCCCACGACATGGAGCAATACCGCATCTCGGAGGCCTTCACCGAGCTCTACCGACTCTTCTGGGACGACTTCAGCGGCTGGTACCTCGAGATTGTGAAGCCCGCATATCAGTCGCCCATAGATGGCGAGACGCTCGCATGCACGAAGCACTATGTAGACCAGCTGTTGCGCCTGTTGCACCCCTTCATGCCCTTCGTCACGGAGGAGATATGGCAGGACCTTAAGCCCGAGGCCGACGTATGCTCTATCGTCATCGCCCGCGAGCCCAAGGCCGAGCGTAAGGCCGACGAGAAGATTCTCGCACGCTTCGCCCTCGCTGAGGAGGTCATCACAGCCATACGTAACATGCGCAAACAGAAGAACATAGCACAGAAGGAGGTGCTCACGTTACGCTATATTGCCGACGAGAACTACCCTGCAGAGTTCGAGGCTGTCATCACCAAGATGGCCAACCTCAAGGCCGTGGAGCCTACAACGGAGAAGGACCCTGCCGCTGCAGCCTTCATCGTCAAGACTACGCAGTACTTCGTGCCCATGGAGGGCTCTATCGACAAGGAGGCCGAGTTGGAGAAGCTACGTGCCGACCTCGAGTACGCGGAGGGCTTCCTCGCCTCGGTGATGAAGAAGCTATCGAATGAGCGCTTCGTGCAGTCGGCACCCGAGAAGGTTGTCATGAACGAGCGTGCCAAGCAGGCCGATGCCGAGGCTAAGATTGCCGCGCTGAAGGCTCAGATTGAGGCTCTGAGCTAACGATGGCCGACATAACGATATATACCGATGGCTCGGCACGCGGCAACCCGGGTGCGGGGGGCTATGGCATAGTCCTCCTCTCGGGCATACACCGCAAGGAGCTCTCGGCAGGCTACCGTATGACGACAAACAACCGCATGGAGCTCATGGCCGTATGCGTGGCGTTGGAGGCGTTGAAGTTCGAGGGCTCGAATGTCACGCTCTACTCCGACTCGAAGTATGTCATCGAGGCTGTAAACCAGCGCTGGGTCTTCGGCTGGGAGCGTAAGGGCTTCGCGGGGAAGAAGAACCCCGACCTGTGGATGCGCTTCCTCAGTGTCTACCGCAAGCATAACGTGCGCTTCGTGTGGGTCAAGGGTCACGCCTCGACGGTGGAGAACAACCGCTGCGACGAGCTTGCCGTGGCTGCTGCCCTCGGTGGCAACCTCCTCGAAGATAGCGGCTACGACGGAAACTAAACGATAAGGACTATGGCAAAGCAGAGCTGGAAGCCCGGAACGCTCATCTACCCGCTGCCTGCGGTGCTCGTGAGCGTGGGCGCCACACCCGAGGAGTACAACCTCTTCACTGTGGCATGGACAGGAACGATATGTACCGAGCCCCCCATGTGCTATATCTCGGTGCGCAAGTCGCGCCACTCCTACGACATCATACGCCGCACGGGAGAGTTCGTCCTGAACCTCACCACGGAGGCTATGGCGCGTGCCACGGACTGGTGTGGCGTCAAGTCGGGCCGCGATGTGAATAAGTGGGAGGCCACGGGGCTCACCCCCGCGACGTGTGACCACGTGAGCGCCCCGATTATTGCCGAGGCACCCCTCTCGATATGCTGCCGCGTGCGACAGGTTGTGGAGCTCGGCACGCACGACATGTTCATTGCCGACGTTGTGGGCATCGAGGCCGACGACAGGTATATAGACCCCGCGACAGGCAAGTTCCACTTGGACAAGGCTGCGCCCATAGTCTACTCCCATGGCGAGTACTACACCTTGGGTAAACTCATCGGCCACTTCGGCTGGTCGGTACGTAAGAAGACAACGAAAAAACGCAAATAACGATGACAGAACAACAGCACGAACTACTCAATAAGTATGAGGAGGGTCTGCGCGACACCCTCACCAAGCACCTCACGGAGAAAAAGGCCCTCGATGGTCGCTTCTTGGAGGTCGAGGAGCTTAACGAGAAGTGGCGCACGTCGGCACCCTCATATATGGCCGATGCCGTGCCCGAGATAGGCAAATACCCGCTTGTAGCCATAGCATGGGCTATGTACGAGGGCATGGGTGCCGCCGTATTGTGGGATAAGGAGTGGAACCGCTACGCCACGACGGAGGATTTCCATAAGATGTTTACCGAGCCCCGCGGCTTCGACTGCATGGACGAATATATCACCGAGGTGCTCATGGCCCTACCGTTGGAGTCTAAGGGTGCCGAGGAGCTTGAGGACCTCATACGCACGACAGCCGAGCGTGCGCTGTCGCTCATCCGCAAGGAGCAGGTCGAGGCGCAGAGCGTCATGGCCTTCCATGTCTTTGCCCGCACGACGAAGGTTATGTTCGAGGCAGGCGTCGCCGTTGCCCTCCGACGCTTGGGCTACAACTACGTGAAGGTAAATGCCGAAGTAGTGAGCTAAGTGAGCGAGGGGGGGGAGAGATGGAAGAGTTATTGTAGGGAATTTAAGGAATTTAGGGAGTTTAAGGAGAGCGCTATCAGGTATCTCCCTAATCTCCCTAAT
>JAFVWO010000038.1 GCA_017501625.1 Alistipes sp.
CCTTAAGCTCCTCGAGGAGTCTTTGGCGCGAGGTGACGCGTTGCGCCAAGCGCTCGGCATCCTCCTCGCTCTCGGCCGTCTCCAATACCTTCTTGCGTATGTCGGCTATCTTACGCAGTATGTGGTCGCCATCGGCCATCCACCACGTAGCTTCGGCTGCGAAGGTGGCCAGCGAGACACGCTTCGCCGCGCCCGAGTCGCTGAGCATATTCGGTATGATGTCTACCTCGTCGGGACGCTCGGCCGAGAGCTGGCTCGAGATGTCGAAACGGCGCAAGGAGTCTATGACGTCGCCGAAGAAGTCGACACGATAGGGCTTAGACTCTACGTAAGAGAATATATCCACGAGGCCTCCTCGTACGGAGTATTGTCCTGGCTCGTAGACAAAGTCTACACGCGTAAAGTTGTGGGTTGTGAGCCACTCTACGAGGCTCGCCTGCTGCATCGTGTCGCCCACGGCTAAGTGTAGCGACTGCTCGGCGAGACGCTCCTCGTCGGCAACGCTCTCGGCCAGCGCCTCGGGGTAGGTGCATATGACCAAATACCCCTTCTTAAAGTTCTTTATCGCGTTGAGCGCTGCTGTGCGGCGTACAATGCCCTGAGCATCCTCGGCGCCATAGGCTGCCGAGCGCTTATATCCCGACGCGAAGAAGCCTACGTGCTCCTCGTCGAGTAGTTCGTAGAGGTCGTTTACGAGGTACGCGGCGCTATCTCTATCGTCGGCAACGAAGATATGCACACCACCTAATCGCTCGACCATATGTGCCGCATAAAGCGAATAGGCTCCGCCGACCATCTGCTCGAGATGGACGGTAGAGCCTATGTTTTCCAAACATTTCTTAAGCTCAGCGGCACGTTTGGACTTACCGATGATGCTTTTTAAGTAATCCATATCGCTTCAGTGGTTACTACTCTGCGGAGTTTATTAGAAGCGACTCTCCCTTTTTGTCTAAGTAGCTTACATCTATCATTCCGACACTCTGGTCCGACGATATATCGATGCGTAGCTTGTACTTAAAAATCCAACGTAGTCTCTTCGATATGAGACCTTCGCAAAGATATGCCTTGACATATGGGCTAACCCTAAGGTTAACATATTTGTACCCCTTTTCGGCGAGCAGCTGCACCTGACCTTCGATCTTCTTCTCGAGGAGTATCGTAGGCTCGACCTTGCCGCTACCGTGACACGTAGGACAGGTATCCGACGTCTCGTCCATAGCAATGGGGCGCACTCTCTGTCGGGTGATCTGCATAAGTCCGAACTTGGTGATAGGCAGTATGGTATGCTTGGCCTTGTCTGTAGCCATCAGCTTCTGCATCTCCTCGTATAGCGTCTGTCGGCTCTGCTGCTTGCGCATATCTATGAAGTCGACTATGACGATACCGCCCATATCCCTAAGTCGCAGTTGTCGTGCTATCTCGGCTGCAGCGGCTAAGTTAACCTCGAGGGCTGTCTGCTCCTGGTCGTCCTCGGCCTTGGTGCGGTTTCCCGAGTTGACGTCGATGACGTGCATAGCCTCGGTGTGCTCGATAATAAGGTATGCGCCACGTCGTAGCGATACGTACTTTGCAAATAACGACTTTATCTGTCTCGCGACGTCGAAGTTGTCGAAGATTGGCACCTTGCCTTTGTAGAGCTTTACTAGCTGCTCCATCTCGGGCTTGATAGCGTGTATGTAGCTCTTAATCTCGCCATACATCGTCTCGTCATCGACCATAATCTGCGAGAATGTGTCGTTCAGAGAGTCACGAATAATAGTGTTTACGCGGCTCATCTCGCTCATCAGGCGCACTGGAGCCGTGCCCTTGCG
>JAFVWO010000039.1 GCA_017501625.1 Alistipes sp.
TGCAGCGCCGCATACTGCACGCGATGAAGTGCGTGGAGGATGGTCGCTTCAATAAGGTGGCAAATGTCGTGGGTCAGGCTATGCAGTACCACCCTCATGGTGATGCCTCTATTAAGGATGCGTTGGTGCAACTCGGACAGAAGGGCCTGCTTATCGACATGCAGGGTAACTGGGGTAACATTCTCACGGGTGATGAGGCTGCCGCAGCGCGTTATATCGAGGCTCGACTGTCGAAGTTTGCCTTGGATGTCGTCTACAATAAGAAGACTACGGAGTGGATGTTGGCATACGACGGCCGTAAGGAGGAGCCTGTGACACTCCCCGTTAAGTTCCCTTTGCTCTTGGCTCAGGGTGCCGATGGTATCGCCGTAGGCTTGGCCTCGAAGATTCTGCCGCACAACTTTGTGGAGCTTATCAACGCCTCCATAGCCTACCTTCGTGGTGAAGATTTCATGCTTGTTCCCGACTTCCAGACGGGAGGCATCATGGATGCGAGCAACTATAACGATGGTCTTCGTGGTGGCTCGGTGAGGGTGCGCGCACGTATCTCAAAGATAGATAAGCGCACGTTGGCAATAACGGAGATACCCTATACCACAACGTCGGAGTCGATTAAGGAGTCTATCATCAAGGCTAACGATAAGGGTAAGATAAAGATTAAGATGGTCGATGATAATACGGCTGAGAAGGTCGAGATTGTCATTCAGGTTGCTGCCGACGAGTCGTCGGATAAGACCATAGATGCGCTCTATGCCTTTACAGACTGCGAGGTTAGCATCTCGCCAAATGCCTGTGTTATTGTCGACGATAAGCCCGTATTTATGGGTGTTAGTGACATCCTTCGTTACTCTACGGACCACACCAAGGCGCTCCTTGGAAAGGAGCTCGAAATAAAGCTCGACGAGCTGAACGAGGCGTGGCATGCAGCATCGTTGGAGCGTATCTTTATCGAGAATAAGCTCTATCAGCTTATCGAGGGTTGTCGTACCCGCGAGGCTGCATACGAGGCGGTGGATAAGGGCCTCGAGCCATTCAAGTCGAAGCTACGTCGTGAGGTTACACTCGACGATGTGCAGCGCCTCACGGAGTTGAAGTTCATACGTATCTCGCGCTACGACTCGGAGAAGGCCGACAACGAGATTAAGCAGATAGAGCGCGATATAAAGAGCACGAAGCACGACATCGACCACCTTACGGAGTATGCCATTGCCTACTTTGAGCGTATCAAGGCCAAGTATGGCGAGGGCAAGGAGCGCCGCACCGAGATACGCGAGTTCGACACCATCGAGGCATGGAAGGTGGCATCGTCGAATGCCAAACTATATGTAGATAGGGCTGAGGGCTTCTTCGGCTATGGCAAGAGCATGAAGGACTCGGAGTTTGTGTGCGACTGTTCGAACCTCGACGATGTGATTATCATCCTGAAGGATGGTCGTTATAAGATTACGAAGATTACGGAGAAGGCGTTCTTCGACAAGAATATATATTATATAGGTATATATAAGCGCAACGACGAGCGCACAATATATAATATGCTCTATCGCGATGGTCGTGGTGGCGCTATCATGATGAAGCGTTGCGCCATAAAGTCCATCACGCGCGATAAGGAGTACGACCTGACGAAGGGCACGGCAAAGAGTGAACTTATATACCTCTCGGTGAACCCCAACGGTGAGGCCGAGGTACTCAAGATATACCTGCGCCCGAGAGCACGATTGAAGAAGTGTATCATCGACCTCGACCTTTCGACCCTCGCAATAAAGGGTCGTCAGAGTGTCGGTAATCTGGTGACACGCTATCCGATAAATAAGATAGTGCTCAAGGAGAAGGGCACGTCGACACTCGGCGGCCAGAATATATGGTACGACGAGGATGTGCGCCGCCTGAATACCGATGGCCGTGGCACGTTGCTCGGAGAGTTCAAGGGCGAAGATAAGATTGTAGTGTGGACGGCTAAGAACCAATACTACATCACAGGCTTCGATGTGCAGCAACACTTCCCTGATGATACGATACGTGTGGAGCGCTTCGTTGCCGACAGGGTATATGCGTTGTGCTACTACGATGGCGAGCAGAAGTACTACTACATGAAGCGCTTCCAGCTCGAAATGGGCGATAAGACACAGTACTTCTTGGAGGAGGGCTCACCTATGCGCTTTGTGACAATCACCTACCGTGCCGGTGCTAAGCTTGTTGTCACGTTTGGCGGTCAGCATGCCCAGCGTGCCGAGGAGATTGTGGATGTGGATGAGTTTATAGCCGTTAAGAGCCATCGTGCCAAGGGTAAGCGTATCACGACCTACGAGGTGGCATCGTTGCAGTTTATCGAGCCCGAGGAGCCGGATGTAACGGATGATGCAGAGGATGTGGAGGATGATATTGTCGATGATGTGGCCGACGAGCAGATGGAGGCAATAGATATGGATGATATTGTTGGTGAGGATATTAAGGCTGATCCGAATGTCGACTACGACAAGCGTGCCGAGGTCGGTGATGCTAACTTCTCTCCTGCACAGTTAAACCTCTTCTAAGGGATGATACTCTTCTTGGTGGGATATGCCGGCTCGGGAAAGAGTTCGCTCGGTAGACGTCTTGCGCGATGCCTCGGTGTCGACCTTGTCGATACGGATAAGCGTGTGGAGGAGATGGAGGGAGCTACGATTGCCGATATTTTTCATTACGAGGGTGAGGAGTACTTCCGCCGTGCCGAGCGTGAGGCTTTGGAGTATATAGTGCAGAGTGGCAGGGATATGGTCGTGGCTACGGGGGGAGGCTTGCCTACGTGGGGTGATAATATGTTGAGGCTCAACGAGTGTGGCACGACGATATATCTACGTCGTAGCCCCGAGCAGATACTCTCGCGCCTCTCGGAGTATGGCCGCCAGAAGCGACCCATGTTTCGCGGTAAGAGCGACGAGGAGTTGCTAAGGTTTATGTATGAGCAGATTGCTCTGCGCGAGCCCTACTATGCCGCAGCGAAGATGACGATTGACTGCACGACGATGTGCGATGATGATGTTGTGACAAGTATAATTAACGAGATAAGGCGTTCGATATGAACAATTCTCCCATAGGTGTCTACGACTCGGGCTTTGGAGGCTTGTCGGTGTGGCGTGAGCTGCGCCGTATGTTGCCGTCGGAGTCGCTTGTCTATCTTGGTGATGGCAAGAACTGCCCCTATGGAGGACGTCGACGTGAGGATATCGAGCGTTTTGCCTTTGCAGCTGTCGAGCGCCTCGTTGCCGAGGGTGTTAAGATGGTTGTCGTGGGGTGTAATACGGCAACGACGGCAGCGGTGGGGGCGCTACGCGAGCACTGGAGCGATATGCCCATCGTGGGCTTGGAGCCTGCGGTGAAGCCCGCATGCCTCACCTCGCGCACACGACGTATCGCGGTGTTGGCGACGAAACATAGCCTTGCGAGCGACATGTTCCTCGCAACGGCCATGCGCTATGCCGAGGGAGTAGATGTCGTTAAGGTTGTGGGCGAGGGTTTCGTTGAGCTTGTCGAGGAGGATAGGGAGGAGAGCGACGAGGCTATGGCCGCTGTGCGCCATGTCATTGAGCCCCTTATGGATAGTAGCATAGATAAGATAGTCCTCGGATGTACGCACTATCCCTTCTTGAAGCCTCATATACGCGAGGTTATAGGTGACCGCGATATCGAGATTATCGACTCGGGCGAGGCTGTTGCCCGCAGGGTAAAGTGGCTCTTGGAGCGTTACGACATTGCTGCTGCGGAGGATAATGTTGCGGAGTGTCGCTTCTTGAGCTTTGCCGACGAGGATTACAGGCGGCGATTGGAATATAAGGCCTCGAAAATATTAGCGCATGGTGATGCGTTGTAATTAGTGACGATTATGGCAAAAGATAGGAATACAAAGGGTCGCACAGGTGCGACAAATGGTAATGGTGGCGAGCTGACGACGATGGACAATGTGCGCCTCGTCTCGGGCTTCGTGTTGATGCTCATCGGAGCCTTCATCTTCTGTTCTATACTCTCGTACCTCTTCTTCTGGAAGCAGGATATGAGTGCTTTACAGGAGGTTGGTAAGCCTATGAGCTCGCCTGAGTTTAGAAATATATGTGGCGAGGGTGGCGCTAAGGTGGCAAATATGTTGGTAGGCGGGGGCTTTGGCCTCTTTGCCATCATCATACCTATTGTCATTATGACTATCGGCTGGCGCCTCTTCCGCTATAAGCCTCTTCGTCTTCACCGCTTTGTGCTTATCTACGCCTTTGTCCTTGTGCTTGGCTCGCTCACGTTGGGCTACGTCTTTGGCACGAAGTGGGGTATCTTTGGCTCGGGTCTTGGTGGCGAGTATGGTGTTGCGCTGAATGATGCGTTAAGCATGTCTATCGGTGCTATAGGTACGCTCTTGGCCATCCTTGCCGGCTGGATACTCACCGGGCTGCTCATCAACCGCAACTTTTTGCAGGTTGTCGACACAGCCGGAGGGCAGGTTGCAGGGGGCATAACTAATGTCACACGCCGTGCCATCCACCTTGTGCATCGTGCTAAGGAGGAGAGTGCCGCTGACGATGTCGAGGCTGTTGAGGCTGTCGAGGCTGAAGCTGCCAAGGATGATGATGATCCCTTTGTCGTTGAGCCTATCGCTGAGCCTGAGCCCGCATCTGAGCCCGAACCCGAGCCCGAACCCGAGCCCGAACCCGAGCCCGAAGCTGTGGCTACGATGCCTATGGAGGCTGAGGACGACATCTTCACGGTTGAGCCTATCACGCACGACGGTGACGAGGTGCTCAATCCGTTGGAGGTCGACGAGGTGCTTGGTGTTGATAATGCCGACGATGCTCGCGAGGTGTCGGAGGATGATGAGTCGCTTGTTGTCAAGGTTATCTCGAATAAGGTTAAGTCTGTCGACGAGGAGGATATCGAGAGTGACCTCTACGACCCCATGCTCGACATTGCGCACTACGAGGCACCCATGCCGTCGCTTCTTAGCGATTATAAGAGCGAGAAGGTCATCAACGAGGAGGAGATATTCGAAAATAAGGAGCGCATACGCGAGACCCTTAACAACTTCCATATACCGATTATCTCTATGACGGCGACGGTGGGTCCTACGGTCACGCTCTACGAGATAGTGCAGGACCCGAGTGTTAAGATTGCCCGCATACGAGGCCTCGAGGACGACCTTGCGCAAAACCTTAAGGCTCAGAGTGTACGTATCATCGCCCCCATTCCGGGTAGGGGCGCTGTGGGCATCGAGGTGCCGAACCAGACGAAGCAGACGGTGTCGATGTACTCGGCAATATGCTCTGAGGAGTTCCAGTCTATGCGTGCCGAGCTCCCCGTGGTCATCGGCCGCACGATACAGAACGAGAACTACACCTTCGACCTCGCCAAGATGCCGCACTTGTTGGTTGCCGGTGCTACGGGTCAGGGTAAGTCTGTCGGTTTGAATGCCATCATCACGTCGTTGCTCTACCGCAAGCATCCTGCGGAGCTTAAGTTCGTGTTGATAGACCCCAAGATGGTTGAGTTCTCGCTATATAACAAGCTCGAGAAGCACTTCTTGGCAAAGATGGAGTCCGAGGATGAGTCTATCGTCACCGACCCCAAGAAGGCGGTATATACGCTCAATGCCCTGTGTACGGAGATGGCTACGCGCTTGGAGCTGTGTAAGAAGGCTGCCGCGAAGAATATCGTCGAGTATAACGATAAGTTCCTTCACCGCCAGCTCAACCCCGATAATGGTCACCGTTTCTTGCCATATATCGTTGTTATCATCGACGAGTTTGCCGATCTTATCATGACGGCTAAGGAGGTCGAGACCCCTGTTATGCGCCTTGCGCAGAAGGCTCGTGCCGTGGGTATCCACCTTATTGTTGCTACGCAGCGCCCCGATGTCAAGGTCATCACGGGAGGTATCAAGGCCAACTTCCCCGCGCGTATTGCCTTCCGCGTTATGCAGATGACCGACTCGCGCACGATTATCGACCAGCCGGGCGCCAATCAGCTTATCGGTCGTGGTGATATGCTCTTCCTCAGCGGTGGTGAGCCCATACGTATACAGTGTGCCTTTGTCGACACCCCCGATGTCGAGCGTATTGTCAACCATATAGGCATGCAGCAGGGCTACACCTCGGCATACAACCTTCCGGACTATACCCCCGAGGCGGGTGGCGATATGCCTAACTTCGGCAGCGAGGAGTCGAGTGCTCCGCAGAAGTACGACCCTAAGTTTGCGGAGATTGCTCGCGAGGCTGTGGCCAACGGCATCATCTCCACGTCGATGATTCAGCGTAACTTCGAGGTGGGCTTCAACCGCGCAGGACGTATCATGCTGCAACTCGAGCGTGCCGGCATCGTGGGCCCGCAGATAGGCTCTAAGGCTCGCGAGATACGCTTCTACGACCTTCCGTCGTTGGAGGCAAAGCTTCAGGAGCTGGGCGTGGAGTAAACAATTAGTAATGAGTAATGAGTAGTGAGTAATGAGTAATAAGATAATCCTTACTTTTGTGGGCTTGGTGCTATCTGTCGCCACACTTTCGGCACAGAGTGCCGAGGCGTGGATCGAGGCGCTGAATAATAGCCTTGGCACGCGCTATACTATGGGTGCTACGGTGCGTGTCGAGGGCGACGAGCTCACAGGCATCTTCATGGTCGATGGCGACGGCTACTACCTCACGCTCGGCACCATGGAGGTGTATAGCGACGGTAAGCTGCGCTACGAGGTGAACAACGAGCGCAAGGAGGTTACCATAGATAGGGTAGACCTCACCTCGCGCGACATCCTCACCAACCCCACTAACGCCTTCAGCTTCGCCGCGGAGGAGTTTTATTCAGACATTGTCGCGGACAAGGGTGCGGAGGTGGTTATATCGCTTGTTCCACGCGAGGATATAGGCATCACCGATATAGAGCTCACGCTGCGTCGCGAGGGCCACGGCCGTGTTGTGCCTGTTGCGGTGCGTTATAACTACGATGGCGACATCATCGATGTGCTTCTGGCGCTGCGCCCTGCCGATGCTACGCTCCCGCGCTGGGATAAGGCGGCATATCGAGCCTACGACATAGTGTCATTCATATAGCAATTATCAAACAAAAATTCAGAATAGATGAAGAGAGTATTTTCTATTTTACTTCCCGCACTCCTTGTCGGTTGTGCATTGAATCAAGATGCGGAGAATGGCGGCATCAACGCTTATTCGGCTGTTGAGAGCTTCGAGAAGGCTATACCTTCGGGCGAGGATCACACCCTCGGCTATAAGAACGACTACCTCAAGTTTGAGCACTTCTACAACGAGGAGTTTAGCTATTGGGGTGGCTTTGCGCAGTCTAAGTGCTACGACATGGCCGATGGCACTCCCGCCAACCAGTATGGCGTATATAACACTAAGGCGGCCTCGGGCGATAGCTTCCTCGTATTCTACTACGACAGCTATAACGAGCCTTGCGACATCCTCTGCCACTATCGCGGTGATTATCAGTTTACCACCGTGCGCCTTAACCTCACCACCTACACCTATAAGTCTATCACCGACGAGGATATCAACACCTTTGCTCGCGCATTCACCGATGGCGACTACTTGAAGGTCACCTTCACCGCTCTCCTGAGCGACAATACCGAGGGCGAAAGTGTCGACTGCTATGTTGTCGATTATCGTGATGGCAAGCGCTTCGTCGCAACCAACTGGGATGCCTTCGACATCTCAGCCCTCCGTGGTGAGCTCTACGGCATACGTCTACGTATCGAGACCTCCGACGTAGGCGAGTATGGCGCGAATACACCCTTATACATCTGTATGGATGACCTTACCTACTCAGTAAATTTCATGTGATAAGGGGTCGATTGCGGCCCCTAA
>JAFVWO010000040.1 GCA_017501625.1 Alistipes sp.
GCACAGGCTGCGGAGTAGTTCATAGAGCCTCTTGTTACACAACTTAAATATCCAAATAGGAAGGGGATGACAAATTTATTTTTTGTCATCCCCTTCTTAAAGATGCACTTATCTTTACGTGCTGTAATACAGTATATTAGTAGTTCTCGATAACAGCCTCGAGGTGCTGCTTCCATATAAGGGCGGCGCCACCGAGGATAGCCACATTCTTATCCTGAATACCGCTCATAAGGAGCTTAACCTTGCCCTTGAAAACAGATAGCTGATTCTCCTCCATATACTTATGCGTAGGGCGCATGATATAGTCGCCGGCATTTGCCAAGCCACCGAAGAGGATGATGGCCTCGGGTGATGTTACGGCCGTAAGGTCGGCAAGAGCCAAGCCGAGGATCTTGCCCGTGCGCTCGAAGGCCTCGAGGGCGATGGGGTCGTTCTTGGCTGCTGCATCCGAGAGCATCTTAGCCTCGAACTTATCGTAGGGCACAGAGCGAAGCTCACTATCGCATGTCATCGTAGCCATAAGGTCGAAGGCGGTGCGCTTGATACCCGTGGCCGACACGTAGGCCTCGAGGCATCCCTTGCGGCCGCAACCGCACTGGCGACCCGTCTCGCGCGATGCTACGGCGATATGTCCATATTCGCCGGCGAAGCCGTCGTGACCATATACCATCTCGCCATTACATACGATGCCCGAGCCGAGACCCGTGCCGAGGGTAATCATGGCGAAGTCCTTCATGCCACGGGCATTACCGAAGACCATCTCGCCGATAGCTGCAGCGTTAGCATCGTTGGTAATCATAACCTTAGTACCACCGAAATACTTGCCGAGGTCGTCAACAAAGTTGAAGACACGTATAGAGTTGGGGCGTGGGTCGGCGGGATCCTCGAACTTCCAGAGGTTTGCGGGGGTCTCGATGCGGCCGGTGTGGATATTGGCATTGGGGGCGCCTACGCCGATGCCTATGAGTTCGCACTCGGGCTGTGTGGCGATGAGCTCCTGCATAGCCGTGGCGAGGGTCTCGACGTATGGCTTATAGTCGTCGTAAAATCTGAACTTATCGGTTGATATCTTGCTCTCGGCAACGACGTTACCATCCTCATCTACAAGACCAAAGGCCGTATTGGTACCGCCAATGTCGATACCCATTGCAAGTTTTTTCTTCATAGCGATTCTAAGGTTTTAAAAAATTAATTGGTCAAAGTTACCAAAATTATTTTAATCTATGCAAAAAAATTACTATTTTTGAGCCATAAAATATGAATACCCGCATGGGCGACGTGCGCGGCGTGCGTGCGCGAAGCGCGGGAAGTGGATAATGACAAGTGATTGAAGAAGGATTATGATACACACAAACGACCAAGTGCTTGACCTCTTTGAGGCGGCACTAAGCCAGATGCAGACTCCGGAGGAGCCGGAGTTGTTGTACGCTCCGATAATTTACTCCATGTCGGGAGGTGGCAAGCGCCTACGTCCCGTGTTGCTTCTCCTTGCTACCGAGGCTTTCGGCGGCAACATCGACGAGGCTATGCCGGCAGCTATGGCTGTGGAGGTGTTCCACAACTTCACGCTCCTGCACGACGATATTATGGATAATGCCGACATGCGCCGAGGCAAGCCCTCGGTATTTGCCAAGTGGGGCGGTAATGTGGCGCTCCTCTCGGGCGATGCCATGCTTATTACGGCATATAAGCACCTTGCACGCATAGCCTCGGGCTCGCTGCCGCGCGTTATGAGCATCTTCAACGACATGGCTCTTGAGGTGTGCGAAGGACAGCAGTACGACATGGATTTCGAGACCAAGGAACATGTATCTGTTGTGGACTACATACAGATGATTGAGCGCAAGACGTCGGCACTGCTCTCGGGCTCGGCGATGATAGGCGCAACATTGGCTGGGGCGGCAGATGAGGATATTAAGAAGATATACCGCTTTGCCACGGAGCTCGGCCTTGCGTTTCAGCTTCAAGACGACATGCTCGACAGCTACGGTGACGAGGCGCTCGGCAAGAAGATTGGTGGCGACATCCTCGAGGGTAAGCAGACATACCTCATGGTTCAGGCCATGAGTCGTGCTACGGCCGAGGAGCGTGAGGTGTTGCGCACGACGCACACACGCGAGGATATGAGCGATGCGCAGAAGATTTCGACCGTGAAGGCTCTCTACGACAAGCTCGACGTTAAGCGTGCCACGGAGCAGCAGATAGAACTTCGTTTCGAGCGTGCCCTCGCGGTGTTGGAGAGCCTGTCAATCGGAGCCGAGAGGACGACACATCTCGCGGAGTTTGCGCGTAACCTTATGGGAAGAAAGAAGTAGCGATATGATTAGACGCAAGGATATAGAGATTATGGCCCCTGTGGGCTCTTATGAGGCGCTCAATGCAGCCATTGCAGCGGGTGCAGACTCGGTATATTTCGGCGTTGAGCAGCTTAACATGCGTGCGGCATCGAGTGTCAACTTCACGCTCGACGACCTTGCCGAGATTGTTCGCACGGCACATGCTGCGGGTGTGAAGACATACCTCACGGTGAATATCGTCATCTACGACACCGAGATGGATGTTATGCGCCGCATAATAGACAGGGCTAAGGCTGAGGGTATAGATGCCATCATCGCCACCGACCTTGCCGCCATACTCTACGCCCGCGAGGTGGGCATGGAGGTACATATCTCGACGCAGAGCAACATATCGAACATCGAGGCTGTGAAGTTCTTTGCCGCGTGGGCCGATGTTGTTGTGTTGGCGCGCGAGTTGTCGTTGGAGCAGATTGGCTATATATCGAAGCAGATTGAGGAGCAGCAAATATGTGGCCCTGCGGGCGAGCTCGTAAAGATAGAGATGTTTGCTCATGGTGCTATGTGTATGTCGATGTCGGGCAAGTGCTACCTCTCGGAGCATGAGTCGCACAACTCGGCAAATCGTGGCGCCTGTCGCCAAATATGTCGTCGCAAGTACACTATCACCGATAAGGAGAGTGGTCAACAGCTCGACATTGATGGTCAGTATGTGCTCTCGCCAAAGGATCTGTGTACGGTAGACTTCCTTGATACGTTTATCGAGGCAGGTGTGCGTGTGCTGAAGATTGAGGGTCGTGCCCGTGGTGGCGAGTACGTTAAGCGCGTTGTAGAGAGCTACGACGAGGCGTTGCGCCTTATGGAGCGTGGCGAGTATGGCCCCGAGAGCGTTGCTCCCATCAAGGAGCGCTTGCGTACCGTCTTCAACCGCGACTTTTGGGGTGGCTACTACGCAGCGAAGACCATGGTCGAGCACAGCCAGCACTATGGCTCGTCGGCGACACTCAAAAAGGTGTACATGGGCAAGGTAACCAACTACTTCAAGCGCATAGGCGTTGCCGAGGTGTTGGTCGAGGCCTGCGAGGTTATGGAGGGCGACGACCTCCTCTTTATGGGTGAGAAGACGGGCGTTGTGGAGCAGAAGGCCTTGGGTATCATGCTCAACGAGAAGCCAGCCTCTTCAGCCAAGCAGGGCGATTACATATCGCTCAAAACCGAGCAGGAGGTGCGCCGAGGGGATAAGGTTTATAAGGAGGTCCCAAGATGATTTTGTTGTGATAATGGCATAGCAGCGTCGTCTGGCTTGTCCGGTAACTTTAGAGAGATTAAGGAATTTAGGGAGATTAGGGAGATTAGGGAATTTATGAGATGTCTTGGTAGGATGCTAAGCTCATGAAATTCATTAAATGGCCTAAACTCCCAACCAAAAACAAAAATAATATATAACAACTAAAACTATAAAGACTATGTTTAAAAAGGAGACTTATATTGGCCGTCGTGCCGAGTTGGCCCGCAGAGTGGGTAAGGGACTTATTCTTCTTCCCGGTAACCCCGAGGTGCCCAATAACTATCCGAACAACACCTACTACTTCCGTCAGGACTCTACGTTCCGTTACTACTTCGGTCTTGACGTACCCTCGCTCATAGGTCTTATTGATGCCGAGACGGGTGAGGCGATGCTCTTCGGTGACGACTTCACCGTGGAGGATATCATCTGGACAGGCCCCATGCCTACGATTGCCGATCAGGCTGCCGAGGTGGGTGTCGAGAAGAGCTATCCCTTGGCCGAGGTGCGTGGCATATTACGCAAGGCGATAGAGCAGAATCGCCCCGTACACTACCTGCCTCCCTATCGTGCGGAGCTTAAGATTGGCGTTGCCGATATGCTCGGCATACGTCTCGATATGTTGCATGAGCGTAAGTCGCTCGACCTCATGTTTGCCGTGGCGGAGATGCGCGAGAAGAAGTCGGCAGAGGAGATTGAGGCCTTGGAGCGTGCCTTCAAGATTGGCTATCAGATGCACATGACCGCCATGCGTATGTGTCGCCCGGGCGTTGTCGAGCGCGAGATTGCAGGTAAGGTTGAGGGCATCGCCAAGTCGTATGGTCAGGGTGTGTCGTTCCCCACGATTGTTACCCAGCACGGCGAGATTCTGCACAACCACAACCACGATGGCGTATTGGAGGCCGGACGACTGTTGCTTGTTGACGGTGGCGGTGAGTCGGTCGAGGGCTACTGCTCAGACCACACACGTACATACCCCGTGAGTGGCAAGTTTACCGACCGTCAGAAGGATATTTATAACATCGTGCTTCGTGCCCATAGCGAGGTGAAGGATATGATTAAGCCCGGATTGCTCTATCCCGAGATTCACAAGGCTGCCTACATGTCGTTGGCCGAGGGCTTGAAGGGCGTAGGCCTTATCAAGTCGACACCCGAGGAGGCTGTCGAGGCGGGTGCGCTCTATATGTTCATGCCTCACGGCTTGGGCCACGGCATGGGTATGGATGTTCACGACTGCGAGAATATCGGTGAGCGCTCATTCGACTTCTCTACCGTATTGGAGCGTGCCACGAAGTCGGCAACATGCGTACACCGCGCTACATGGCGCGTGGAGCCGGGCACGGTGATGTCTGACGAGCCGGGTATCTACTTCATCCCCGCACTTATCGACAAGATGCGCTCGGAGGGTAAGTTCAAGGGTATCGTAGACTACGATAAGCTCGACACGTACCGCGACTTTGGTGGCATACGTATCGAGGACGATGTCCTTGTGACGGAGACAGGCAGCCGCTTCATTGGCGACAAGCTTCTTCCCCTCTCGGTTGAGGAGCTTGAGGCTGTAGTTGGCAAGGATTGTTAGGCCACAGCGATATTTATATAACATATTTTCAACCAACCAAAACATAATACATAACAATTGATTTAATAACATTAAGAAGTGAATTTATGAAGACAGATATTGAGATTGCTCGCGAAACCGAGCTCAAAAACATTCGAGAGATTGCTGCACAGGTGGGTTTCCCCGATGATGAGGTGTTTAACTACGGTAAGTATATTGCCAAGGTGCCTTATAAGCTCATTGACGAGAAGAAGGTGGCAAAGAATCACCTTATCCTCGTTACGGCCATCACAGCCACAAAGGCGGGTGTAGGTAAGACTACCGTGAGCATCGGCCTCGGCATGGGTCTTAACCATATCGGCAAGAAGGCTATTATCGCCCTTCGTGAGCCCTCGTTGGGTCCCTGCTTCGGTATGAAGGGTGGTGCTACGGGTGGTGGCTATGCTCAGGTGCTCCCCTCGGAGGATATCAACCTCCACTTCACGGGCGACTTCCACGCCATCACCTCGGCAAACAACCTTATTGCCGCGTTGTTGGACAACTACCTCTACCACAACCGCTCGAAGCAGGTGGGCTTGAAGAAGGTCATGTGGCGCCGTGTGCTCGACATGAACGACCGCTCGTTGCGTAACATCGTTTCAGGCCTTGGTGGCTCGACAAACGGCATACCTACGGAGACGGGCTTCGACATAACCCCCGCATCGGAGATTATGGCTATCTTGTGCCTCGCACGCAATGTTGATGACCTCTACGCGCGTATCGGACGTATCGTCCTCGGCGTGCGTTACGACGACACCCCCTTCACGGTTAATGACCTCGGTGTCACGGGTGCTGTTGTGGCTCTCCTTAAGGATGCCATCAACCCCAACCTTGTGCAGACTACGGAGCATAACCCCGTAATCATCCATGGTGGTCCCTTCGCAAATATCGCACACGGCTGTAACTCGGTTATCGCTACGCGCATGGCCATGACGTATGCCGATTATACGGTTACGGAGGCGGGCTTCGGTGCCGACCTCGGAGCGGAGAAGTTCCTCGACATCAAATGTCGTCAGGCGGGTCTTAAGCCCGATCTTACGGTGCTCGTAGCCTCGACTCTCGCACTTAAGATGCATGGCGGCGTGCCCGAAACAGAGATTAAGCTTCCTAACCCCGAGGGCTTGCAGCAGGGCTTCGCCAACCTCGACCGCCATGTTGCCAACCTCAAGAAGTTCGGACAGACGGTGCTCGTATGCTTCAACCGCTTTGCCAGCGATACCGACGACGAGATTGCTATGGTCATGGCACATTGCGAGAAGCTTGGTGTGCGCTGTGTGATAAACAACGCCTATGCTGAGGGTGGTGCCGGTGCTGCTGAGTTGGCGCAGGCGGCTGTTGAACTTATCGAGACAGAGCCTTCACAGCCTATTAAGTATGCTTACGAGCTTGAGGATAGCCTTAAGGATAAGATTACGAAGGTGGCGAAGAACATCTATGGTGCCGGCACCGTGGTCTTCGGTCCTCGTGCGCAGAAGGAGATTGCCCTCTTGGAGAAGTGGGGCATGGGTAACTTGCCTGTATGTATCGCAAAGACTCAGTTCTCGTTCTCGGCAGATGCCAAGCGCTATGGTAGCGTTGAGGGCTTCGAGATTAACATTAAGGATATCGAGCTTAACGCCGGCTCGGGCTTTGTCGTAGCCTTGGCGGGTGACATCATGCGTATGCCCGGCCTTAGCAAGACGCCGCAGGCGGGTAACATTCGCCTTGCGGAGGATGGTAATGTCGAGGGTATCGTATAAATGAACATCTACCTCTTTCCCACGGAGTTGGAGGCAGCTCCGTTTCGAGTACTCAGACCCACAGCCCGTGTAGTAATCTCGGGCGTGGGTCTTGCGGCTACGGCGGCTACCCTCGCGGTGCTCAACCGTGAGGGTAGCCTCATGTCGTCGCGCGTGGTGCTGGCGGGCTTGGCCGGTGCTTACGATGAGCGCGTAGCCGTGGGTGAGGTTGTCGAGGTTGTGCGCGAGTGCTGTGCAGAGTTACCCGAGCGTTTTCGCTGCAACTATTGCGTGGCACCAACCACAACGCTACGACAGGTCGGCGCTAACAGCACGCACCGTGGTGCTGTGGGGGTGACGGATGCCGAGATAGAGAATATGGAGGGTGCGACACTCTTTGCTATGGCCGAGGTGATGGGCTTCGAGGCATGCGAGGTGCGCGCCATATCTAACCGCGTGGGCGAGCCGTTTGAACGGTGGAGAACGGAGGAGGCTGTTGAGGCTCTGGCCCGTGCACTAATAACGATTGATGATGGGGAGTAGAAGGGTGCGTTTGGCTATCTCGCCATGCCCGAATGACACTTTTATGTTCGATGCGATAGTAAATCGTCGTATCGATGTTGGCGATTTCGACATTGAGGTGGAGTATCTCGACATAGAGCAGCTCAATGCCGCCGCCATGGAGCGTCGCTACGATGTTACGAAGTGTAGCACGGCAATTCTCCCTGCTATTGTGAAACACTACACGCTTTTGGATAGCGGCTCGGCTCTCGGCCGTGGTAATGGCCCGCTGTTGGTTAGGCGCGAGGGGGAGAGTGTGCCACTACGGTCTATCGCCGTGCCCGGGGAGCATACTACGGCAAATGCCTTGGTGGGGAGACTCTTCCCGGATATAGAGTACCGCACGCCTATGCTCTTTTCGGATATTGCCGAGGCTGTGGAGCGTGGCGACTACGATGGAGGTGTTCTTATCCATGAGGGTCGTTTCGTGTACCATCGTCGTCACTTGGAACTTGTTGCCGACCTCGGCTTGGAGTGGGAGCAACGTATGGCATTACCCCTGCCATTAGGGTCTATCGTCGCAGCACGCGATATGGATATAGCCAAGGAGTTCGAGATGCTGTTACGTAGGAGTATTAAGTATGCCTTCGACCATCCCGAGGTGTCGCGCGAATATGTTAAGCTGCATGCTCAGGAGCTTGATGATAGCGTCATAGATAGCCACATAGCTCTCTTTGTGAATGATTTCTCGCTGTCGCTTGGTGATGAGGGTCGTCGTGCTGTGCGTGCGTTGTGTGGCTGCGATATAGGGTGAAATAGATGTAAAACATATAGGAAATGAACTATCTAATTCTTGTTGGCGCTCTCGCGCTTATTATTGTTGGTGCTTCGATGTTGACTGATGGCTCTGTGGCATTGGCTAAGCGTATGCGTGTGCCCGAGTTTATCGTGGGTCTTACGATTGTGGCGGTGGGCACGTCGATGCCCGAGTTCGTGGTGAGCTTCTTATCGGCCATAGGTGGCAAGGGCGACATGGCTATAGGTAATGTCGTTGGTTCAAACATCTTTAATGTCTTTGCAACACTCGGTGCTTGTGCCTTGTGTTCGCCTATTGTCTTCACTAAGACAAACATACGTCGCGATATACCTACGTGTATCATCGTTACGTTGGCGCTGCTCGGTGTTACGGCCCTAAACCGTGATATTGCACGCTGGGAGGGTATCCTCTTGTTGGTTGGATATGTCGCTATGTTGTGGTATACCATACGTGCCGACCGTAAGGCTATGTCTGCCGAGGGTGGTGCAATGTCGGAGGAGGATAATACCCCCACGATGCCTATGTGGAGAGTGCCTATATGGATACTCCTTGGTTTGGGTGGCCTCATATATGGCGGTCAGCTCTTTGTGAATAGCGCCTCGGATATAGCTCGCGCATGGGGCGTGTCGGAGGCAACCATCGCCATCACCTTGGTGGCGGGAGGCACATCGCTGCCGGAGTTGGCATCGAGCCTTGTGTCAATATTGAAGGGAAAGACCTCGTTGGCTTTGGGCAACGTGCTTGGCTCGAACATAGCCAACATCCTGCTTGTCCTCGGAGCATGTTCTACGGTGACACCGTTGACGATGGGTGGAGTGCAGATGTTCGATATATATGTGACCGTCGCGGCGGTATTTGTGGTTATGCTCTCGGCATTGGTTATCGGTCGCGATAAGCTCACGCGCATAGAGGGATTATTCTTCCTCCTCTGCTATGGCGCGTATGTGTACACGCTCATCTGACGTGAGCGGGAATAACACTATATTTGGATGATGAAGAGGAGAAATTATACATCTCGCATGCTCTGGTTTACCGCGGCTGTTGTCGTGGGGACCGTAGGCTTGGGCTTTATCCCTCCGTTTGAGTTGCAGGGCATGAGCATCGAGAGTGTCGATATGCTATCGTCGTTGCGTGCTGCGACGGGTGATGATGATGCCCCTGTGGAGTATGAGGCCGATCTTGAACGCCTTGAGCAGGAGCTTGCGGCGATGGATGTAGAGCCTGCGGTGGATGTCATAGATACACTCCCGGAGCCTATCCCGGTACGTTATGAGTGGATTGTTGCCGAGGAGCCTATGGTTAAGTGCCGTGTTCCTCTTAGCGAGGAGGTGGCCCCCGCGGAGGGTATGCCTGTTGTGCCTATCGAGGATTTCGACACGCTCGAGGTGACACGCTACGAGCGCTTTATAGATAAGCTTGCCAACATGGAGGATGTGCGCATCGCCTTTATGGGTGATTCGTTTGTCGAGGGCGACATCCTCACATCGGATCTGCGCCATGAGTTGCAGACGTTGCTTGGAGGGCGCGGTGTAGGCTTCGTATCTTGCGATATACCCTTCGCCACGGTGCGTAAGAGCGTTAAGCGTACCTCGTCGGGCTGGACGGCATATAGCGTGATGAAGCCGAAGGGTACGCCCGAGGTGTTGCGCGATAAATATTTTATCTCGGGCTATCTCGCTGAGGGACGTAGTGGTGCTACAACACGCTGGGCATCGACCGATGCCTTTGCGACACTTGATAGCTGTACGCGCGGCAGGGTGTTGCTCTATAGCCGCGATTCGAGCCGTCTGCTTGTGGAGATTAACGATACGTTGAGCCGCGAGTTTGAGATTGCCGGTGACGACCAAGTGCGCGAGATATATGTCGAGGCTCCCATTGATGCTCTGCGCATTAAGGTGCTGGAGGGCTCGGTGGTGTGCTATGGTGCCTCGTTGGAGGGCGGCCACGGTGTTACGGTGGATAACTTCTCGGTGCGTAGCAACAACGGACACGCCATCTTTGGCACGGGCGCTACGGTCAACCGCCAGATTGATGAGATGCTCGGCTACGACCTCGTAGTGTTGCAGTACGGATTGAATATCATGCAGCCCGGACAGCGCACCTTCTCGCGCTATCGCGACCAGCTGCGCGATATGATTGCCTATGCCGAGCGATGTTTCCCCGATGCAGCCATCTTGGTATTGGGCGTTAGCGACCGCTGGGTGAAGAGCGAGGAGTCGGGTCTGTACGAGCCTATAGGCTCGGTTGATGCCCTTACGTCGTATCAGCGTGCTGCGGCCGATAGTACACATGTGGCATTTTGGAGTACGTCGGATGCCATGGCTACGTATGGTGGCATGTCGCGCTTCGTGGCCAATGGCTGGGCGGCGCGAGATTATACGCATATCAACTTTGCCGGAGGAAGGCGCGTTGCCGAGGCCTTAGCATGTGCGCTACGCTCGTCACTCGCGGCGGAGCTTTCGTCACGCGAGGCTGAGGTTCGACGTATCGCTGAGGAGGCGGAGCGTAAGGCGCTGGAGCGACAGATGCTTGTCGATAGAAACCTCGGTGCTGCAACGATATTGTTGGATAAATTCACGGAGGATGGTGCTTCGCAGGTAAACGAAATGGAGTGATATGGAGTATCTGAAGTTCGATAATGGCGTGTTGGAACGTGTGGCCTCGCTCTTGGAGTATGATGCCACTGCGCCACTTACGCTCACAACGGGATTCTTCCTCTTCGCCTTTCTGTTGTTTGGCGTGGGTTATGTCGCGTTGCGCGGGCGTGTGAACCTCAGAAATGCCTATGTCGTACTCTTCTCGTTGTACTTCTACTATAAGCTCTCGGGTGTATATGTGCTTCTGCTGTTGGCTGTGGCGCTGAGCGACTACCTTATAGGGCGATGTGTGGCACGACGTAGGGAGCGTGGCCGCGGCACGCGCGGCTGGGTGGCGCTCAGTGTTACGATAAACGTAGCCATCCTCACCTATTTCAAGGCCACGGACTTCTTCGTGGGCGTTATCAACGACCTCTATGGTGCGGGTACGCTCGATTGGGAGAGTGTTGTTGTGCCCGCAGGCGTGTCGTTCTTCGTATTTCAGTCTATAGCCTATGTTGTCGATATATCGCGAGGTGCTATCTCACCCCTCGGCAGATTTATCGACTACCTCTTTTTGTTGTCCTTCTTCCCGAAGATGTTCCTCGGCCCGTTGGTTAGGGCTAAGGATTTTATTCCGCAGATTGAGGCACGCGATATAGTCGTCACACGCGAGGATTTCGGTCGTGGCGTAACACTTATCGTCGGAGGTCTTGTTAAGTATGCTATTATAGCCAAGGCCTTAGGTCTGCTGTTCGTCGCCCCGGCCTTCGCTGGCGAGCTTGGTGATGGAGGTCTTGTTGCTCTTATGGCCATCTATGGTTTTACGCTACAGATATATTGCGACTTCTCGGGCTACTCGGATATAGCCGTGGGTGTAGCCCTTATTATGGGCTTCCGCCTCCCCGACAACTTCGACTCGCCGTATAAGTCGGCGACAATTACGGAGTTCTGGCGCCGCTGGCACATATCGCTCTCGTCGTGGCTGCGTGACTACCTATACATATCGCTCGGAGGTAACCGTAAGGGTCATCTTAGGACATACCTGAACCTTATCCTTACGATGTTTCTCGGTGGTCTGTGGCATGGCGTGGGCATGACGTTTATTGCTTGGGGACTGTTGCATGGTGTGGCCTTGGCGCTACACAAGGTGTGGCTTGAGGTTGTGCCCGGAGCTAAGCGCTTTGGCTCGGAGATGAAGCCTCTGTGGCGGGCTTTGGCGACGACATTCACGTTTAACCTTGTCGCCTTTGGTTGGCTGCTCTTTACGGCAGACGATATGGCGCAGGTGGCGGATATGCTTGGGCGTATAGCCGAAAACTTCTCGTTTGCGGAGGCTCACACCCTTGTGACTGGCTCAGGGGTGGCTATGATACTTATGGTTGTGGGGTATGCGATGCATGCTCTACCTCGGAGCTTCGACCTCGCAGTGCAACGGCTCGTTACGCGCCTTGGCTTTGTCGGAGAGTGGTTAATTGTGGTTGTGGTAATATGGATGGTTATGCAGTGCGACATGATGCTTGCTGCTGAGAGTGGTGGCGCTGCGGGTCTTCCGATGTATGCCGCATTCTAATGTGTATATTATGGATATGAATAACGTAACATGGGATTGGGCACTCTTCGAGGTGCTTAACTTCGATGGCCCGACGTGGCTCGACAACCTTATGGTCGCTATCTCGGGTGTGGCGATGTGGATACCGCTGTACCTCCTTATTATATATATGGTATGGCGCCGTTACTCGTGGCGCGGTGTTGTGGCGCTACTCTTGGCTGTAGGCTTGGCAATGGGGGCTTCGGATATGATTGCAGGCATCTTCAAACACTCGGGTCCTCTGAAACATGTGTGGGAGTCGTTCCCCGTGCGCCTCAGACCTATGTTTACCGAGGGGCTCACGGATGTTAGCGTGGTGTCGACGAAGCATGGTCTCTATGGCACGGTGTCGGCACATGCAGCAACGATAGTGTCGTTGGCGCTGCTCAGTGCTGTTATCGTCCGTCGCCGTTGGTTTACGGTGCTGATGACTGCGGTGGCACTTTTGGTGTGCTACTCGCGCATATACCTTGCCTGTCACTTTCCGCAGGATATACTCCTTGGTACGCTCGTGGGCGTGGTCGCAGGACTTGCCGGAGTTGGGCTTTTTCGATGGATTGTCAGGGGAGATAAGTGCGATAAAAATTAAAATCTGCGCTACAGATGTGTATGACACTGCTTTTTGTTTTTTGTGAATAAAGTGTCGAAAAGTTAGAGTTGATAAGGGAGTGTTTCCCGCGAAAAATCACGAATTTTGTATGCTCGCATTATGCCCCACGGCTTGTGTGAGTAGCAGTGTCAAGGCTTTGGTGATGAAGAAATATAATGATAATAATATAAAAGATATGACTCAAAAACCTAACAATGAACAGCTTAAGACGGTGAAGTACGAGGATGCCGTTGCTGCCTCGAAGGAGTACTTCGCTGGTGACGACCTTGCCGCGCAGGTCTGGGTGAGCAAGTATGCTCTGAAGGACTCTTATGGAAACATCTACGAGAGGACCCCCATGGATATGCACAATCGTATCGCTAAGGAGTTGGCTCGTATCGAGAGTAACTATCCCAATGGCTTGACACACGAGGAGATTTTCGAGCTTCTCGACCACTTCCGCTATGTCATCCCTCAGGGTGGCCCGATGACAGGTATCGGCAACAACCTTCAGGTGGCATCGCTATCGAACTGCTTCGTTATCGGACATAAGAATCCCGCAGACTCATACGGAGGCATCTTCCGTATGGACGAGGAGCAGGTGCAGCTTATGAAGCGCCGCGGAGGTGTAGGTCACGACCTCTCGCACATACGTCCTACGGGCAGTCCGGTGTTGAACTCGGCCCTCACCTCTACGGGTATCGTCCCCTTTATGGAGCGCTACTCAAACTCTACGCGCGAGGTGGCTCAGGATGGCCGTCGTGGAGCGTTGATGCTCTCGTTGCTTATCAAGCACCCCGATGCCGAGCGTTTCATCGATGCTAAGGTTGACACGGGTAAGGTTACGGGCGCAAACGTCTCGATAAAGATAGATGATGAGTTTATGCGTGCTGCTTTGGCGGGTGAGTCATACCGTCAGCAGTTCCCCGTAGGTGCGGAGAATCCATCATTCGTGCAGGATATCGAGGCTAAGAAGCTGTGGAACAAGATTATACATAACGCTTGGAAGTCGGCCGAGCCCGGCGTATTGTTCTGGGATACGATTCTTAGGGAGAGTGTGCCCGACTGCTATGCCGATGAGGGCTTCCGCACGGTATCGACAAATCCCTGTGGTGAGATTCCGTTGTGCCCCTACGACAGCTGCCGTCTTTTGGCGTTGAACCTCTTAAGCTATGTGGAAAACCCCTTCACCGCGAAGGCAGCGTTTAACTTCGATAAGTTTAAGGAGCATGTGGCTAAGGCTATGCACCTTATGGACGACATCATCGACCTTGAGCTGGAGAAGGTGGAGCTTATCATCAATAAGATTGCATCGGATCCCGAGGATGACGATGTTCGCCGCGTGGAGCTCGAGTTGTGGAAGAAGATTAAGGATATGGCACTTAAGGGTCGCCGTACAGGCCTCGGCATTACGGCCGAGGGCGATATGCTTGCGGCTCTCGGCCTACGCTATGGCTCGGAGGAGGCTATCGCCTTCGCTGTTAATGTGCATAAGACCCTCGCTGTTGAGGCCTACCGTGCTTCGGTAGCCATGGCTAAGGATCGTGGTGCCTTCGGTGTCTACAACTTCGAGAAGGAGCAGGGTAATCCCATGGTTGAGCGCATACTTGAGGCTGCCCCCGAGTTGCGCGAGGAGATGAAGAAGTATGGCCGTCGTAACATCGCCATGCTCACCATCGCACCTACGGGTACTACATCGCTCATGTCGCAGACAACATCGGGTATTGAGCCAGTCTTCCGCCCTGTATATAAGCGTCGTCGTAAGATTAACCCCTCGGATAAGGACCAGCAGGCATCGTTCATTGACGAGACGGGCGAGAAGTTTATCGAGTACTACGTCTTCCACCATCAGTTTGTCAAGTGGCTGGAGATTAACGGCTATGACACCTCGCGCATGCAGTCTATCAGCGATGAGGAGCTCGACAAGTGGCTTAAGGCGTCGCCCTACTATAAGGCTACGGCAAACGATATCGACTGGGTTGCCAAGGTAAAGATGCAGGGTGCTATACAGAAGTGGGTGGACCACTCTATCTCTGTCACCGTGAACCTCCCCAACGAGGTCACCGAGGAGCTTGTTGCCGAGGTATACCGCACAGCGTGGGAGTCGGGATGTAAGGGTATCACCGTATATCGTGATGGTTGTCGTGATGGTGTGCTTTTGGATGTCAAGAGCGCATCGAAGGGTGCGAAGAAGTGCTCGGATAGCTCGGCGATACGTCGTCCCGAGTCTATCCCTGCCGACATCGTGCGCTTCAAGAATGGCTCGGAGGATTGGATTGCCTTCGTGGGTAAGCAGGACGACCGCCCCTACGAGATATTCACCGGTAAGATTGAGGAGGATGCCATGTATATCCCCAAGACCATAAAGCAGGGTCACATCCTCAAGGTTTGCGAAGCTGATGGCTCTAAGCGCTACGACTTCCAGTATCAGGACCGCTACGGATATATCAACACCATCGGTGGTATCTCGCGTCTCTTCGACGAGGAGTTCTGGAACTATGCCAAGCTTATCTCGGGCGTATTGCGCTACGGCATGCCTATTGACAAGGTTGTGCAGCTTGTCGACGGCCTCCACCTCGACTCGGAGACCATCAACACATGGAAGAATGGTGTCGAGCGTGCCCTCAAGCAGTATATCAAGGATGGCACTCGTGGTAAGGGTCGCTGCCCACAGTGTGGTCAGGAGAACATGGCCTACCAGAATGGATGTTTGACTTGTATGGCATGTGGGTATTCTAAATGTAGTTAATTTGTTGTGAAAAGAGAGTGAATAAAAAGTGTATTTCTGCGTTACGCTCGCCCTCAAAATGCTCATTTACGCCAAGTAAACTCCGCTTTTTCGGGCTTCGCAGGCCTAAAACTACATCTTTTTATTCACTCTCTTGAGTATCAGGGACTGACTAAGTTACTTTTTAGTCAGCCCCGCTAATAAAAAGTGCCGTCAA
>JAFVWO010000041.1 GCA_017501625.1 Alistipes sp.
AGGGATAAGTTTAACTTTATCGCCGTGGAGAGCCTGTCGAAGCACAGCAACGTGAGCGTACCACAGGAGGGGGCATGGCGCGAGACAGCCGTGGGCTCAAACTTCATGACCTTCTACATGGAGCGTTACCTCACCTCGGGCAACGTATATGCCATGTACGACCTCGCAACAAATATCCCCACCGAGCACTTTATCATCCTTGCCAATACGGATACATACGGTGGCGGTGGCATATACAACTCCTACACCCTCACCACGGCACACCATAGTGCCTTCCGTCCCGTTGTCGTTCACGAGTTTGGACACTCGTTTGCCGGCCTCGGTGACGAGTATTTCTACGAGGGTAACTTGGACAACGACGAGATGCACTCCGTGGCACATGAGCCATGGGAGCCCAACATCACCACGCTCGTAGACTTCGACTCGAAGTGGGCCGACATGGTCGAGGCGGGCATCGAGATACCGACAGCCGTGACTCCCGAGCGCACGAAAAACTATACGGTAGGCGTATACGAGGGTGGTGGCTACCGCTCGAAGGGCATATATCGCCCTACGGACATCTGCCGCATGCGTAACAACGTAGCCGAGCGCTTCTGCCCCGTATGTGAGCGTGCCATAGAGCGCGTAATCCTGCATCAGGCGGAGTAAGACCTAAGATATTGTGTTGGATAATAGAGCCATGGAGTACTCTTTGGCTCTATTGTTGTATTTTGGGGTGTTGTAATCAAAAAAATGATATGCTATGACGATGACAACACTTGCAACCATGGCGCTCACCATTGTTGAGCTCCCCTACGCCTATGATGCTCTCGAGCCCTACATATCGGCCGAGACCCTGCACTTCCACCACGACAAGCACTACGCAGGCTACGTCACGAAGCTTGCAGAGCTTGTCGAGGGCACGCACTACGCCACGATGCCGCTGGAGGATATAGTCCTCAGCAGCGATGGCGCCATATTCAACAACGCTGCGCAGGCGTGGAACCATGTATTCTTCTTCGAGCAGCTTTCGCCCCGCGCCAAGCACCACCCTACGGGTGCCTTGCGTCGTGCTATCGACGACACCTTTGGCTCTTTCGACAGCCTCAAGCAGCGCATGACAACGGCCGCAACGACACTCTTCGGCTCGGGATGGGTGTGGCTCGCTGCGGATAAGGATGGCCGCCTGTATATCATATCGAAGCCCAATGCCGGCACGCCACTCAGCGACGGCCTCACGCCACTCTTGGCTATCGACGTGTGGGAACATGCCTACTATATCGACTATCGCAACGCACGCAAGGATGCCGTGGAAAAGCTATGGAGTGTCGTCGACTGGAACAAGGTGGATGAGCGTTATGCCAAGGTTGTAAACACAGGAGTATAAAAGTTTAGGGCATCCGAGTGATGCCCTAAACTTTTATATCAATAATATTTATTAGCGTGATTAGCGCGCCAGAGGCTTAGCCAAAGCAAGTGGAGCTGCCGAGGCTGCCACCTCGTCGCTCAGATCCTCAGCAAGACCCGAGCCTGTCCACTCTCCCGTAATCTTATTGTCGGCATCGTCAACGAGGTCGAAGACAAAGCGGCTCTTACCCTCGCCGGCATCCTCGATAACAACCGTACCAGAGGTAATCGGAGCTGTCTCGCTCGAGTATCCATCCGCATCGGGCGTGAGGTCGCCATACCACGTGAAGAGGATGCTGCCGGCAAAGTCCACAATACCCGGGAACATAGCGTGATCCTTAACCTCGAGCGAGATGGTATATGTACCCGTGGGTAACTCATCGCGCGAGCCGCCACGCTCTACCACAAACTCTGCGGTAAACATATCACCATAGCCATCAGGGTAGGTGTTGTTGGCACCATATATGGTCAGGAACCACAAGTCATAACCCGGCTTCATATACTCACCGAGGCATGCAGCATAGTATGTAGCCTCCGCAGGCATGTTGTATACGTGATCCTCCGTGAGCGTTGAGTATGGACGCTCGAACATGCTCTCGTCATTATCGTTGAAGTTACCCACAAGGAGCTCACCCTCATACGACAGCGTCACCTTAACGCCATTCTCTGCTACGAAGTCGGCCTCGATAACATAGTTCGCACCACTACGCTCCACGGTCATCGTTCCGCTTTTAATCAAGGCTATCTTCTTGGTATCGTTGTCCACATAGGTGATATACGAGCCTACGAAGTGCTTATCGCCAAAGAGGTCCTCCATCGAGCCGGGCTCGATGACGTAGGGCTGGCAGTACTGTGCGCTGGGCATATCTTTTGTGTATACCTCGTAGATGCCATCGGCCAATGGCACATTCTCAGCGTTATAATCCTCGTACTTAGGCATAAATACGCGAGATAGGTGTACGTAGTAGCCACGTGTCATCGAGCCGTTGTCGTCAAATGTTCCATCGAACATCTCGATGCCCACATCATCGGCAAAGGGATAGAACCAGCCACCCCAGTAGCGCATCTGCGCATCCTTAGCCGTAACCGCAAAATCCTCATCGAAGAACTCGTAGGCCGAGGTGCCACCCTGAACAAACTGTAAAGTACCCGTATAACGTGCCGAGAACTCCATATCGTCAAGGAGCATAAGCGTGCCTACAACAGTGATGGTGTACGTAGGACCTGTACGCTCCACGGTCACGGTACCCATAATCGGTGATGACACCAGCTCACCGCCATCGACGATGATGTCCACATACGAGCTGCTCGGGCTGTAGCTGAATGCCGAGAAATCCGTGTTAGGCTCATAGGTACCACTGGGAAGCACGGGATTGATGGGGTCGCTATCCTGCTCGTTGTAGAAGTCTATGAAGACCTGAATATCGCCCTCCCAAGCCATATCCGTGGTATTACCGAAGGTCACCTCATAGTTACCCGCAACAGCCTCGTTGTCGGTACGATATACCGCCGACACGAGCTTGTCGAACTCATAACCCTCGAAGGGGACCTCCTCCGCAGCCTTTGTGGTGAAGGCCTCCTGCGCTGTTGCCGTCTTACCACCGGCACCCTTAACAACAGCATAGGCCACATATTTCGTTGCGGGCGTAAGCTCCTCGAGTGTGACATTGCCATTTACCGCAACACTCTCACCCTCGGCGATAACCTTAGCCTCGTCTACAGCAACACTCTCCTCGGCATAGTATACCCACGCCTCCGTAGCATCGCTACTTGTGAGGCTTAGCTCCGCCTCCGTAGTATCCACACTAACCACCGCGAGCTCAACCGTCGGGTTCTTACCGTCATTAGGCTTCACGTCGTCATTCGTACACGCCATAGCCACAGCCATCACAGCCACCATAAGGCTCCACATGGCGCTTCTAAACATTAACTTTCTCATATCCTTCTAATATTTTATTTTTTCAACTCATTACTCCTTTACCATATCCTGAATCTCGCCCTTGTAGTGCATATAGAACGTCTTAGCTGTTGAACCGCTACCGGCAGTACCTATAAACGTTAACTCATACTCCAAACCCTCTACGCTTACGACAAGTTCAGCCTCGGTAAAGTTATCCGAAAAATATGGGTTATAGAGTGCAACGTTACTATAGCTATCAATAGTGCCATCCTCCATAGTGTAGCGACCAGCAGGAAGAGCATCGTTACCATCGTTACATATTGCAGGGGCAAGCATAATGTCAAGCACGAGTTCATTCCAATTACTGTCGTAGAACTTTATATAGTACTCACCTGGCACAAGGGATGGGGTATGTAAACGTACAGGTTGTTTAACCTCAATATCAGGAGTGAACACCGTTGCGCCCTCAGGAACATCTGGTATCTCAGGAGTAGGTTCAGGAAGCATAATACCCTCAACTGTGCCACTATAATTAAGTGTCACAAAGTCACCATTCTCGAAATATAGAAGACCTTCAATAGCATACATCACCTCTCGTGTCTCCTCATTAGGCGTAGCCTCCACCTCAATGCTACCACTCGCAAAGGGGGTCATCTGGCTATCCGTGGGCGTAAACATAAACCTTGTATAGTTCTGGTGTAGAGCACCTTCAGCAGCACTACTGCCCAACACATACTCACCCGAGGGCAGATAGTCACCTCCGGCAGCAGCATAGAAGTCGGCACGAAGCGCGTAACCACTATCATTATTCTGGAACACAATGAAGTAGTTGTCGAGTGTCGAGCTGTTCTTCGTAGCCACAGCCGTAGTACCCTCTGCAAGGTGGTAGCCTACGGGCTCCGGCTCGAGGGTCTTCACAACGAGCTTCTCAGCCAACACAGGCACGAAGCCCTCGATATTACACGTCGCAGCAGCATAGATGGCATACGCCGTGTTCTCCTTAAGGTCGCTAACGACAACCTCGCTCTCGACGTTCACCTCGGCATCCGTGCCATTCTTAAGCACCTGCTCTGCCGTGACCTCACGCGAGCCATCCTCTATGCACACCCACTTCAGCACCTCAGCCTCTTGCGAGTTGATAAAGAAGCTCAGCGAACTCTCCGTAGCAGCACCCTCGCGCAGCGTGACCGTCACCTCAGGCATAACAACTTCGCTACCGGCAAGCGTCGTTGCTGTCTGAATAAATATCTTCGTTTCACTCGAAGCACGAGCGGCAACAGCCACGTTGTACTTGGTCTCAGGCTGTAAGCCGGTAGCCGTATATGTTGCCGAAGCTTTTGCATCCGCCGCCTCACCCTCAGAGAATACAGTGTCGTAGTCGGGCGTTGTATCACCTGCTTCCACAACCAACCACTTCACCTCGTCGACATTCTCAGGTGTCATCGTAATGCTTATTGTCGTATCCGTAACTTCGACAATCTCCCACTCTACATCCAGCAAAGATGAAGGCTCATCATTGGGCTCGTCATTGGGCTCGTCATTAGGGTCATCCGTACCGGGATTCTCCGTGTCGGGCTTATCATCGGGAGTAGAAGTCGCAGGCTCATCCTTCGTGCAGGCGGCTACAAGCGCTAACGCAAGAAAGATAAACATGATCTTTTGTAGAATAGTTCTCATTGGCTTTTCTCTATTTTAATTTCGTTTCACATCTTTTCGAAGACCAAAATTATGATAAAAAAGAATAATATCCAAATATAATTACAAAAATTTGATTAAAAAAATTATTTTAATAAATTGCTATATATATTTAATAAGTAGTTTTTTTGTAAAATAATATGATTATCCGGAAATTATTTCTACATTTGCATCAGTGTGACGAAAAAATAACTCTTAATACCTATATTTATATATGAGAAAGCTTATAACCCTCTACACGATGTTTACGATGCTTCTTACATTGGCATCGTGCGGCGACACGGAGAGTCCGGTAACGCCTCCCAGCCAGAACCCCGACGACAATCCCGCGGAAGAGACCCCGGCACCACTCACCGAGAGCCACACACTCGTCATATTCATGCAGGGAAATAACGGCCTTGCCGACTTCATGGACTCTAACCTTCAGCGCATCATAACGGCATATTACGACATGCCTACGGAGCTGGGACGCATCATCATCTTCTACGACCGCGGCAACTACACACGCCTCACGGAGCTATATATGGATGACGGCATGGCCAAGCAACGCCTCATAGAGGAGTATCCCACGTCGCAGTCGACAGTGGACAAGGAGTTTATCCGCAGTGTCCTCGAGCGCGTAAAGCAGGAGGCTCCGGCCGAGAGCTACGGCCTCATAATGTCGTCACATGGTGGAGGATGGGTGCCCGCCGACCTCTACGACGTATATCTCCTCGGTGAAGATACGCGCACGACAGCACCCCAAATATCGCCCCTCTTCTATGGTCAGGACGATAGCGACTGCATGGAGATACCCGACTTGGTGGATGCCCTGAGCGACACATACTTCCGCTACATCATATTCGATGCGTGCATGATGGCAAACGTCGAGGGTCTATACGATTTGCGCGATGCAGCAGAGTATATCATCGCCTCACCGACAGAGGTGCTGGGCGCAGGATTCCCCTATGAGACATTTATACCTATGCTCTTCGAGCGCGAGGATCATAGACTCGAGGATGTGTGTCGTGAGTATATGAAGTACTACAGCGACTCATCGGGCACCATCGCCCTTATTGACTGTAACAAGATGGAGGCCTTGGCCGAGGCTATGAGGGGTGTATATGCCTCAGCTAAGGGTGCAACACTGACAATATCGGAGGTACAGGCCTACGACGCCTTCCCCTACCATCTATATTTCGACTTGGCCGACTATGCCGAGAGCGTTGCCTCGGGCGACACGCTTGAGACATTCAACGCCGCACTTGAGGATGTAGTCATCTTCTCGGGACATACCGACAGCTTCTTCACGGTGACAGGGCCGGATGATTGCTACGTACCCATAACACGCTACTCGGGACTTTCGTGCTATATCCTCCAAGAAGAGTGCCCCAACACTGCGGCAGCATGGCGCGAAACAGCATGGGCAAAGGCTACGGCAGCAGATTGACAGCTAAAAGGGCTCACTTAAAAATGCCGTGAGATATAAAAAAAAGCACCCACGATACCGTGGGTGCTTATGGTTGTAGCGAGAGAGAGACTTGAACTCTCGACCTCATGATTATGAATCATGCGCTCTGACCAGCTGAGCTATCTCGCCATTGCTCTAAAAGCGAGTGCAAAGATAGAGCAATTTTCCGAACTTGCAAAATATTTTGCATTTTTTTTCAAAAACTACCAAACATCGCTATATTCTCGCCACCATTTTTGCGTATGAAACGACTACTTATACCCCTGATAATCATACTCACCACCAGCGCAGCAGTAGCTCAGGAGGCAGAGTTCACGGCCGACAGACCCGGAGCATCGACAGGGCCCTCAGTCGTGGGACATCGCGTGGTGCAACTCGAACAGGGCATGGCATTTAATTGCGACGACTACGAGGCGAGCTTCACATTCAGCAACACGCTGATACGCTACGGCCTCTTCGACGGCATGGAGCTACGCATGGCAGGTGACGGCATACTCTACAGCAGCTACGATAATGGCACATGCACGCCCGACATCAAAGCCTCATTCTCGGGCCTCAGCGTGGGCACCAAGATACGCTGCTTCGAGGGGCGCGGGGCAATACCCGCCATATCGCTCTTGGCAGACATAGTGATACCTCACACCGGAGGTAGGGACTTTGCTACAAAATATCCGGTACCATCGCTATACCTACTCTTCGAAAACCCCGTGACCGACTGGCTAAGCATAGGGTATAACGTCGGAGCAGAGTGGGACGACACACGCCCCATGGCCGAGGCCTTCGTGGCACTATGCTTGGGATTTGCACCTACAGAGAGGTTCGGATGCTTCGTAGAGAGCTACAACAACCTCTCGCGCAACGGCAACAGATACTTCGTCGACGTAGGCATAAACTGCATGCTAAGCGAGCGCCTGCAACTCGATGCCGCCGTCGACATCGACGTATGCGACCCCGCACGCACATTCGCCATAAGCCTCGGCGTGGCATGGCAGATAAACAACCCACGAGCAGAATCACGTAACAACTAAAAGCACTCCAGAAGTGCTTTTTATAATAAAAACATCACTTTTTTGAAAAAAACCTCAAAAAAGTTTTGGAGAATAAATTTTTTGCCGTATATTTGCAACGTCAAAAGGTGACAAACACGGCGCGAGGCGTTACGACGAGGAGAGCGAGGAGGGCCGGATAGACATGGTGGATTCATCTAAGGGCTAGGATACATGCCTCTCACGCATGACATAGGGGTTCGAATCCCCTATCCACTACTAAAAAGCAGTCAGGTTAGACTGCTTTTTTTATTTTTACATATAGTGACGTAGCAAGCATGACGACTTCGGGCTTATTGGGGCTCACTGAAAAAAATACCTAATAGCTCTTTGGCTTAAACTCTCTAACCTCACTAACCTCCCTAAATTCACTGGGGAGATTGGGGAGAGTGAGTAGACTGAGTAGGTTGGGTATTATTACCCACACTAC
>JAFVWO010000042.1 GCA_017501625.1 Alistipes sp.
CCAGTTCTCCATATTCACAATCTGACCGCCGTTCTCGGTGATTACGCCCTGGAATTTGTCAGCAACCTCCTTCACCTGTGCGTCTGAAAGGACGGGAGTGACAATGAAAACGGTTTCGTAATTGTTCATAACTGTTTATTTAATTAAAGTTTTGTGCATAAAGCGGTGCAAAGGTAGTAATAATTTTCTAATTTGCAATATATATGTTGTATTTTTATCGCAAAAAGTCGTGCCTTATGCTTAGTTGAATAGCCAGATGTAGAAGTTTAGGTATGTAGCGAGACAGAGCCATGCGAGGTAGGGTAGCATGAGTAGTGATGCAAGGCGACTCGTGCTCCATGTAAATATAGTGTAGCTGAGCACGGCTATGTCCAGAAGGAGGATTATTGCCAATCCCGATATGGGTGATTGCATGAAGAAGAACATGGGACTCCACAGGAAGTTTAGAGCCAATTGTAGAAACCACAGGCCGCGAAAGCGGCGGTCGCCTAAGTCCCAAAGTCGGCCGAGCGACAGACCCATACATATATATATTATGGACCACGCTATTGGAAATAGTCTATTTGGTGGTGTTATGCTCGGCTTGTCGAGCGTAGGATACCACTCAGCGAGGGCATCGCGCTGAAAATACATGGCGGCAGCACCTACGGCAAAGCATAGGAGTATGGGCAGAAGGTATTTCAAAAATCGTTTCATAAGCATGGTGTTTATTGGTTATATGCACCATACAGCAAATAGTGTTCCACCACAATATAACAAGAGGCTGAATAAAAAGTGTATTTCTGCGTTATGCTCGCCCTCAAAATGCTCATTTACGCCAAGTAAACTCCGCTTTTTCGGGCTTCGCAAGCCTAAAACTACATCTTTTTATTCAACCTCTTAACAAAACGGGGCTGGCTAAGTTACTCTTTAGCCAGCCCCTCAATGTCGTTTCTTGTTGTGTTACTCGGCAACCTCCTCAGTTGCAACCTCCTCAGTTGCAACCTCCTCGGTAGCCTCCTCAGCTGTAGCCTCGGCCTCAACGGTGATATCCTCCTCGCCAACGACAACCTCGGGCTCCTCCACCTTCGTAGCGGCATCAACAGCTGCGCTCACCTCGTCAGCACCGATGGCTGTAGGCTTCTCAGCCTTGGGGAGAGAGATTACAGACAAAAGGCAGAAGAATACGATAGCAGCAACCATCGCCCATGTAAACTTCTCGAGGAAATCGGTGGTCTGGCGAACACCCATGGTCTGGTTTGCAGCGCCGAAGTTTGCAGCCATGCCACTCTTGGGGCTCTGAACCAATACTGCAAGTATAAGCAAGATACTTGCAATGACAATCATGATAATACTAAATGTATACATAAAGCTTATAAATTTAATTTTTCGTTATCGGTTTTTATTCTTTTTCTGCTCAATTGTCGCAATAAGTCCTGCAAAGTAAATACTTTTTTCTGAATTTAGCAAACTTAATTTGCGATATATGTCGATTGCCTCGTCATAAAGCCCTTGATTTGCATAAATTTCAGCCAAATCTTCGCTTACAATCTCCTCCTCGGGGTCATATTCCACGGCTGCGAGGTCATCCGCAGTGCCCTCCTCTGCCACTATGCGGTACTCCTCGCGTTTGAGGAAGCGGTCGATGAGGTCATCGTGGCTGAGGTACGTGAGCTTGGCGACATCGACATGTCGTCGTGCTATGAGTGCTGTGGGATGGAGCATGGCTATGAGCATTGTTGTGCTGGGTAGTGCCTCCGCACCCTCATGCTCACGTAGAAGGGCAATATGTCCCTCGCTCCACCAAGGGTAACGCTCTACGAGTGATGCTATATCGTTGTGTGACATGCGCTTACGTTTTATTACCAGTTACCTGCTGCTGCCATGTATATGTCGTTGACGAGGGCATCCACAATCTCTTCGATAAGCTGGTCCTGAACGTCGACAAGCAACTGTGATGAGTCGTAGTCGGTATACGACGAGAATGTCTTGTTGTTAAACGATGTTGTCTGGTCTACGGCATTCTGGAAGTTTACCTTCACGGTTATCGTCAGTCTGTTCATGAGGGCGTAGTCGCCACTCGATACTGATGCTGTCGTCGAGGTGTAGTTCGTTATCTCGCCCTCGAATGCGAAGTCGCCACCCTCCTCTACCTGCTGTAGGCGTGTCTGTCGCGAGAACTTGTCGCGCAGGGCCTCTGTGAGCACGTTGCTGAGCGTGGGTGCCACCATCGGGGCGTTGTTCGGGAAGTATGCCACGGAGAATGTCTGCGCCTCGGGGGGTATCGAGCCACCCGATAGGTTGTAGGTGACCTTGTATCCGCAGCCGGCACACACCACCGACACTATGGCGAGCATCGCCAACTTTGTTATTATGCGTGTTATATTCTTCATAATCGCTATTTTGTGTTATCGTCAATACCTAACGCCTTCATCCTGCGATATAGTGTGCGCTCCGAGATGAAGAGCTCGCGCGCGGCATTCTTGCGGGAGTAGTCGTTGCGCTGCAACGCCTGTATTATCTGTTCGCGCTGCATATCCTCCTTTGTCATCTCGCGCACGGGGATGTCGTCGACAACCTCTATGTCGGCATAGTCGTAGCTCTCCTCCTCGCGATGTGTGCGCTCCGGCAGGAGTCCCACAACATCGCTCTGTGTAGGTGCGGGGCGTTGTGTCCTCACCTCTCCCGACATCGCCTCTGTCATCATGCGCTTTAGCTCGTTTATGTCGTTGCGCATGTCGAAGAGTATCTTGTATAGCAACTCGCGCTCTGTCGAGGTGTCGGCATAGCTGTCGTTGTGCCCACCTACGGTACGTACCGAGTAACCCTCGTCGGGGAGGTAGCGACGTAGTATGTCGGCCGTTATGTCGCGACTCTGCTCTATTGCCGATATTTGCTCTGCTACGTTCTTTAGCTGACGTATGTTTCCACGCCAGTGGTAGCTTTCGAGTAACGCACGTGCAGCATCGTTGAGTGCCACGGCAGGCATCTTGTATTGCACGGCGACATCGCTTGCGAACTTACGGAATAGGAGATATATGTCGCCTTTGCGCTCGCGTAGCGGTGGCACGCTTATGGGCACGGTGTTTAGGCGGTAGTATAAATCTTCGCGGAAGCGACCGTCGGCTATGGCCTTCATGAGGTCGTTGTTCGTTGCTGCCACTACGCGCACGTTTGTTTTTTGTACCTTTGCCGAGCCTACGCGCATATACTCGCCTGTTTGCAGTACGCGGAGGAGCCTCACCTGTGTAGATATGGGCAATTCACCCACCTCGTCTAAGAATATAGTGCCGCCATCGGCCTCCTCGAAGTAACCTTTGCGACTCTCTATGGCGCCTGTGAACGAGCCCTTCTCGTGGCCGAAGAGCTCCGAGTCTATCGTACCCTCGGGTATAGCTCCGCAGTTCACGGCGATGTATTTGTTGTGCTTGCGAGCTGAGTATGCGTGTATTATCTGCGGGAAAAACTCCTTACCCACGCCACTCTCGCCCGTGACCAACACCGATAGGTCTGTCGGTGCTACGCGCATAGCTACCTCTATGGCGTTATTTAGAGCCTCGGTGTTGCCTATTATGCCGAAGCGCTGTTTTACCGTTAGAAGTTCGTTTGCTGTCATTGTGCTACATGGTTACATCGTTATCACTCTCCTCGCTCGCCATTGGTAATGCCATGGCGGCGGTGTCTATCGTTATATCTGCACCTGTTAGAGCATCCGCTGCTGTTACGATGCGTGTGGTACTCTCCTCAGCGTTGTTGTTACTCTTCAGCCACTGCCACCCGCCCCATATAAGGCCTCCGGCAATGACTATTACTATGAGTACTGCAACGAGCGAGGGACGTCGGCGATGGTTGCTCTCCACATGCTCATCGTTGCGCCTCTTGTTTTTGTTCTTGTCGTACTTCAGGCCGCGGAGATATGCCTCGGGCTTGCCTAAGTGCGTCATTGTCTCCGCTGTTGTACGATTTGTGGCACTTTGGCGTGGGCGCTGTGCCACTTTGCTCTCGCGCATGCGTGTTGGGTGCGCTGCCACCTCGTGTTGTAGCCTCTCGCGCTCGGTGTTTAACGCCTCCACCGGGGGCTTTATGTTGCCGCCAAATACCTGTGGCTCGCGCTTGTGGCGAAACTTTATTGTGTTGTTCTCACTCGCCACAAATTCGCCAAAGTCCTCTATCACGTAGCTTTCGCCGCGGTTTATCGCGTGGTGTATGTCGAATACGAAGCGGTCAATCATGCCGTTTGCCTCCAACTCCTTCACGCCGTATGCCATTAGCAACGAGCGTAATACGCCATCGTCGTTGCGCATGAGGTCGGAGAAGAGTATCATCCCCGATGGTTGCTTAACGATGAACGCACCGAGCCTCGGCACAACAATGCGCTTGTTGTACTTGAGGTATTCGACGAGTATGTTAGTAATCAACTCCACTGCTACGTTCCGGTATAATTATAGAACGTGCAAAGATACTACTTTTTTTGCGATTTTATTATCCCCGCGATGATTTTGTTTGCGGTAGAGGTGTTATGATTATGTGATAGAACGGATAAGTCTTAATAGTCGGGGGATAAATAGACTTGTCATGCCGAGGCGGGGCATCTGTGGCGTGGCGCAGTGCGATGTTGCAGGCGTGGGTGTCAGCAGAGGGGCAGGATTCAATCCCCGGCGATGGCGGCTTGACATCTGCTTCCCACCGCACATCACGACACTGCCGATAGAACTCTCTATGGAATAATATAGGGCTGACTAAAACGCTATTTAGCCAACCCTATATTGTGCGTGTGCGCTTATATTATTTCTGCTCGTTTAAGATGCGCATCGCAGCATCGAATATCGTAGTATCATCGAGAGTAACAACACCGCCATCGGGGCCCTGCTCAATATGTATACCGACACCCTCCTTAGCCTCAAAGTGCTTGCCACCAAAATAGTTGCGAACAGTGTCAACGTCGATACCCAACTCATCTGCTATGCGCTGCGAGCTGCCACTGGGCAACTTGTCCTTGATGCGGCGCAATTCATTAAATGTGATAATCATAACTTTTCAAATATTAAGATTAATGTATAATTCGTTTCGCACTACTAAATTAGTGCTTTTTTTTGAAACGACCAAATAATTGCGACTAATTTTTTAATAAATCTAATTATTTGACCACACCGCAGATTATATATGGCGCTATACCTATTTATATATATATAATAACTATAATAACCGTAGAGCGAAACAAGGGGCTGCCGGATAATCCGGCAACCCCTTGTTGCAATAAGCTCATTTTATTACTTCTCGTTGAGAGCCGCGTGAGCCGCTGCAAGGCGTGCGATAGGCACACGATAGGGCGAGCAGCTAACGTAGTTCAAACCTGCATAGTGGCAGAACTCTACAGATGAGGGCTCACCACCGTGCTCACCGCAGATACCGCACTTAAGGTCGGGACGTGTAGTGCGACCCTTGAACACAGCCTCGCGGATGAGCTGACCTACACCATTGCGATCCAAAATCTTGAAGGGGTCATTCTTCAGGATGTTCTTCTCGAGGTAGATAGGCAAGAACTTAGCGATATCGTCACGCGAGAAGCCGAGAGTCATCTGCGTAAGGTCGTTAGTACCGAATGAGAAGAACTCGGCAACCTCAGCAATCTGATTAGCTGTAACAGCAGCGCGAGGTACCTCAATCATCGTACCTACGAGGTAGTCGATGCGGTCGTTGCGCTCAGCAAATACAGCCTCGGCAGTCTTGTCAATGATGTTCTTCTGGTAGCGGAGCTCCTTGTGGTTACCTAC